>JALDYL010000244.1:0-6149 GCA_032153965.1 Achromobacter sp. | reverse complement strand
ACTTCTGCAAGTTCACCAACGAAACCCGCAACGGCATCGAAGATTCCAGCCGCCACAGCGGGCTGAAATTCATCGCGGCGCTCAATGGCGCCTGCGCCGGGGGCGGTTATGAGCTGGCGCTGGCCTGCGACGAGATCATGCTGATCGACGACCGCTCGTCCGCCGTCGCGCTGCCCGAGGTGCCGCTGCTGGGCGTGCTGCCGGGCACCGGCGGCCTGACCCGCGTGACCGACAAGCGCCGCGTGCGCCACGACCACGCCGACATCTTCTGCACCCTGGTCGAGGGCGTGCGTGGTCAGCGCGCCAAGGACTGGCGCCTGGTGGACGAGGTGGTCAAGCCGGCCCGCTTCGAGGACGCTGTGCGCGAACGCGCGCAGTCGCTGGCGCAGGGCAGCGACCGCCCGGCGGGCGAGCAGGGCATTGCGTTGACGCCGGTGCAGCGCACGGAAAGCGCCGACGCTCTGTCCTACCGCTATGTGGACATCCAGCTGGACCGCGACAAGCGCCAGGCCACCTGGACGGTGCGCGCGCCCGAGGGCGCGGTGCAAACCGGCTTGCAGGACATCGTCGCCGCGGGCGCGGCCTGGTGGCCGCTGCAGATGGCGCGCGAACTGGACGACGCCATCCTGACCATGCGCACCAACGAGCTGGACATCGGCACCTGGATCATCAAGACCGAAGGCGATGCCGCGCTGGTGCTGGCCGCCGACGCCGCGCTGCAACAGCATGCGGACCACTGGTTCGTGCGCGAAACCGCCGGCATGCTGCGCCGCACGCTGGCGCGCCTGGACGTCACTTCGCGCAGCCTGTTCGCGCTGATCGAGCCGGGCTCCTGCTTTGCCGGCACCTTGCTCGAACTGGCGCTGGCCGCCGACCGCAGCTACATGCTGGACAACGAGGACGAATCCGCGCCCGCGCAGATCGTGGTGGGCGAGCGCAATTTCGGCGCCTATCCGCTGGTCAACGGCCAGAGCCGGCTGCAACGCCGCTTCTATGAAGAGCAAGCGCCTCTGGAAGCGGTGCGCGCGCGCGCCGGCCAGCCGCTTTCGGCCACCGACGCGCTGGAACTGGGCCTGATCACCTATGCGCCCGACAACATCGATTGGGACGACGAGGTGCGCATGATGCTGGAGGAGCGGCGCGCGCTGTCGCCCGACGCCCTGACCGGCCTGGAAGCCAACCTGCGCTTCGGCGGACAGGAAACCATGGAGACCCGCATCTTCGGCCGCCTCACCGCCTGGCAGAACTGGATCTTCAACCGCCCCAACGCCGCCGGCGACAAGGGCGCGCTCAAGCTCTACGGCAAGGGCGAGCAAGCCGCATTCGACTGGAACCGGGTCTGACGGCCCCGTGACACCGCGCCGCGTGACCGCGGCCACCCCAAGGAACAGGAGCGAGACATGTCTGGCATCAACTACAGCGATAAGATCCCCAACAACGTCAATCTGTCCGGCGACCGCACCTTGCAGCGCGCGCTGGAGCATTGGCAGCCCAACTACCTGCAGTGGTGGCAGGACATGGGGCCCGACGGCTCCCACGGTTTCGACGTCTACCTGCGCACGGCGGTCAGCGTGCAGCCTGACGGCTGGGCGCACTTCAACCACGTCAAGATGCCGGACTACCGCTGGGGCATCTTCCTGGCGCCGCAGGACGGCCAGCGCAAGATCCATTTCGGCGAGAACATGGGCCGCGACGTCTGGCAGGACGTGCCCGGCGAGCACCGCGCCAACCTGCGCCGCATCATCGTCACGCAGGGCGACACCGAGCCGGCCTCGATCGAGCAGCAGCGCCATCTGGGCCTGACCGCGCCGTCGCAGTACGACCTGCGCAACCTGTTCCAGATCAACGTCGAGGAAGGCCGCCACCTGTGGGCCATGGTCTACCTGCTGCACCGCTACTTCGGCCGCGACGGCCGCGAAGAGGCCGACGCGCTGTTGCAGCGCAGCTCGGGGGATTCCGACAATCCACGCATCCTGGGCGCGTTCAACGAGAAGACGCCAGACTGGCTGGCCTTCTACATGTTCACCTACTTCACCGACCGCGACGGCAAGTTCCAGCTGTGCGCGCTGGCGGAGTCCAGCTTCGATCCGCTGGCGCGCACCACCAAGTTCATGCTGACCGAGGAAGCGCACCACATGTTCGTGGGCGAATCCGGCATCTCGCGCGTCATCCAGCGCACCTGCGAAGTGATGAACCAGCTCAAGACGGACGATCCTGAAACCGTGCGCGCGGCCGGCGTGATCGACCTGCCCACCATCCAGCGCTACCTGAACTTCCACTACAGCGTCACCATCGACCTGTTCGGCGCGGACCAGTCGTCCAACGCCGCCATCTTCTACGGCTCGGGCCTGAAGGGCCGCTACGAAGAGAGCAAGCGCACCGACGACCACCAGCTGAAGAACGACACCTACCGCGTGCTGACCGTGGAAAACGGCCAGCTGCGCGAGACCGAGGTGCCGATGCTTAACGCCTTGAACGAAGTGCTGCGCGACGACTTCATCCGCGATTCGGTCGCCGGCATCGGCCGCTGGAACAAGGTCATCGAAAAGAGCGGCGTGCCGTTCCGGCTGCAGGTGCCGCACAAGGCCTTCAACCGCCAGATCGGCACGCTGGCCGGCATCCGCATGTCGCCCGAAGGCGAGATCCTCTCTGAATCGCAGTGGCAGGCCAACAGCCACAAGTGGCTGCCCACGCCCGAGGACCGCGCCTTCGTCGCATCGCTGATGGGTCGCGTCACCGAGCCGGGCAAGTTCGCCAACTGGATCGCGCCGCCCGTCATGGGCATCAACCGCCAGCCGGTGAATTTCGACTACGTCCGTTTCAACTAAAGCGGGGCGGCGGCCGCGCTTGCGGCCGCCTACCGGAGCATGGGGAAGACCGAGATGAACGCTCCCTTACCAGCAGAAGTCCTGAAGCAGCACCTGATCGATCCCGAGATCTGCATCCGCTGCAATACCTGCGAAGAAACCTGTCCGATCAAGGCGATCACCCACGACTCGAACAACTACGTGGTGGATCCCGAGATCTGCAACGGCTGCATGGCCTGCGTGCCGCCTTGCCCCACGGGGGCGATCGACAACTGGCGGTTAATGGTGCGCGCCGAGGCTTATGGCGTGCAGGAACAGCTGGGCTGGGAAGAGCTGCCGGGCGAGAAGGCGCTGCCGGAAACGGCCGCCGCCGCGCCGGCCGGCGATGAGCCTGATGCGCCGCGGCCTGCCGCGCCTACGCCGTCCGCCGCGCCCGGCGCGACGGTCCCGCCCTGGTCCGCCGCCCATCCCTATGTCAACCTGTACACGCACAAGACGCCGATGACGGCCACCGTGGTCGGCAACTACCGCGTGACCGGCGCCGACACGGAAAGCGACATCCACCATATCGTGCTCGACTTCGGCGAGCTGCCGTTTCCGGTGCTGGAAGGGCAGTCCATCGGCATCCTGCCGCCGGGCCTGGATGCGCAGGGCCGGGCGCATCACGCGCGCCAGTATTCGCTGGCCAGTCCGCGCGACGGCGAGCGCGCCGGCTACAACAATCTTTCCCTGACGGTGAAGCGCGTCACCGAAGACCATGCGGGCGCGGCCGCCCACGGCGTGTGCTCGAACTACCTGTGCGACCTGGCCAAGAACGACAAGGTGCAGGTGATAGGCCCGTTCGGCCATACCTTCCTGATGCCCAACCATCCTCGCGCCAATCTCATCATGATCTGCACCGGCACGGGTTCGGCGCCCATGCGCGCCATGACGGAACGCTACCGCCGCCGCATCGAGAGCGGCGAAAACGGCAGGCTGCTGCTGTTCTTCGGCGCGCGCACCGAGCGCGAACTGCCGTATTTCGGGCCGCTGATGAAGCTGCCGCGCGACTTCATCGACATCAATCTGGCGCTGTCGCGCGAAGCCGGGCAACCCAAGCGCTATGTGCAGGACCTGATCCGCGACCGCGCGGGCGCGGTGCGGGAACTGCTGGCGGACCGCAATACCTGCATCTACGTGTGCGGCCTGAAGGGCATGGAACTGGGCGTGTTGGACGCCCTGCGCGACGTGACGGTGCAAGCGGGCCAGGATTGGTCTATCCTGCATGATGCGTTGCGCCGTGAAGGGCGCCTGCATTTCGAAACGTACTGAATCCACAAACATGCGTGGCAATCGGCGCGCCGCGGCGCGCCGATTGCATTTGCGGGGGGAGTCCATACATGAAGTTCGCCGAGTTCAAGGACGGCATGGTCATCAAGGGCGGTCCGGTCACCCTGACGGAAGCCGAGATCCTGGAGTTCGCACGCAAGTTCGATCCCCAGTGGTTCCACACCGATCCCAAGCGCGCCTCCGAAGGCCGCTGGGGCGGGCTGATCGCCAGCGGCTGGCACACCTGCGCGCTGGCCATGCGCATGGCGGTGGACGCGGCGCTGCACGATTCCGAATCCTTTGGCTCGCCCGGCCTGGGCGAGGTGCGCTGGCGCACGCCGGTGCGTCCGGGCGACACCCTGCGCCTTGAAGCGCGCGTGCAGGGCGTGCGCACGTCGTCGTCGCGCCCGGACCTGGGCATCATCACCTGGGCCTGGACGGTCCTGAACCAGCACGACGAAGGCGTGCTGGAACTGGACGCGACCAGCCTGTTCGATCTGTCCGGCGAAAACTGAGGCCCACCGTCTAGCGCTTGCCCGCCTGCTTCAGGATGGCGGCGGCTTCAGGGCCAGCCGCTGCCTTCCAGTTCTTGACCGAGTCCGCGGCTGCATCCTTCAGCGCGCGGCGCACGGGCAGGGGCACCGAGGTATTGATCGCCACGCCGTTCTTGCGCATGTTGGCGTAGTTCTGCTGCAGACGGCCATCGATGCGCTTCCACTGTTCGGTTTCGGTCTGCGCCGCCGCCTGGTCGATGGCGCGGCGCGTGCGCGCGTCCAGCGCCTGATAAGCCTGCAGGTTCATGGTCGCCACCGAGATCGGCATGGCGTAGTTGATTTCCGCGAAGTTGGGCAGGTGCTCCCAGAGCTTGCGGCCCGCGCCGCCGTCGCCCGACGACAGCACCGCGTTCACCTCGCCCGAGGCGATCAGCGGCATCGCGTCCGCGAAGGAGATGTTCTGCGCGCGGGCGCCGGCCTTCTGCATGACGTCCTGCGACGTGGCGTCGTAGGTGCGGATGCTCAGCTTTTTCAAGGCCGCGACGCTGTCCAGCTTTTGCTTGGACCAGATGCCGGACGCGGGCCACGGTGTGGTGTACAGCAGCTTCTGCCCATGCGCCGCCAGCAGCTTTTCATAGGCGGGGCGGGCGGCCTTGTTGAGGTTGCGGGCCTTGGACAGCGAGTCCGCCAGAAAGGGCAGGGACGACACGCCGAACAAGGGGTACTTGGTGGCCAGCGCGCCGGCGAAGGCGTCACCCGCATCCACCTTGCGCGCTTGCACCGCATCGATCATGTCGGCCGACTTGATCCCCTTGGACGCGTCATAGCTGGCGTCGATCACCACATTGCCCGCCGTCTTGGCGCGGACCAGTTCGGCAAAGGTGGACACGCCTTGTCCGGGCATGGAAGTGGCCGGGTATTCGGTGGTCATCGTTAGGGTGGTGGCGGCGTAGGCGCCATGCGCCATGAACGCCATGGCGATGCCTGTCATCAGGCGGAGGGTGGGACAGCCTTGCATGCGCGGCTCCTGGGCTTGGGGGGAAACCTGGCCGGGACACGCGGCAAGGCGCGCGAGCGCCCGGACCTGTGTCTGGCCGATGCCGCAAAGCGTACGGCGAGTACCAGGGCTCGCCTATACGGGCTTTCGGCAATGCGCGGACTTTTGGGGCGGCGGTCGCGCGCTGCCTACGCGATGGGCAAGCCGTGCATCTTCAGGAAAGACAGCTTGTCCCAATAACCCCGTTGGAAGACGATTCTGCCGCCGCGCACGGTGAAGAACCCGCAGCCGCGCAGTCCCAGGGGATCGCGCCATTCCAGCGCGGCGACCTCGCCGGCTTCATGGATCGTCTCCACGATGCAAGTCATGTCGGCCTGGGCGAACTCGCGCTCGAACATCGCGCGTATGGCCTCGCGTCCGACGATGGGCTCCTGGGTGACCTGGTGGTTCACCGCCTCTTCATCGTAAAGCTCGGCCAGGCCGTCGGCATCGGCGGCATTGAACCGCGCGATCCATTCTTCGACCAGTTGGCGGGGAGTCATG
>JALDYL010000243.1:0-6150 GCA_032153965.1 Achromobacter sp. | reverse complement strand
GGCAAGTGGAACGACGACCTGATGAAGCAGATCAAGGCGCCGGGTCCGATCCCGCGTTGAGCGCGGCGGCAGGGCGCGCTCAGCCGCGCCTTGCCCCGGTCCTTCCGCTACGCCGTCACGCCTTTTCCTTCCGGAGCCTTGCCATGTCCTCGCTTTATCGAATCGCGTTCGCCGCCGCGCTGGCCAGCCTGCCCGTCCCGCAAGCGGGCGCCGAATCGCTGGCCGCCATCAACCCGGCCGGCGAAAAACTCTACAAGTCCGCCTGTGTGGTGTGCCACGCCAGCGGCGTCGCCAATGCGCCCAGGCTGGGCGACAAGCAAGCCTGGTCGCCCTTTATTGCGCAGGGCACGGATGCGCTGCTGGCCACCGTGCTCAAGGGCAAGGGCGCGATGCCGCCGCGCGGCGGCTCGGCCGCGGACGAGCCCACCCTGAGGGCCGCGGTGGAATTCATGATGGCTGCGTCCCGCTAGCGGCCAGGTCTGGGGCCATGTTCTAAAAATAGTTGCACTTGCAATTATTAAAATTCCTCCATACGATTGCAATTGCACATGATGCAATTGCAATTCACGATGCGAAATGACGGCGGCCGCACACCGGGATGCCGTCTTCGCGCCCACCAGGAGGACGCCATGGATACCCCGATAGAACCAACCGACGCCGATCCGCAGGAAACCCAGGAATGGCTGGAGGCCATGCAGGCCGTGCTGGCCCACGAGGGCCTGCCGCGCACCCACTACTTGCTTGACCAGCTGATAGGCCAGGACCGCGCCGGCCACGGCGGCTACGCCGCGCCGAACGCCACGCCCTACGTGAACACCATCCGGCCGGCGGACCAGGGTCTGTTTCCGGGCGATATGGGCATCGAGCTGCGGCTGGACGCCTATCTGCGCTGGAACGCCATGGCCATGGTGCTGCGCGCGGGCAAGACCTCGGGCGTGGGCGGACACATCGCGACCTACGCCTCGGCCACGACGCTGTACGAAACCGGCTTCCGCCATTTCTTCCGCGCGGCCACGCCGGACTTCCTGGGCGACATGCTGTACATCCAGGGCCATTCCGCGCCCGGCATCTATGCGCGCGCCTATCTGGAAGGCCGCATTTCCGAGGACGAACTCGACCGCTTCCGGCGCGAAACGGCCGGCGGCGGGCTGGCGTCCTATCCGCATCCGCGCACCATGCCCGGGTTCTGGCAGTTCCCGACTGTGTCGATGGGCCTGGGGCCGCTGATGGCCGCCTACCAGGCGCGCTATATGCGCTACCTGGAAGACCGCGAGCTGGTCCCCGCGCAGGGCCGCAAAGTGTGGGGCTTTCTGGGCGACGGCGAACAGGACCAGCCCGAGACGCTGGCGGCGGTGGCGATGGCAGGCCGTGAAAAACTGGACAACCTGATCTTCGTGGTGAACTGCAATCTGCAACGCCTGGACGGCCCGGTGCGCGGCAACGCCAAGATCATCCAGGAGCTGGAAAGCGTGTACCGCGGCGCCGGCTGGAACGTCATCAAGGTGATCTGGGGCGCGGGCTGGGACGCGCTGCTGGCCCAGGACCACGACGGCCGCCTGCGCCGGCGCATGATGCAGTGCGTGGACGGCGAGTACCAGGTGTTCAAGGCGCGCGGCGGCGCCTATGTGCGCGAACATTTCTTCGGCGCCGATCCGGTGCTGCTGGAGCGCGTGGCGCACCTGAGCGACGAAGAAATCGGCGCGCTCAACCGCGGCGGGCACGATCCGGCCAAGGTCTATGCGGCCTACGCCACGGCGCTGGCCCACCGCGGCCAGCCCACCGTCATCCTGGCCAAGACCGTCAAGGGCTATGGCATGGGCGCAGCCGGCGAGGCCGCCAACACCAACCACCAGCAGAAGAAGATGGCGGATCCGGCCGTGCGCGCGTTCCGCGACCGCTTCGCCATCCCGGTGCCGGACGATCAGCTTGAACAGATCCCCTACATCAAGCCCGCGCCCGGCAGCGCCGAACGTGCCTATTTCGACGCCGCGATCGCGCGCGCCGGCGGCCATCTGCCGCGGCGGCCGGCCGGGCCCGGGCCGCTGGCCACGCCGCCGTTGGAGGCTTTCGCCGCGCACCTGAAGGGCAGCGACGGACGCGAATTCTCGACCACCATGGCCTTCGTGCGGGTGCTGGCGCAATTGCTCAAGGACCCGGCCATCGGCCAGCGGGTGGTGCCCATCGTGCCCGACGAGTCGCGCACCTTCGGCATGGACGGCATGTTCCGCCAGGTGGGCATCTATTCGCACGTGGGGCAGCTGTACACGCCGCAGGACGCCGACCAGCTGAGCGTCTACCGCGAAGACCGCCGCGGCCAGATCCTGCAGGAAGGCATCAACGAGTCGGGCGCGATGGCGTCGTGGATCGCGGCGGCCACTGCGCACAGCACGCATGGCGTGGCAACCATTCCGTTCTACATCTTCTATTCCATGTTCGGCTTCCAGCGCGTGGGCGACCTGGCCTGGGCGGCGGGCGACATCCGCGCGCGCGGCTTCCTGCTGGGCGCGACCTCCGGGCGCACCACGCTGGAGGGCGAGGGCCTGCAGCACGACGACGGCCACAGCCACGTGCTGGCCTCGGTCATCCCCTCATGCGTGGCCTACGACCCGGCTTACGCCTACGAAATCGCGGTGATCGTGCAGGACGGCATGCGCCGCATGCACCAGGAGGAAGAGGACGTCTTCTACTACCTGACGCTGATCAACGAGAAGACCGCGCATCCGCCCATGCCGGCGGGCGCTGAAACAGGCATCCTGCGCGGCATGTACCGCCTGCGCGACGGCGGCGACGGCGCGCTGCGGGTGCAGCTACTGGGCAGCGGCGCCATTCTGGGCGAAGCGCTGGCGGCGGCCGAGTTGCTGCGGCAGGACTTCGGCGTGGCGGCCGACGTCTGGAGCGTGACCAGCTATTCGGAACTGGGCCGCGACGGCCAGGAAGCCGAACGCTGGAGCCGCCTGCATCCGCTGGAGGACAGGCGCCGCGGCTACGCGGAAACGGTCCTGGCGGACAGCGAGGGGCCGGTGGTGGCCGCCACCGACTACATGAAGACCGTGGCCGAACAGATACGTCCGTTCATGCAGGATCGCCGCTACGTCACGCTGGGCACCGACGGCTTCGGCCGGTCCGACACGCGGGCGGCGCTGCGGGCCTACTTCGAGGTGGACCGGCATCACATCGCGCTGGCGGCCCTGAAGGCGCTGGCGGACGACGGACTGATGCCGCAGGAGTGCGCGGCCGACGCCATCGCCCGCTACGGCATCGACCCGCAGGCCGTGTCCGCGGCGCGGCCCTAGCGGCAGGCTAGACGCGCCGCGCCAGCAAGGCCCAGATCCCGGCGGCGGACAGCAGCGCGCCGCCGCCCAGATTGAAGCCGCGCTGGGCGCGGGGCGAGGCCAAAAGGCGCCGGGCGGACCCGGCGAAGATGGCGTAAGCCATGGCGTTGATGCCGGCGCAGGCCACGAAAGTGGCCGACAGGATCCAGAGCTGGCGCGTCACGTCGCCCGCCGGATCGATGAACTGCGGCAGGAAGGCCACGAAGAAGATGATGCCCTTGGGGTTCAGCGCCGTCACCAGATAGGTGTTGGCGAACAGCTTCCAGCGCGAACCGGACGCGCTGGCGGCGGGCAGGGTCGCTGGCGAGACGCCGGCGCGCAGCAGCTTGAAGCCCAGGTACAGCAGGTACAGGCCGCCCACGATCTTGACCACCGTGAACCAGAACGCCGAGGCCGCCAGCAGCGCGCCCAGGCCCAGCAGCGACAGCAGCAGGGCGGTGGAGTCGCCCAGCGCCACCGCCAGCACCAGCGGCAGGCGGGCGCGCCGGCCTTGCGCGATGGAGTAGCTGATGACCGTGAGTATCGTGGGGCCAGGCAGCATCACGAGCAGGGCGGACGCGCCCAGGAAGGCCAGCCAGGTTTCAAGCGACATGGGATCTGCTCCAGGAGTAGGGCCGGGCGCAGCGGCCCGCCTGCGGGCCAATGTATAGCAATCGCGGCCGTCTGCAAACCGCGTCCTGCCGGGCCGAGGTGCAGGGTAGTGTTAAATACGGTTTTCCCGGACAGTGAACGCGGGCCCGCAAGGGCGCGCGAAGGAAACATCATGGCATTCGATTTTGATTTGTTTGTGATCGGCGCAGGCTCCGGCGGCGTGCGCGCGGCGCGTTTCGCCGCGGGCTTCGGCGCGCGCGTGGCGGTGGCGGAAAGCCGCTACCTGGGCGGCACCTGCGTCAACGTGGGCTGCGTGCCCAAGAAGCTGCTGGTCTATGGCGCGCACTACAGCGAGGACTTCGAGCAGGCGCGCGGCTTCGGCTGGAGCGCGGGCGAACCCAGCTTCGATTGGCCCACGCTGATCGCGAACAAGAATCGGGAAATCGAACGACTTAACGGCATTTACCGCAATTTGCTGGTCAATAGCGGCGTGACCCTTCTGGAAGGCCACGCCCGCATCGTCGACCCGCACAAGGTCGAGATCAACGGCAAGACCTACAGCACCGCCAATATCCTGGTGGCGACCGGCGGCTGGCCCCAGGTGCCGGACATTCCGGGCAAGGAACACGCTACCACCTCGAACGAGGCGTTTTTCCTGAAGCAACTGCCGCGTCGGGTGCTGGTGGTGGGCGGCGGCTATATCGCGGTCGAATTCGCCTCCATTTTCAATGGCATGGGCGCGCAGACCACGCAGGTCTACCGCGGGCCGCTGTTCCTGCGCGGCTTCGACCAGGGCGTGCGCGAACATCTGCGCGATGAACTGGTGAAAAAGGGGATCGACCTGCGCTTCAACTCGGAAGTGACGCGCATCGACAAGCAGGCCGACGGCACGCTGGCCGCCACCCTGAAGGACGGCGCCGTGATCGAGGCCGATTGCGTGTTCTACGCCACCGGCCGCCGACCCATGCTGGACAACCTGGGCCTGGAGAACACGGCGGTCAAGCTGGGCAAGGGCGGCTTCATCGAGGTGGACGACGAATACCGCACGGCCGAGCCTTCCATCCTGGCCATCGGCGACGTGATCGGCCGGGTGCCGCTGACGCCGGTGGCGCTGGCCGAAGGCATGGCGGTGGCGCGGCGCCTGTTCCGCCCCGAGGAATACCGCAAGGTCGACTACCAGCTGATCCCGACCGCGGTGTTCAGCCTGCCCAACATCGGCACGGTCGGCATGACCACCGAAGAGGCGCGCGCCGCCGGCCATGAGGTCAAACTGTTCGAAAGCCGTTTCCGGCCCATGAAGCTGACGCTGACCGAGTCGCAGGAAAAGACGCTGATGAAGCTGATCGTGGACGCCAAGACCGACCGCGTGCTGGGCGTGCACATGGTCGGCCCGGACGCGGGCGAGATCGTGCAGGGCATCGCCATCGCGCTGAAGGCCGGCGCGACCAAGCAGGTGTTCGACGAGACCATCGGCATCCATCCCACGGCCGCCGAAGAATTCGTGACCCTGCGCACGCCGGTCGCGCAGTAAGGCGCGCTACAGGCGTTCGATCAAGGCGCGCGCCGCCATCGGCGCGCGTTCCTTGGCGCCATTGATGAAGTAGGCGTACACGTCCCCCGGCCGGGTCTTTTTGGCCGGGGCGCCGACCAGCGGCAGATCGGCGGGGTGGGCCCCGCGCGCCCAGCCGCGCAGGCGGTCCGCCCAGGCGTCCAGCGCCTTGGGCGCGTAGCCCGCCTTGTAGGCCGTGCTGGCGCGCATCAGCCGCGCATACACGAAGTCGGCGGTACGGTCGGCGATGGACGGGTAGTCCTCGCTGTCCGTGTAGACGGTGGCGGCGCCGTGACGCCGCGCCAATTCCAGGTATTCCTCGCAGGCGAAGCTGGCATGGCGCACGTCCAGCACGTGGCGCAGGGACAAGCCGTCGACCTTGTCCGGCAGCAGCGCGAGGAAAGCGCCGAAGTCGTCCGCGTCGAACACCTTGGTCGGCGCGAACTGCCAGACGATGGGTCCAAGCTTCGGACCCAGTTCGGCGATGCCGCTGTGCACGAAGCGGTGGATCGAGTCTTTGGCGCCCGCCAGTTCGCGGCGGTTGGTCGCGTAGCGCGAGGCTTTCAGCGAAAACACGAAGCCTTCTGGCGTTTCATCGCGCCATTTGGCGAAGGTGGCCGGCTTCTGGGTGCTGTAGTAGGTGCCGTTGATTTCGATGGCGGTGAGCTGGCGGCTGGC
>JALDYL010000242.1:0-6215 GCA_032153965.1 Achromobacter sp. | reverse complement strand
TCGTCGGCGATAAAGGCAATCGAGAGCGGCAGGAGGGTGTTGCGCATCCAGAAGCACTGCACGTCGGGCTGTTCGAAGACGAACAGCATGCCGTCGTTGCCGGGCAGCTCCTTGCGGAACATCAGGCCGTCGCGGCGGGTCGCTTCCGTGTTCGCGACTTCTGCGCGGATAATATGGATGCCGGCCGAGAGCTGGGTGGTGGGCAGAGGGGCTTGCGGGCCGGTCAACTGCGCGCCGGCCGCCGCGGGCAGCGCCATCGCGAGGGCGGCCAGGGTTTTCGGCAGGAAGTTTCTGAAGAACGCTGTCTTGAACAACGTGAGGCTGACAGGAATTAAAACGGCGTTCTTGGGCATGGCCTGGCGTAATGAATGAAAAATAATAAGGCGGGGCCCGAAAGCCCCGCCTGGATAATGGCGCAACCTTACCGTTGCGCTTTAAAGGATAACTCAGGCAGCCGTGATATTAAGCGCCTGCTTGCCTTTGGGCCCCTGAATAATCTCGAAGGCCACTTTCTGGCCTTCTTTCAGGGTTTTAAAACCATTCATCTGGATGGACGAAAAATGGGCGAACAGATCTTCACCGCCGTCGTCGGGCGTAATGAAGCCAAACCCCTTTGCATCGTTGAACCATTTGACGGTGCCCGTCGATTTGGGATTGTCCCCTTGGACGGCGGTTGCGGTCGTATCAGACATGCGGACTGCCTCATTGAATCGTATGTTGACGAAGGGCATCGCGGCCTAGACCCCTGTCCCCCCTCCGGCTTCCTGGCAGATTTTCGATGCGTTGAAAACCCCAGAATGCGTGGATAATGCGCCGCTTTTCTTTGCGGCGTCAAGTATGGAAACTACGCATTTCTACGTGTAATTTTCCGTAAGTTACACGCTAGCCGTCCCCCGTTTAAATAGAATAGCGGCCCTATGAGTTCTACCTTGGATACCCAGCATGATTTGGCCGTCGAGAAGGCTCCGGCGCGCGCCGCGCCGCCTCCGATGTACCAGGTCCTGCTGCTGAACGACGACTACACCCCGATGGAGTTTGTCGTGAAAGTGCTGCAGAAGTTCTTCAATAAGAATCACGAAGAGGCCACGCGGATCATGTTGCAGGTGCATCACGAAGGGCGTGGTGTATGCGGGGTTTATCCCCGTGACCTCGCCGCCACGCGTATTGCGCAAGTGGCCCAATACGCGCGGGCGCGCCAGCACCCCCTGCAATGCGTGATGGAACCCGTCTGAACCCCAGAATCAATGCGCCGCCTGTCATGGCGGCGTTGTGTTGTCCGGTTATTTTGACAGGCAGTATCCGCGTACCCGAGAAGCGCGCGGAATGATCAGGTCGGCAGCTCCGCCGCTAAGGGGCGGTGCGTCTGAATATTTGAGTGAGCGGGAGATTTACCGTGAGTGGAAAGATCAGCAAGGCCTGGCTGGCGACAGCCGGGGTCGTGGTATTGGCCGGCGCCATCGGCGTGGGCTGGTGGATGGGCAAGGAGCGGCAGCCCGCCACTGCGGCGCCAGCCGTCGTGGCGCAGCCGGCAACCGCGGCAGGAGGCGGCGATGCCAAGCCGGCGTTGCCGGCCAGCGCGGTGGTCGGCGCGGCCGATCCGTTTGCCGCGCTTTCCTGCCAACCGCGCCAATACAACGACACGCTGGCCCTGGCTGTGACTTTCACGCAACCGGTGGACGCCAAGGCAGATCTGGACAGCTATCTGCAGGTGACGGACACGGGCACCGCTTCCGACAAGGACAGCGAATCGGCCGCCACCAACGGTGACCAGCCCGCCTCGGTACGGCCGGGCGACTCGGCGCCCAAGGGCAAGATCCTGAAGGGCAACTGGGTGGTGGGCGACAACCCCCGCATGGTCTATTTCCCCTATGTCCAACCGCAGCGTTCCTACGCGATCTCGGTGCGCGCCGGGCTGCCCGGCGCGGGCGCCGGCGTCAAGCTGGCCGAAGCGTCGAATTGCGAGGTGAACACGCAGGCCATGCCGCCGTCGTTCTATTTCGCCAGCCGCGGCGTGGTGCTGCCGGCCGGCCAGAATGGCGGCCTGCCCGTGGCCACGGTGAACGTGCCCGAAGTGGACGTGCAGTTCCTGCGCGTATCGCCGGAGCGCGTGCCTGAACTGTTCGACAGCGTGCTGGGCGTCGGCCGCAGCGCCGGCTCGAGCGAAGAGGAAGACAGCGGCGACGAAGAAGACAACTGGCGCTATTCCGACAACCGCAGCCTGAAGGGCTCGGTCAGCAATTGGGACCTGGACCGCCTGAACTCGCTGACGACCAGCGTCTATCAAGGCCGCTTCGTCACCGACGACAAGCCCAACCGCCGCCATGTCACGTTCCTGCCGGTCGAAGGCGTCAAGGAACTGCAGGAGCCCGGCATCTACATCGCGGTGATGAGCCAGCCCGGCCGTTTCCGCTACGAGTACCAGGTGACGTATTTCTACGTCAGCGACATCGGCCTGCACGCGCGCCGCTACAGCGACCGCATCGAGGCTTATTCGGTGTCCCTGAAGAGCGGCACCGCCATCTCGGGCGCCGTGTTCGAACTGGTGGACGGCGCCGGCAAGTCGCTGGCCAAGGCCGCGGCCGATGGCCAGGGCCATGTCCGCTTTGACGGCAGCTTCGCCAATGCGCGCCTCATCCGCGCCTCGCGCGACAAGGAAATGACGGTGCTGGCCCTGGGCGAACCCGCCCTGGACCTGTCCGAATTCGACATCGGCGGCCACGTTTCGCGCCCCAACAACCTGTTCGTCTATGCCGGCCGCAATCTGTACCGCCCCGGCGAAACCTTCAACGTGTCGGTCCTGCCGCGCGACCTGGACGGCCGCATGCTGGCGCCGTCGCCCCTGACCGCTACCATCAAGCGTCCCGATGGCCGCACCGTGCTGAGCACCCTGTGGCAGCCCAAGAAGGATCTGCCCGGCTACATCGAACGCAGTATCGATCTGCCGCTGGACGCGCAAACCGGCACCTGGATGCTGGAATTGCGCGTGGACCCCGCGTCGCGCGCGCCGGACGCGTCCTGGAAGTTCCAGGTCGAGGAATTCCTGCCCGAGCGCATGAAGATGGCGCTGACCTCCGACCAGGAAGTGCTGTCGCCGGAGGAAACGCTGACCATCGACGTGCAGGGCGACTACCTCTACGGTGCACCCGCCGCCGGCAACCGCCTGCTGTCCAGCTTCCAGGTCAAGCGCGACCGTTTTGCGCTGCCCCAGCAATGGCCCGGCTTCATCTTCGGCGACGTCGCCGACGATACCCGCCGCCATTTCGAGGAACTGCCCGAAACCGCCCTGGACGACAAGGGCCACGGCCAGCTCGAGGTCGATCCGCGCACGGGCGGCACGCGTTCGCCCATGAAGGTGCGGGTGTCGGCCAGCCTGCTGGAATCCGGCGGCCGCCCGGTGGTGCGCTCGATCGAGCGCAGCGTCTGGCCCGCCGACCGCCTGATCGCCGTGCGTCCGCAGTTCGACGGCGACGTGGCCCGCGAAGGCGCGCCCGCCGGCTTTGAAGTGCTGCGCGTGGACGCGCAGGGCAAGATCGCGCCGCTGGCGCAGGCGCAGATGCGCCTGTACCGCGAAGATCGCCAGTACTACTGGCGTTTCGATGACCAGCGCGGCTGGAACAGCGGCTACACCGAAACCGAGGAGTTGCTGGATTCGCGCGAGATCGTGCTGAACGACCGCGCCCAGTTGACCGTGCCCGTGAAGTGGGGCCGCTACCGCCTGGAAATCGCCGATCCCGAAACCGGCCAGACCCTGCGCTACCGCTTCTATGCGGGCTGGAACGCGCAGGACGCGGACTCCATGGGCAACCGTCCCGACCGCGTGCAGATGAAGCTCGAAGGCGTGCCGGCCAAGCCCGGCGACACGGTCAAGCTGACCCTGACGCCGCCGCATGACGGCCAGGCGCTCATTACGGTCGAAGGCGACCGCATGCTGTGGTCCACCTGGGTGGCCGTGAAAGCGACCGGCACGCAGGTCGAGATTCCGGTCGACAAGACCTGGAAGCGCCACGACCTGTATATCGCCGCCGCCGTGTTCCGTCCCGGCAGCGAAGGCGACCGCGTGACCCCGGCGCGCGCGCTGGGCCTGACCTTCCTGCCTATCGCCAGCGCCGACCGCAAGCTGGACGTGAAGCTGACGGCGCCGCCCAAGGTGGTGCCCGAGACCAAGGCCACCGTGCGCGTCAAGGTCGACGGGGCCCTGGGCAAGCAGGCCACCGTGACGCTGTCGGCGGTGGACGTGGGCATCCTCAACATCAACCAGTACAAGACGCCCGATCCGCTGGACTACTTCTTCGGCAAGCACCGCTACGCGCCCGAATTGCTGGACATGTACGGCAAGCTGATCGAGAAGATGGACGGCACCAAGGGCAAGCTGAAGTGGGGCGGCGACGCCGCCATGCGCGGCGACAGCAAGAGCCTGCCCAAGAAGGTCAAGCTGGTGGACCTGTTCTCCGGTCCAGTGACGCTGAACGAGCAGGGCGAGGCGGACATCCCGCTGGACCTGCCCGATTTCAATGGCACGCTGCGCCTGATGGCCGTGGCCTTCACGCCCGACAACTATGGCAGCACCGACACCGAAATGGTGGTGGCCGCGCCCATCGTCGCCGAGTTGAACACGCCGCGCTTCATCACCCCGGGCGACCAGGCCGCGATCGCGCTGGACGTGACCAACCTGAGCGGCGCCGAGCAGAAGGTGACGGTCAAGCTGGAAGCGCTGGACCCGCTGGCCATCGTCGACGGCGTCAAGACCGTGACCTTGAAGGACAAGCAGCGCACCACGCTGCGCTTCACCGCCACCACCACCGGTTCCTACGGCCTGGGCCTGATGCGCCTGACCGTCGACGGGCAGGGCGGCGGCAAGCCCGTGCACATCGTGCGCGAATCCGTGCTGCAGGTGCAACCGGCCTACGCGGCCGAGCGCCAGGTACGCCGCTTGCGCGTGGGTCCGGGCGAAGCCAACGCGCCGCAGGCTTCGTGGGTGGCTTCCTACTACCCGGATTCGACCACGGTCAGCATGACGGTCTCGAACCGTCCGCCGATCAACGTCAACCGCCTGGTCGAAGGGCTGCTCAACTATCCCTACGGCTGCACCGAGCAGACCATCAGCGCGACGCTGCCGTGGGTCATGCTGGATGAGGCCGCGGCCAAGCAGTTCGGCCTCAAGCCGCGCAGCAAGGCCGAACGCGACGCCAAGGTGGCCGGCGCGATCGGCCGCCTGGCGGGCATGCGCAACGCCGTCGGTTCGTACAACCTGTGGAGCAGCTCGTCCTCGCGCGACGTGTGGCTGACGGCCTATGCCGTCGGCTTCATGCAGGACGCCCGCGACAACGGTTTCGAAGTGCCCGAGGCATCGCTGGACCGTTCGCGCCAGTGGCTGCTGGAGCAGGTGCAGCAGAGTTCCGGCGCGTTCGGCATCTGGTCGCCCAACCTGAAGCGCAGCGTCGAATCCGGACGCTACGATTCGGGCGACCTCAGCATCCTGCGGGAAGACCACCGCCGCTTCGCCGGCCTGGCCACTGCCGCGTTGGCGCTGGCGCGCGACAAGAAGGCGCCGCTGTCCACGGTGCGCCAGCTGTACGACAACTACCAGGAGCGTGCCCGCTCGCCGCTGCCGCTGATCCAACTGGCGGCCGCGTTCAAGCTCATGGGCGACGAAGGGCGCATGAAGAGCGCGCTCGAGCAGGCCGTGGCGCGCGAGTACGGCATCAACACCCGCCGCAATTCCAGCTACTACGACGAATGGCTGGGCGACTACGGCAGCGGCGTGCGCGATTACGCGCTGGCCTTCGCGATCGCCGACAAGTACGAGCTGCGCCACGAGCGCATGGACAATCTGCTGACGCAGTTGGCCAGCCGGCTGGGCAACCGCTCGTACCTGTCGACGCAGGAGCAGATGTCGCTGTTGCTGGCGGCCCGCGCCCTGGGCGGCGACAAGGCCACGCCCTGGTCCGCCACGCTGACCGTCAACGGCGTCAGCAAGCCGCTCGCCGGCGGCACCAGCGATCAGACCGTGTCGTTGTCGGCGGCCGATCTGGCCGGCGCGCAGCTGCTGAATAGCGGCAATCAGTCCCTGTTCGTCGAATACGACATCCAGGGCAGCCCGACCACCGTGCCCGCGCCGCGCAGTGACGTCATCCAGCTCAAGCGCGGCTGGTACCGTCCCGACGGCCGTCCGTGGGATGGCGGCAGCCTGCAGACCGGCGACATGCTGGTGGTGT
>JALDYL010000045.1:0-32020 GCA_032153965.1 Achromobacter sp. | reverse complement strand
AGTCCGGAGCGAAGGCTCCGGACCGCAATCGTTGCCCCGCGCGCCCCAGGCCCCCAACGCCCCAAGCGTCTTAAGAACCAGCAGCATCCCACACAAAGAAAACCACCATCAAGGCAACCGATACCGCTCTTCCCGATAAGCCCAGCTAGCCCACAAGGCATGCGCCAAGGCCTCTTCCGAGAGCTGAGGATCCAAAGGCTCCACCGGCGCATAAACCTCATCCCGCCCCACAGGCGCAGCCTCGTATCGGAACTGCCGCGGCGGCTTCGAAGGCTCCAGCACCAGCAACTGATCCCCCCGCAGATACCCGAAATTATCCGCATACTGCATCATCGCCCGATTCGGATCCCGCTGCGTCAGATCCACGCCCAGCATGGGATTCACGTTGTCCAGGCCCATCAAGGACAGCATGGTAGGCGCCATGTCGATCTGGCTCACCAACCGTTCATCCTGCCGAGGCGCAATCCCCGCCCCCAGAATCAGCGCAGGAATCTGGAAATGCCGCACCGGCACCGGAATCGAGCCATAGACGCGCGAATCATGATCCGCGATCACCAGGAACACCGTGTTGTCCCAGTACGGCGCCTTGCGCGCCTTGTCGAAAAACTGCCCCAGCGCCCAATCCGCGTAGCGCACCGTGTTGTCCACCGTCGCCGGATCGCCCACCGGCTTGATGCGGCCTTCCGGATACTCCCACGGCGAATGGTTGGATACCGAGAACGCCAGCGTGAACACCGGCTTGTCGCCATCCGCCCGCAGCAGCCGGTCCACCTGGTTGAACATGTCCTCGTCCGAGGCCCCCCAGGACCCCTCGAACACCGGATTCACGAACTTCGGACGATCCACGATCTCGTCGAAACCGTTGCCCAGGAAGAAGGCCCGCATATTGTCGAAGTGCGACTCGCCTCCATACACGAAGCGCGAATGGTAGCCATGCTTGCCCAACACCTGCGCCAGCGTGAAAAAGCCCGTCTGCGACCGCGGCAGCTTCACCACGGCATCGGCCACGCTGGGCAGGAAGCCCGCCGTGACCGCCTCGATGCCCCGCACCGAGCGCGTGCCCGTTGCATAGGCCCGATGGAACATCCAGCCTTCCTGCCCCAAACGGTCGATGTTGGGCGTCAGATCCCGTCCGCCCAGGCTGCCCACATACTGCGCCCCCAGGCTTTCCTGCAGGATGATCACCAGGTTCAGCGGCTTGTCCCGGCGCACCGTCGCCTTCTGCTCGTGCAGGCTGGGATAGCGCGCATCCAACGGCGCGCCCGTCAGTCCGGCCTTCTCGCGCACGATGGCATTCATCTCATCCACCGCCATCTTGGGATACATGGCGGCCGACGAGCGCTCATCGCGCATGCGGTAGGCGGCGTCAAACACGCTGTACAGCGAATTCAACGCCAGCGCGTTGACCATGGAGTCCGAACTGTAGGCGACCTTGGCCGGATTGATCGGACGATGCTCCAGCGTGCCGCGCGCGCCCAGGAACACCAGAGCGAGAATCACGAACGAAGCCAGCGGCCGCTTCCACCACGACATGAACGGATCCCGCACGCGGGTAGGAAATAACCGAACCGACGACCAGGCGGCCAGCACCAGCACCACGAAGGCCGCCAGCAGCACGCCCTTGTAGCCCTGCCACAGCATCGAGCCGACTTCCTTCGGATTCAACAGGTAGATGAAATAGAGCCGGTTGGGCCGCGTGTCGTACTCCGCGATGAACTGCGGCGTGGAAACTTCCAGCAGCACATACAGCATCCACCAGACGCGGAACCACCAGGCAGTAATGCGGATCGCCAACGGCCGGTGCCCGAACCAGGGCGACAGCACCGCCGGCAGCGCGATCACCATCGACATCAGGCAGACGTCGATGCGCAGCCCCCCCAGCAGCAACGGCGCCAGCCCGCCGGCGGCCTCGACCCGGTCCCACATCCAGAAGGCCAGGCCCAGACGCGAAAGCGTCAATAGCGCCAGGATGGCGACGATGAACCGTAGCGTCAGGCGGCGCATGCGACGGCCCCCCGCTGGCGCAGGAACGCCCGCTCAGATGATGAAATACCGCCGTGTATGCCGAGCAGAGCCATGCCGCCTCGTGGTCCGAAATTTGAAAACGCGCAAAGATTAACGCGGTTTTGCGCGAGCCCTCGGCCGCCCTTACTGGGCGCGCCGCAGCCGCTCGCGGCTGTTGCTCAGATGCGTGCGCATGGCCGCGCGCGCGGCCTCCGCATCCTGGCGCTGAATCGCGCCGTAGATGTCCTCGTGTTCGAGGTTCACGCGCGCCAGATAGGCGGCGCGGTCCTGGTGCGCGAACTTCGCCGAATTGATGCGCGTGCGCGGAATGATGGCCGAGCCCAGATGCGACATCAGGTCCGCGAAGTAACGATTGTCCGTGGATTGCGCCACCAGCAGATGGAACTTGAAATCCGGCGTGACGGTGTCCCCGCCGCTGTCCAGCGCGCTCTTGAAGGCATCCAGCGCGCGCCGCATCTCGAGCAGCTGCTCCGGGCTGCGCCGAGCCGCCGCCAGGCCGGCAGCTTCGCTTTCCAGGCAGATGCGCAGCTCAAGCAGGACCAGTATGTCGCGCACCGTGCCGATATCGGCCGGGTCCACGCGAAAATCCCCGCCGCCGCTGGGTTCAAGCGCATACGTGCCTACGCCATGATGCGTCTCGACCAGGCCCGATGCCTGCAGCCGGGACAAGGCCTCGCGCACCACCGTGCGGCTGACGCCAAACTGGCGCATGATTTCGGATTCCGTCGGCAATTTGTCGCCGGGCCGGATGTCCCCGGCACGGATCCGTTCCGTGATGCTCTCGACCAGCCCCTGGGCCAGGTTCCGGGGACGACGCCGCGGCGTGACGGGAGTATCGGCGGGAACGTTCATTGGGAATTATCCGAAAGCAGTTGAGCACGGCGCCGGGGCCAAGCGTCGGCGCCCATTGTACTTTGAGCCGGCCGCGCGCCCGCGCATCGGCATGGCGCCAGCGACGCGCGGCATGCTGATGCATACGCCCTGGATCGGCAAAGGCGCGGGCCGGAAAATCCCGCGGCTAGCGCTTCAGGTCTCTCGCGAGGGGCCGGGCCACGATGAGGGGATAGAAAAACAGGGTTGCCAGGAACCACAGCAGGGCTGCGGACCAGAGCGTCTGGCTGAGGAAATGGGCGCCCTGCAGGATGCGCACCACGGAAAAACCCACTCCGGCCGCGATGCCCACGGCCAGCCCCCACCAGCGCCAGGCTGGACGCCCCAGCGCCCAGCCCAAGAAATACAGGGTCAGCATCGAGTAGCCCGCACCAGCATGACCGCTGGGCAAGGCGCCGCCCGCCCCGGCCCGCACCCAGGTCCACCAGTGCAAGGGATAGGGGGTATAGCCACCCAGGGAGTCCAGATCGTAGGGACGGGGCAGCGTGGTGTAGTGCTTCAGCTGGTTCACCAGCACCTGCCCGGTCAGGCAGGTTGCCGCCAACGCCAGTGCTGGCCCGCGCCACGGACGCCAGGCCGGAATGCGATAGCTGGCCGCCGCCACGCCCACCGCGGCCAGTCCTATCCCGATAGGCAGGGCCAGCACCATGCGATGGCCGATCAGGTCCAGCCAACGGTTCAGGCGCAGCGGAAAATCATCCAGTGCAGGATCGAACAGCGCGCGGGCGATGCGCAAATCCAAGCCGGAGACATTGGCCCACCATGCCAGACAGGCCAGCGCGAGCGTGATCGCAAAGACATGGCTGAACAGATACGAGGCCGGCGTCGGCTTGCGCAGCGCGGGCGGCGATAGAGGCGGCATGGTGGGCGACAGGAGGTCCGTCAGGCAAACGGGCAGCTTAGGCCGCCGACAGTCGAACTTTCGTCAAATTTGGCCTTGCGCGCCGCGGGCCGCCTCCACCGCCTGGCCCGCGTCGGCCTCGAAACGCAGCGTAAAGCAGGTGCCGCGCTGCTCGCCCTGCCGCGAGGAATCGACCGTCAGCGACCAGCCTTGCATGTCGCAGACGCGCTTGGCGATCGCCAGCCCCAGGCCGCGCGCCGTCTCGTCGGGACTTCCCGCGCCCGAATCCCGCATGCGGCCGCTGTAATAACGGCGAAACAGGAAAGGCAGATCGTCGGCGGCGATGCCCTTGCCGTCGTCGCGCAACTCCAGTCCGCCGTCGGCGGCGATGCTCGCCGTCAGCGTCGCCGGGGCGGCGTGCTCCACCGCGTTGCGGACCAGATTGCGCAACACTGTCAGCAAGGCATAGCGATCCAGCGTGCGAACCTGGCCGGCGGCGATCCGGTTTTCAAAACCGAGCCCGGCCAACCCCGCCTGGGCTTCGTAGCCGCGCCAGGCGTTGTCCATGCATTCGGCCAGCTTGACGGGCTCAGCCGGGCGCAGCTCATCGCGCGCCATGGAGCGCGCGCTCTCCAGCGACACGATCACATCGTCCACGTTATCCACCACGCGGGTCAGGCGCTGGCGCTGGTCCGGGGTCAGCGCCTGGGTCAGCAGCATCAACTCGCTATCCGAGCGGATCGCGGCCAAGGGCGTGCGCACCTCGTGGCTAAGATTGCCCGCGAATTCGCGCTCGCGCGCAATCGATCGGTCCACCTGGTTCTGCACCCGGTTGAAGGCCTCTATCAGCCGGCCGGCTTCGTCGTCGCGCGTCACCGCCATGTCGGGCGACCCCGGCGCCCAGGTCGCTAGCCGGTCGGTCAGGTCCAGCAGCGGGCCGACCGCGATGGCGGCCACGCGCCGCGACAGCGCATAGGCGCCCACCACGCAAATCGCGCCCACGCCCAGCACGATCAAGCCGAAGTCATGCACCCGCCCTTCATTCTCGGTGGCGTCGTACAACAGGTACACCTTGGCCCGCCCTGTTTCGGCCACCATTACGTGCCAGGTGTAGGCGCCGGGCTCGATCAGGTGCAAGCCGCTATCCAGGGCTTCGATTTCCTGCGGCATGCCAGCGGGCCGCTGGCCGTCCACGCTGACCCAGGCGCGCATGGAACCGCCCAGTTCGCGCACGCCTTCGCGCGGCAGGAAACCGTCGCTGGTGCGAGCATGCTGCACCAGCCGGTCCATTTCGGTATTCAGGATGTCATTGACCAGATCGTCTTCCATCTGGTCAAAGGTCAGGTAGGCCAGCAGGGCCAGCGCCGTCACGAACAGCGCCACCGTTCCGGTCAGCGCCCACACCACGCGCTGGGTCAGGGTGCCCCCGGCAGACGCCGCGGAAACGCTGATCATCTCGCCGCCCCGGCTTCCAGCGTCAGGCGCCAGCCGGTCCCGTGGATGGTTTCAATGCCGTCGAAACCGGCATCCGCCAATGCCCGCCGCAACAGGTGGACCTGGCTGCGCAAGGCGTCGGACGAAGGCGGCTCGTTGCCCCACAAGGTGGACTCCAGCTCTTCTCGCGACACCACCCTGCCCGGATCGCGCAACAGCGCTTCGATGATGAGGCCGGCCTTGCGCGTGAGGTGCACGGGGTTGCCGTTGACTGACACCGCACGGTTGCGGGTGTCGTAGGACAGGGGGCCAAAGGCCCGCACCGAATCCACCGTCGCGCCCTTGGCGCGCTGGATCAGCGCCACCAGGCGCGCTTCCACCTCCAGCAGCGCGAAAGGCTTGGTCAGGTAGTCGTCGGCGCCATGCGAGAACCCGGCCAGCTTGTCTTCCAGGCTGTCGCGCGCCGTCAGCATCAGCACCGGCACGTCCGCGCGCAGGTCGTTGCGCAGCGTGTGCAGCACCGCGTTGCCATCCATGCCCGGCAGGCCGATGTCCAGGATCAGGGCATCGAAGCGCTGTTCCTTCAGCCGCTGCAGCGCGGCCGGACCCGAGTAGGCGGCATCTGGCAGGAAGCCGCGCGTCTCCAGGAAGGTGTACAGGTTGCCGGAGATGACGGGATCATCCTCGACGATCAGCACTCGGTAATTCGCACCCGCTGCGGGACTGGTCGCCATGATTGTTGGGGTTCCTGTCGTGCACGGCGCCTCAGGCCCGCAGCACCTTGCCCGGATTCATCAGCCCTTGCGGGTCCAGCGCTCGCTTTATTCTGCGCATCAGATCCAGTTCGACCGCGCTCTTGTAGCGCGGCAGCTCGTCGAGCTTGAGTTGGCCGACGCCATGTTCCGCGCTGATCGAACCATGGTGCGCGTGCACGCTGTCGTGCACCACGCCATAGATATCGCCTTGCAGCGCCAGCAGCTCGGCCTCGGTCTGCCCCGGCGCATGAGCCACGTTGTAATGCAGGTTGCCGTCGCCCAGGTGGCCGAAGATCACGTGGCGCACGCCCGGAAAGCGCGCCTGCAGCAAGGCGTTGGTCTTGTGCACGAAACCGGCGATGGCGGAAATCGGAATCGACACGTCATGCTTGACCGACTTGCCCAACTCCGCCTCCGCCAGCGGAATGCTTTCACGCAAATGCCACAGCGCCTTGCTTTGCGCCACGTTCGCGGCGATGGCGGCATCGTTGACCAGGCCGCTTTCGATGGCCTCGCCCAACACGGTTTCGAATCGTTCGCGCGCGTGCGCCTCGCTTTCGCTGTCGGACAGTTCCAGCAGGGCGAACCACGGCGATGCGGCGGAATCGCCCTCGAAGGGCAGACGCTGCTGCGGGAACAGGCGCACCACGGCCTGCAGGCAGGCGCCGCTCATCAGTTCGAAGCCGGTCAGCGCGGCGCCAAAGCCCGCGCGGGCGCGCGACAGCAGCTCGACGGCCTGGTCGATGCCGTCCAGCGTCAACAATGCCGTGCACGAAGCCACCGGCCTCGGAAACAGTTTCAGCGTCGCGGCGGTGATGATGCCCAACGTGCCTTCGCTGCCGATGTACAGGTCGCGCAGGTCGTAGCCGGTGTTGTCCTTGCGCAGGCCCCGCAAGCCGTTCCAGATCTCGCCTTCGGCGGTCACGACCTCCAGGCCCAGCGTCAGCTCGCGCGTGTTGCCGTAGCGCAGCACCTGCGTGCCGCCGGCGTTGGTGGCGAGGTTGCCGCCTATGGTGCAGCTGCCTTCGGCGGCCAAGCTCAGCGGAAACAGCCTGCCGGCGGCGGCCGCGGCCTCCTGCACCGCTTGCAGCACGCAGCCGGCCTCCACGGTGATCGTGTCGTTGTCGGTATCCAGCGCACGCACCGCGGTCAGGCGGGTGGTGGACAGGATCACGGCGCTGCCCGAGGGGTCAGGCGTGGCCCCGCCGCACAGGCCGGTATTGCCGCCTTGCGGCACCACCGGCACGCCGTGCCCGGCACACAGCCTCACGGCCGCCGCCACTTCCGCGGTCGAGCCGGGACGGATCACCGCCAGCGCGGCGCCTCGATAGCGGCGGCGCCAATCCAGCACGTAGGTGTCGGCATCCGTGCCCGTCAGCACGTGGGAAGCGCCCAGAAGGGACTGTAGATCGCTCAGCAAGGTCATAGCGCGGCACAAGTAGCGCCCGGGCGCGCCCAGGCTAGGGGTGTGCGGTCTATTGTAGGGGTTGAAATGCCCCAGGTCGCGGCACGGCGGGCTTGCGCAGCCCGCCGGCAGAGAGGTTCAGCCCACCGCCTGGTCGAGCCGCGTGCCCGTCAGGCCCGAACAATAGGCTCGCGAGGCAATGCGGTTCATGAGGAAGGCGCGGTCGACGCCCGCGGGTCCGGGCATTTCCGACAAGGCGCGATAGGCACGCCGCAGGACCTCGCCCCGGGTCGCGCCGCACACCAGCAACCGCGTGCATGGCAGACGGCGGTCCACGCAGCCGTCGATGCGCACTTCCAGCGCATGGGCGGCGACGGGCTCGCAGTCATGCACGGCCGCGCCCGAATGGGCCTGCGCCTGAGCGTCGATCACGCGGAACACGCCACTGCGGTCGTCCAGCGCGAAAGCGACGGTGCCCATGCCCTGCCAGCCGCGGTCCCTCGCCACATCGGCGGCGACGGTGCGCAGCGCGCTTTCCACGGAGACCGGCAGATGCGGCGCCGGGGATTCGGCGATCAGGACGCGGGCATCGCGCCATACGCAGCGCTCCCAGGCCCGGCCCGTGGCCAGGCCGCCCGCTTCGGAAACGAACACGTGGATGTCGAGCCGGCGCTCACGGCCTGCGGCCGGTCCGGCGTGATCCGTGGGCGGACCCCGCCGGTTTGAGGCGCCCCTGGATGACATGACAGTAGAAACTTTGGCGCCCATGGCCCCTCCCGGTCTTTCTGCTTGCATAGCAAGCGTATCACCTTCGGACGACGAGCAAGTTTTATGCCATGCACCGCCCCC
Organism: Achromobacter sp.; assembly: GCA_032153965.1. GTDB lineage: Bacteria > Pseudomonadota > Gammaproteobacteria > Burkholderiales > Burkholderiaceae_B > Achromobacter. The sequence goes on along the minus strand of JALDYL010000045.1, from coordinate 23,820 downwards.
AGGGCAAGCCCCCGGCGCACGGCCGCGCGCCGCACCGGAACAAGGCGCCAGCGCCCACACGCGCACCAGATCAGGGCGGATCGCCTGCCGCCGCGCAAAGACGGAAAATGCCCTACGCCGTCTGTCGGATGAAGGGGGAGCGCCAATGGGGGATAATTCCGGTTTAATCCCTGGCCAGGCGCGTTTTGATACGCGGGTTTACCAGAATCCGCACCAAGACCCGAGCCGCAACCCAACATCCAAGGAACCGCCGTGGGCGACAACACGCAATTCCCGGGCTCGGTCTTCAAGGCCTATGACATCCGCGGCACCGTGCCCGACCTGATCGACGCGCGCTTCGCCCGCGCCCTGGGCCTGGCGCTGGCCGCCCGTGCGCGCGAACACGGCGTGCAGACCCTGGTCGTCGGCCGCGACGGCCGCCTGAGCAGCGAAATGCTGTCCGTGGCGCTGCAGGAAGGCATGCTGGAAGGCGGCGTCGATACCCTGGACATTGGCATGGTGCCCACGCCCCTGGTCTATTTCGCCGCCAACGTCATGCAGACGGGCTCGGGCGTCGCCATCACCGGCAGCCACAACCCGCCCAAGTACAACGGTTTCAAGATGATGATGGGCGGCCGCGCGCTCTACGGCGAGGACGTGCAGGCGCTGGCCGCCAGCATGAACGGCCCCGCCAGCGCCCCGGCGACGAGGCCCGGCGCGCGCCGCCAGCTGGACCTGGTGGCTGCCTACATCGCGCGCGTGGCATCGGGCGTCAAGCTGGCCCGGCCCATGAAGATCGCCATCGATTGCGGCAACGGCGTGGCCGGCGCAGTCGCCCCGGCGCTGTTCCGCGCCCTGGGCTGCGAAGTCACCGAACTGTTCTGCGAAGTGGACGGCACCTTCCCCAACCATCACCCCGACCCCGCCGAACCCAAGAACCTGCAAGACCTCATCAAGTGCGTGGCCGAGACCGACTGCGAACTGGGCCTGGCCTTCGACGGCGACGGCGACCGCCTGGGCGTGGTGACGAAATCGGGCCAGATCATCTGGCCGGACCGCCAACTGGTGCTGTTTGCCCGCGATGTGCTGGACCGCAACCCGGGCGCGACCATCATCTATGACGTCAAGTGCAGCCGCCACGTGGGCCTGTCGGTCGAAGCCGCCGGCGGCGTGCCGCTGATGTGGAAGACGGGCCATTCGCTGGTGAAGGCCAAGCTGGCCGAAACCGGCGCACCGCTGGCCGGCGAGATGAGCGGCCATATCTTCTTCAAGGAACGCTGGTACGGCTTTGACGACGGGCTCTACACGGGCGCCCGCTTGCTGGAGATCGTGTCGCGTGACGCCGACCCCTGCGCGGTGCTGGAAGCCCTGCCGCAAGACGTTTCCACCCCCGAATTGAAGCTGGAAATGGAAGAAGGCCAGCCCTTCACCCTGGTCCAGGCCCTGCAGGACCAGGGGCAGTTCCCCGGCGCGGACCGCGTGATCACGATCGATGGCGTGCGCGCGGAGTACCCGGACGGCTTCGGCCTGGCCCGCCCCTCGAACACCACCCCGGTCGTCGTGCTGCGCTTCGAGGCGCAGACGCCGGCGGCGCTGCAACGCATACAAGCCGACTTCCGTCGCGAGCTGAGCAAGCTCGCACCGCAAGCCGATCTGCCTTTCTAGTTTTGCCTATGTCCTTATCGAACAGCCCAGCCTGGCAACAGTTCATCGCAGCCACGCGCGCCGCCACGCGGCGCGGCGAGCAATTGCGCGTCCTCAACGCTCCCGGGCTGCGCCTGGACCTGAGCGCGCAGGCCTATTCGCCGGACCTGCAAAAAGCCGAGGCCGCGCTGCTCGAACAGCAGGGCTTCAATGCTGCCCGGGCTTGCCTGTTCGACGGCGGCAACGCCAACTGGACCGAGCAACGCCCCGCCTGGCATACGGCCTTGCGCGCGCCCCACCCCCCCGCCCGGGTAGCCAAGGCCGTGCTCGCCGAACGCGAGCGCATGCGCGAATTCGTGCGCCAGGCCGACGCGGCAGGACGCTATGGCAGCGTGCTGCACCTGGGCATAGGCGGCAGCGACTGGGGCCCGCGGCTGGTCACGCGCGCCCTGCGCCACGGCGGCGCGCGGCGCGAAGTGCGTTTCGCGTCCAACGTGGATTCGCATTCGGTTGCGGACGCGATGAGCCGGCTCGATCCCCACGACACCCTGGTCATCGTCGCCTCCAAGTCATTCACCACGACCGAGCCGCTGGCCAATGCCGAGGTCGCCATGAACTGGCTGCGCGACGCCGGCGTGGCCGATCCGATCAAGCAGGTCGTGGCGGTCACGGCCAACGTCGAGGCGGCCCTGAATCTGGGCGTCCTGCCCGACCACATCTTCCAGATCTGGGACTGGGTGGGCGGACGCTATTCGCTCTGGTCCGCGATCAGCTTGCCGGTCGCGCTGGCGCTGGGCACCGACGCGTTCGACCAATTGCTGGCGGGCGCCGCCGCCATGGACGAGCATTTCCGCACCGCTCCCATTGAGGAGAACGCGCCCGTCCAGCTGGCGCTGGCCGGCGTCGTGAACCGCAGCGTGCTGGGCTACGATTCTCTGGTGATCGCGCCCTATGATTCGCGGCTCTATCACATCGTGCCTTGGGCCCAGCAGCTGGAAATGGAATCGCTGGGCAAGGTCGCCACCGCCGACGGCAGCCCGGCGGGCGTACCCACCGGCCCGGCCGTCTGGGGCATGTCCGGCACCGACTGCCAGCACACATTCTTCCAGTGGCTGCACCAGGACACCCGGGGTGCACCCGTCGATTTCATCCTGTGCGAAAAACCCGACCACGCCTATGCGCGGCATCACGAGCTGCTGATCGCCAACTGCCTGGCGCAGCGTTCCGCGCTGCTGCGCGGCAAGTCCTTCGAGGAAGCGCTGGCTGAAACCTCCGCCATCGAAAGCGATCCCGACCGCGCGCGGCTGCTGGCGCAGCACCGCGTCCACCCGGGCGGCCGGCCGTCTTCGCTCATCGTGCTGCCGCACCTGGAAGCCTACACCCTGGGCGCGCTGCTGGCGCTATACGAGCACAAGGTGTTCACCCAGGGCGTGGTGTGGGGCATCAACCCCTTTGACCAATGGGGCGTGGAATTCGGCAAGGCGCTGGCCAAGGGCATCATGCACGAGCTGAATGCGCAGCAGGCCAGCCAGCAGGATCCTTCCACCCGCTACTGGATCAACGCGATCACGCGCCGTCCTTGAGTTCTAGCCGGCGCCCGTGCGGCGCCGGCACGTCAACTCAGGCGCTGAGCGCGTCGTAGATTTCCACGTGGATCCGCGTCACGCGCTCGATGTTGAACTCGCGTTCAGCCAGCACCCTGCCCGCAACGCCCATGGACTGCCGCAAGGCCGGATCCTCGGCCAGACGGGCGATGGCGTCCGCCAGCGCCTGCGCATCGCGTACCGGCACAAGCAGCCCGGTCTCGCCGGGTTCGATCGCATCGCGGCAGCCAGGCACGTCGGTGGTCACGACCGCGCGCGCGCAAGCCGCGGCCTCGATCAGCGACTTGGGCAGGCCTTCGCGATAGGAGGGCAGCACGGCGATATGCGAAGCCGCATACAGCGCGGCGACGTCGCCGCGTTCGCCCAGCGCGCGCACGCATCCTTCCCGCTGCCAGGCATCCACGTCGTCCTGCGTCGCCGAGGCGGGATTGCCAGCGTCCACGCCGCCGACCAGCTGCATCGTGATGGCCAAGCCGCGCTCGCGCAACAGCCTTGCCGCCTGCACGAATTCCTGCACGCCCTTGTCTCGCAATAGCCGCGCCACCATGGTCGCCACGACCGGCGGCGCCGGCGGTTCGGGCTCGGCCCGATACTCGTTCAGATCCACGCCCGCGCCCCGGATCATGACGACCTGGGCGTCGCGCACCGCGCCCAGCGACTTGAGCAGATCGCGGTCACTGGCGTTCTGGAAAATCACGCGGCTGTTGGGATGGCCCAGCGCCAGCCGGTACAGCCGCGCCACCACGGCGCGCACCAGTTTCATCTTCAAGGAATTGGACAGGAACACGAAGCCCAGTCCGGAAATCGCCGCGACCATCCCAGGCACGCGCGTCAGGCGCGCCGCGATGCCGCCGTACAGCACGGGCTTGATCGTGACCAGATGCACGACTTGCGGGCGCAGGCGGCGGAACAACCGTATCAGGGCCAGCAGCGTGCCCAACTCCTGCAAGGGATGCTTGCCGCTGCGCGTCATGGGTATGGCGTGATGCGTCATGCCCAGCGCCTCGATGTCGGCCACGGCCGGACCGTCCATCGTGGCCACGTGCACGTCGTAGCCTGCCCGTTGCGCGGCCAGCGCCACCGGCACGCGGTGCGACATGAAGAAGGCCGGGTTGTTGACGACAAACAGTAGGCGGCGCCCTGCGCTCATGCTTTTACTCCTGAGATGCGGCGCCACACCGCGATATAGCTTTGCACCATGCGCGCAAGGTCGAAATTTTCCAGCACGCGGGAGCGGCCTGCCTCGCCCGCGCGCGCACGGCCGCGCGACGCGACCTCGCGCAAGGCTGTCTCGATGCCGCGGGCCAGCGCCTCGGGTTGCTCCGGCGGCACCACCACGCCGGCGTCGCCGACGATATAGGCCGCGTCGCCCACGTCCGTCACGACGCAGTAGACACCGCAGGCCATGGCCTCGGCCACCACATTGGGGAAGCCCTCCGCGCAGCTGGACAGGACGTGCAGGTCCAGTCCGTTCATCGCGGCGGGCACATCGTCGCTAGGCCCCGCCAGCACCAACCGGTCGCGCAGGCCCAGCCTGTCGATCAGCGCCGCCAACTCGGCGTTTTCGTGGTCCATGCCGCGGCCTATCAGCACGCAGCGCAAGCCGGCATCGCGGCCGTCGCGCACCAGCGCGGCGACGGCGCGCAACAAGTTGGCGTGGTCCTTCAGGGGATCCCAGCGGGCCACGCAGCCGATGGCCGGCGCCTCCTGAGGCAATCCCCATTGCGCGCGCACGCGTTGCCGGGCCTCGTCGTTCGGTGCGAAACGCGACAGGTCATAGCCGTTGGCGATCACCACCATGCGTGCACGGTCATAGCCTTTGTCAGCATGGCGTTCGGCCGACTTCTGGGCGGCGCACACGATGGCCTTGGGTACGCGGCCCGACAGCAGCGCGCAGGCACGCAACACCAGGCGCGCCGAACGGCTGCTGCGCTCCAGGTGTTCACCGGAATTGCGGATACCCCAGGCGATGGCGCGCACGCCCGCCAGGCGCGCCGCCAGGCCGCCGATCAGGTCGGCGTGGTACATCCAGGTCTGCACCGCATCGGGACGCGTTCTGGCGATGAGCGAGCGCAGCGCCATGAAGCCGCCCAGGCTGACGCGCCCGCGCTTCATGCCCAGCGCATGCACGGCCACGCCCGCCGCGCGCAGGCGCTCGCCATAGATGCCGTCATCGGTCAGCGACACGACGACATGCTCCACGTCCGCTCCCGAATAGGTGGCCAGGCGGAACAGCACGGACTCCGCGCCCCCCTGCCCCAGGCCGGTGATGACATGCAGGACACGCAGCCGCCGGACGTTCATCGCCCCTCCCGCACGGCATCGAACAACTCATCCCATTCCGCCAGCACGCTGGCCAGCGCATAGCGTTGCCGCACCGCGGCCGCGCCCCGCAGACCCAACTGCTGGCGCAGGGAGGCGTCTCCCAGCAGGCGGCGCAAGGCCTCGCGCAGGGCATCGCGATTGCCCGCGGGCACCAGCAGCGCGTCCTCGCCGTTGCGCGTCATCTCGCGCGGTCCGCTCGGGCAATCGAACGCGACGCAGGGCAGGCCCAGCGACATGGCTTCCAGCAGCACATTGGGAAAGCCTTCCACCAGCGAACTCAGCACGAAGGCCTGGCCGCGTGCGAGTTCATCCCAGGGCGCCTCGGTACGGCCGGGCAGGCTGATGCGCGACTGCAGACCCAGGCGCGCAACTTGCTGCTCCAGCGCGCCGCGCTCGGGGCCTTCGCCCCAAATGCGCAGATTCCAGTCCGGAAAATCGGGCGCCAGTTGCGCGAACACGTCGATCAGCAGGTCAAACTGCTTGTCGGTTACCAGGCGTCCCATCGCCAGCAGTTCACGGGGGCCGCCATCGTCACGCTGCGGCACGAACGGCGCATCCAGCAAAGGCGCAGGCAAGGGATTGGGAATGACGGCCAGACGCTTGATGCCAGGCACCTGCCGGGCGAACGGGCCGGCAGTGTCCTCCGCCTGGACCGTCACCATGTCGGCGCGAGGATAAAGAATGCGGCGCAGCTTGCGCCATACCGTTCCGGTCGTGGTTTCCGCCACCGGATTGGTGCGTTCGCAGACGATGAGCGGCACGCCCAGTCCCAGCGAAGCCAGAATGGCAGCCACATTGACGTTGGTCAGAAAGGACACCACCACGTCCGGCTTCGAATCGCGGATGTGCCTGCGCAGCGCGAGCAGACGCTTGAATGCGGCCGTGGCTCCCGACGCGCGCGTGCCCGCCAGATCGGCCAGCCATGCCAGTTCGACCTTGTCCGACAGCGGATAGAAGCAGTTGCCCTTGGACGAGTAGGTGGGCGTCAGGATGACGGAATCCCCGCGTTCGGCCCATGCGTTGACCAGCGTGGCGGCGACCCGTTCGGCGCCGCCCGCGTGCATGGAACTGACCAGCATCAAGATTTTCATGCGTCAATGACTCCCAACCGATCCTCCCTGTTCCTTGCCGCCGCGGTAGCGGTCTAGCCAGGCCTGCATCATCAATACGCCCCACAGATGGCTGTCCCAATTGCGATGGCCCGAGGTGTGCTCGCGCCATTTGCGCAGAATGGGCTCGGGTTCGAACCAGCCTTCCTGGCGCAGACGCGCCGGGTCCAGCAGCGCATCGGCCCATTCGCGCAACGGGCCGCGCAACCATGCGGCCAGCGGCACGGCGAAACCGCGCTTGGGGCGATCCACCAGCGCTTGCGGCACATGGCGGTGCAGCACCTGACGCAGCAGCCACTTGCCGGTGTTGCCGCGCACCTTGTATTGGTGCGGCAGGCTCCAGGCGAACTCATATACGCGATGGTCGATCAGCGGCACGCGCGTTTCCAGGCTGACTGCCATGGCGGCGCGGTCCACCTTGACCAGGATATCGTCCGGCAGGTAGGTCACCGTATCCAGCTTCATCATGGCTTCGAACGTGGAGCCCTGCATCGCCCGGGCGAACTCGGACACAGGTTCCACGCCGCCCTTCACCACGCGGGAAGGATCGGCCCAGTACGACACGAAATGGCGGTAGAACTCGCCGCGCGTGTCGGTGCGCAGCAGTTCGCCCAGCTTGCCGACCTTGCCGCGCCAGGCGCCGCGCCCGGGCAGATGGGTGGACGCGCTCAACAGCGCTCCGGCGGGCTTGCGCAGCAGCGCCGGGACGCGCTCGCATTGCTGCCACCAGTTGTTCACGCGGAAATAGCGTGAATAGCCGCCGAAGAGCTCGTCGCCGCCGTCGCCAGACAGCGCCACGGTAACGTGCTGGCGCGCCATGCGCGTGACCAGCGAGGTCGGGATCTGCGACGAATCCGCGAACGGTTCGTCGTACATGTCGGCCAGCCCGGGCACCACGGCCAGCGCATCTTCCGCCGTCACGTAGAGTTCAGTATGGTCGGTACCCAGATGCGTGGCCACGGCCTTGGCATGCTGCGCTTCATCGTAGCCTTTCTCATGGAAGCCGATGGCGAAGGTGCGCACAGGCTGCGAACTCTGCGCCTGCATCAGGGCCACGATGGTCGACGAATCGATGCCCCCGGACAAGAACGCGCCCAGGCTCACGTCGGACAGCATCTGGCCCCCGACCGCCTTGGACAGCACGCCTTCCAACGCGTCGGTGGCCTGCGCATCGGATTCGAACGACAGCAGCGATTGCGCCGAGGTGTCGGCGGCCTCGCGGGCCGACCAGTACACGCGCGGCTCGGGCATGCGGCGGCTGCGGGTGTCATCGGCCGTGAATTCGACCCAGGTGCCCGGGGGCAGCTTGGCGATGCCCTGGTAAATGGATTGCGGCGCCGGAATGTAGTTGTGCCGCATGAACGACGCCAGGGCATTGCGGTTGAGCTCGCGGCCGAAGCCCGGAATCGGCATCAGGCCCTTGAGTTCGGAGGCGAACACCAGTTCGGCGCCTGAATAGCCGTAGTACAGCGGCTTTTCGCCCATGCGGTCGCGCGCGAGCACAAGCTTGCGCGAGGCGCGGTCCCACAGCGCGATGGCAAACATGCCCACCGCGGCCTGCAAGGTGGCCTCGATGCCCAGGGAGGTAAAGCCCGCCAGCAGCGTTTCCGTGTCGGAATGGCCGCGCCAGGACGGCGCCAGCGCCGATTGCTCGAGCTGCTTGCGGATGTCCAGGTGGTTGTAGATCTCGCCGTTGAACACCATGACATAGCGGCCGCAGGCCGACGTCATGGGCTGATGGCCTGCCTCGGTCAGGTCAAGGATTGCCAGGCGCACGTGCGCCAGCGCCAGTTCGGCCTCGGGGTCTTCCCAGAATCCGTTGCTGTCCGGCCCGCGGTGGCGGATGCGACGGCAGCTTTCCGCCAACACCTGCGCCTTGTTCCCGACAGGGCCCCAAATCCCGACTATTCCGCACATGATGAAGTTCTCGTTGTCACGATAGCAACGGCGCGACGCGTGGCCTCAACGGCCCGTTGCGCGCACGCCGTCAAAAAGTTCCTGCCATTTCTGCAGCACGCGCGCGGCCGAAAAACGGTCGCGCACGTCGGTCGCCGCCTGCGCCATGCGCTGGCGCTGCGCGTCGTCGCGCATGACGGCGTCCAACGCCTGGCACAGCGCAGGCACGTCGCCATTGGGGCGCACCAGCACGCCGTCCACGCCTTCGCGAATGATCTCCCGCGGCCCCGTGTCGCAATCGAATGCTACGGCGGCCAGTCCGCTCGCCATGGATTCGAGCAAGGTATTGGACAGCCCTTCGAAGCGCGAAGTCAGCACATACAGATCGGCGCTTTCATACCAGTCGCCGACGTTGCCCGCGCGCCCCGGCATGAAGATGCGCGCTTGCAGGCCGGCCTCGCGCACCTGCGCCTCCAGGGCGCGACGCTCGTCTCCCTCGCCCAGGATAACCAGATCCCAGCCGGGATGCGACGCCGCCAATTGCGCGTAGGCCTGGATCAGCAGGTCGAAACCCTTGTCGGCATGCAGGCGGCCCACCGCCAGCAAGCGCTTGCGGCCGTCGCCCGACACGGGGGGCAGGAGCGGCTCGGCGCGCGGCAAGGGAAAGTGTACGGGGTTGGGAATGACGGCCAGTTTGCTACCCGGCACGTGCTGCGCCAGCCAGTCGGCGGTGCCACGGGTCAGCGCGACCACGCTGGCCGCGCGCGGATACGTCAGCCGGCGCAGGCGCTGCCAGAAACCCGACAGGGTCTGCGAGGGCGGATGCGTATGCTCCGTCGCGATCACCCGGCAGGACAGGCCCGCGCAAGCCAGCACCGACAGCACCGACGCGGTCGTCATCATGCCCAGCACAATGTCGGGGCGGAACGACTTGACCACGCGGCGCAAGGCGCGCACCCGCTGCACATTGCTCCAGATGCCGCGCAGGCCGCCACCCTCGCCCGCCGTGTGCAGCACCTCGCGGCGCACCTTGGGATGCAGGATATAGACGTCACCCTCGGCGCTGGCCTGCGTCACCACCATCACCTCGCGGCCCATGTCCGCCCAATGCGCGCTCAGGTCCGCGGCCACGCGCTCCGCGCCGCCGCCATGCAGGGAATGGATGAACAGCAGGACGCGCGGCGCCGGGCCGGTAGCGGTCACGGGCATTCAATCGGCCTCTTTGGATTCAGCCCTGCGCAGCGCCACCGCCAGGTAGCACGCGAAGGACAACAGATACATGAGACTGGTCGCCAGCATGATGCCTGCCGCGCCCATCTTGGGCGCCAGCACGGTATTGAGCACCGCCTTCAGAGCGAAATTGGCGACGGCGATGGCGGCCATCACGCGGTAGCGGTTCTGGCTGGCCAGCAATTGCACCAGGATCAGCACGCCGAAGTAGAACGGCAGTTGCAGCAGTCCCCAACGAAACACATGCGCCACGGCCTGGGTATTTTCGGCGGTAAAGGCGCCGCGCTGATAAAGCACCGACACGCCCCACGGCGCCAGCATCCAACCCACGGCGACGGCAACAGCGCCTGCTGCCACCATCAACACCGACCATTTCAGGGCCATGGCGCGCGCGCGCGCGGTATCGCCGCGCGCTTGCACATCGGCCAGCACCGGCAAAGCCGCGCGTCCCACCGATACGGCGCCTATCCCCAGCACCAGCGACAGCAGCCGGCTGGCGTAACCCAGCGTGGCGTTGGCATTCGCGCCCAGGTTGGCGGCGGCGTACTGGTCCAGCGGGCCGACGAAGCTCATGGCGACCTGGCCGATCAGCATGACCCCCGCGGCGCCCAGCAGCTCGGGCCAATGCGGCGATTGCAGCGTCAGCCGGGGCGCGCCCCAGAAACCGCCGTCGGCGCGCGCCGCCAGCCACGCCAGCCAGACGGTCTGGATGGCGTAACCCACCAGCGTGCCCCACAGCAGCGGCTCGACGCCGTCGGCGCTGGCGGCCAGCATCACCCAGGCCAGCGTCGCCACGGCGGGCACGCTGTCCAGCAAAGTATTGACGTGCCGTTCCTGCGCCCGCAGCCGCGCGGCGCTGATGCCGGCGATGAGCAGCAGCGCCGACACCGGTACGAAGGCGACAAGCAGTTGGCCGGTCATGTCGCCCACGCGGACCGACAAGCCCTGCCCCAGCAGGCCCAGCACCTGCGGCCAGGCGAACCAGGTCAGCAGCGCCAGCGCAATGCCCGCGGCGGCCACCCAGCCCTGCAGCTCGCTGATGAACAGATTCCTTTCGGCGGCATCGGCGCGGCGCAGCCGCACCAGCACCGGGATCAGGACCACCGACAGCACGCCCACGATGGTGACCGGCAGCCAGGTGGCCATGGTCATCGTGAACTGGTAGGCGTCCACGGCGTCGCTGACGCCGTAGCGGTACGCCACCGCCATCTCTTTGATGGCGCCGGCCGCCTTGCCCAGCAGCAGAAACACCGCCACCCGGAACGCGCCCTTGAAGATGCGCTGGTGGTCCGGGTGGATGTTGCCGAGTTTTCGGACGAGTGCTTTCAAATCAACGCAGGAATTGCGTGTACCAGGGCATGGCCACTTCCAGGCCTTGCAGCACGGTATGCGTCGGTTCGTAGCCCAGCAAGCGGCCCGCCTTGCTGACGTCCGCCTGCGAATGGCGCACGTCGCCCGCGCGGAAGTCGGCGTAGACCGGCTTCTTGCCATAGGCCACGCCCTGGTTGCCCAGGGCCTGAACCAGGAAGCCGAATAGCTGGTTCAGGGTGCTGCGGCCGCTGACCGCCACGTTGTAGACCTGGTTGCGGCCTTCCGGCGCGGCCAAGGCCGCGAGGATGTTGGCCTGCATCGCGTTTTCCACGAAGCAGAAATCGCGGCTGGTCTCGCCATCGCCGTTGATGGTGACGTCCTCGCCCTGGATCATCGCGGCCGTCCACTTGGGGATCACGGCCGCGTAAGCGCCATTGGGGTTCTGGCGCTTGCCGAATACGTTGAAGTAGCGCAGGCCCACCGTTTCGAAGCCGTAGCAGCGCGCAAACACGTCGGCATAAAGCTCGTTGACGTACTTGGTGACCGCGTAGGGAGACAAAGGCTTGCCGATGTTCTCCTCGACCTTGGGCAACGCCGGATGGTCGCCGTAGGTCGAGCTGGAGGCTGCGTAGACGAAGGATTTGACTTCCGCATCACGCGCCGCCACCAGCATGTTCAGGAAACCGCCGATGTTCACCTCATTGGTGGTGATCGGATCCTTCAGCGAACGCGGCACCGAGCCCAGCGCGGCCTGGTGCAGCACCAGCTCCACGCCTTGCATCGCGCGGCGGCATGCATCCAGGTCGCGGATGTCGCCTTCAATGAAGGTGAAGCGCGCCCATTGTTCGGGCGAGACGGAGTTACGCACTTCGTCCAGGTTGTGCTGGAAGCCCGTGGCGAAATTGTCCAGGCCGGTCACCGTCTGCCCCAGCTTCAGCAGGGTTTCCAGCAAGTTCGAACCGATGAAGCCGGCGCAGCCGGTCACCAGCCATTTACGCGGCGCGGCCGACAGTTCCTGCTTGATGCTCTCAAAACGTGTAGGCATTGTCTCTCCCTTACAGGCGGAGGTCCGATTCTTCGGGCGACAGCACGTACTTCAGGTCATAAAGAATGTGCTCCGGCTTGCCCAGCTTGCGGATGCCGGCCGCGCCCATTTCGGCGAATTGATGATGCGCCACGCCCAGGATCACGGCGTCGTACGTGCCCTCTTCGAGTTTGGCTACCGGCGTGATGCCGTACTCGTGCACGGCTTCTTCCGGATCGACCCACGGGTCATACACATCAACCGCCACGTTGTAGTCACCCAGCTCCTTCACGATGTCGACGATGCGCGTGTTGCGCAGGTCGGGGCAGTTCTCCTTGAACGCCAGGCCCATGACCAGCACGCGGGCGCCCTGGACGTGAATGCGGCGCTTGGTCATGGCCTTGACCAGTTGCGAAACCACATAGCCGCCCATCGAATCGTTCAGGCGGCGGCCCGCCAGGATGATCTCGGGGTGGTAGCCGATGGATTGCGCCTTGTGGGTCAGGTAGTACGGATCCACGCCGATGCAGTGGCCGCCCACCAGGCCGGGACGGAACGGCAGGAAGTTCCACTTGGTGCCCGCCGCCTGCAGCACGGCTTCGGTGTCGATGCCCATCCTGTTGAAGATCAGGGCCAGTTCATTGATCAGCGCGATGTTGACGTCGCGCTGCGTGTTCTCGATCACCTTGGCGGCCTCGGCCACGCGGATGCTGGAGGCCTTGTGGGTGCCGGCGGTGATGATCTGCTTGTACAGCTGGTCGACGAGTTCGGCCACTTCGGGCGTGGAACCGGAGGTGACCTTCTTGATCGTGCTGACGCGGTGGGCCTTGTCGCCCGGGTTGATGCGCTCGGGGCTGTAGCCGGCGTAGAAGTCCACGTTGAACTTCAGGCCCGACACGCGTTCCAGCACCGGCACGCAGTCTTCTTCCGTGGCTCCAGGGTAAACGGTGGATTCGTAGATGACGATGTCGCCGCGCTTGAGCACGGCGCCGATGGTCTCGCTGGCCTTGACCAGCGGGGTCAGGTCGGGCTGCTTGTATTCGTCGATGGGAGTCGGCACGGTCACGATGTACACGTTGGCCTGGCCCAGCACGGCGCGATCGGCCGTGTAGCTCAGCTGGGTCGCTTCCTTCAGCTCTTCGTCGCTGACTTCCAGCGTGTGATCATGACCCGCCTTGAGCGCGTCGATGCGGCGCGTATTGATATCGAACCCGATGACCGAACGCTTCTTGCCGAACTCCACCGCCAGGGGCAGGCCGACATAGCCCAAGCCGACAACAGCGAGTTTCACATCTTGAATTCGCAACATAACTCTCCCTTCGCCGCAGAACGTTTACGGCATTTCAAATATGATCGGGTAACAGGATAGATAACCGGGCCCCCGGCGGCATCCGCCGGAGCACCCCAAAACTAATCGGAAGTCCGCAAAACAGAAGGCAGCAGCAGCCAGCCTGGCCGACGCCAGGACACGAGCCGCGAATACAGCCAGATATAGACGGCGGCGAACACCACCAGGCTGGCGCACAGCGCCCAGGCGTTGTCCCACCAGATGGTGGCAGGCACCAGACCGATAAGGGCCAGCACCCACATGTAAGGCGAGGCCAGCGCGTTGCACAGCGCCGGCACCGCATGCCGCCGGCCCCGGCTGAACGTAACCCGGACCAGACGGCGGAACACCAGCTGGTGCAAGTGCAGGGCATCCGGCTGGTCCACCGGCACGCCGCGCTTGAAGCGCCGGCGCCAGATCGAAAACCCGGTTTCGAAGACGGGGTAGAACAGCACGGCCAGCGCGTAGAACGGCGAGACCGACGGATTGCGCACCACCAGCAGCACGGCCAGCTCGGCCAGCATGAAGCCCAGGAAGTACGCGCCGCCATCGCCCAGGAACACGCGCCCGAACGGGAAGTTCCAGACCAGGAAACCCAGCGTGGCCGAGGCCAGGGCCGCCGCCACCAGGAAAATCGGCACGTCGCCCACTTGCAGCGCCACCAGGCTGATCGATACCGCCATCAGCGTCGCCACCATGCCGGCCAGGCCGTTCATGCCGTCAACAATATTCAGCGCATGCGTACAGCCGCCCACCGCGAACATGGTGAACAACAGCGACACGGGCCAGAAGGACAACACGTAGTCCACGGGAGCCATGCCGACGCGGCTGACGCCGCCCAGCAACCACCAGGCGATCGCCGCCGACAGAAAGGCTGCCAGCAGGCGCTTGCTGGCGCCGATGTCCTTGGTGATGTCTTCGAGCAGGCCGGCCACGAACACGGGTAGCGCCGCGACGAACAGCGCCGGCCACAGCCAGGTCAGCGTCATATTGCTGGGTCCGAGGACCAGCAGGCCCGCGAGCGTGCCCGCGAGCACGGCCAATCCGCCGACGCGAGGCGTGGCGCGGGAATGGTTGGCTTGGGGCTTGTTGAGGTCGCTGTCGCCGGTGAAGGCGCCATGCCAGCGCTCCGACGCCACGATGAGTCCCCCCACCATGAATGCGACCACGCAAATGTACAGCCAGGTCACCGAGTCACCTCTGGTTGGTCTATCGAGACAGGCCCGCCATTATCGGAGGCAGGTGTAACGCCCATATATGGGAGGAATAAGGAAGTGCAATTCACCGGCACAGAACGTAACGCCTTGCGCGACGCCGCCAATCCATGGCTGGAGCGGCCATCTGGCGAGGCCGGCACGGCAAGACCGTGCAGGCGCGGAAATAGGAATTTCATGAAACGATTGTAGAACTTTCCGCCCAGGCGCACGCGAAATATCCAAGGGAAAACGCGAAGAACGCCCTATGACGCAGGCGCTGCGAAAGGTCGCAGGCGGCGCCCCATCAGACTTAAATGGGGACGCATTTAAAATATCGAAAAAAAAGCCCGAGATCGTGAGATCTCGGGCTAAATCCACCAAAGGAGGAGGGTGGAGGAGACAACCGTGGCATGTTGGGAGCTGACTTTCTGCTCACTACGCTTTCGGGGTTTTGCACCGCGCCGACTGCGTTTCAACATCCGATGACTGAATAGTACCGAGGTTTTTTGTGCGATGCAAGAATTTTTTTAGCCTGCCGCACAAGAGATTTTTTGCGTTGCGTTTTTGCCGCAAACCGCCAACACACTCCCTGGAAACCCGCGCCAATCAACGACCACCTCAAAAACCGGGTTTCTGCCGAATGGGTAAACCCGACCGGGGCTTACCCTAGCCTTTATCGGGTAATCCCGCTCTGGATTTCGCACCGAAACGGTGCGCTCAGCACCAATCTGCAGCCATTTTTGCGCATTGCAACATTTCGCTTGCCAGGCGTTTCAGACCCAGTAGGCCGTGGTCGTCATGACCTTGGACATGGCCCGCATCGCCGCCTTCACGGGCGCAGGCAAAGGTACGCCGCCCGCCGCTTCCGCGCTGGCGCGGTGCTGCGCCTCGTCCTCTTTCATCTTCTGGACGATCTGGCGCGAGCGCTCATCCTGCACCGGCAAGGTGCGCAGATGTTCTTCCAGATGCGCTTCGACCTGTTTTTCGGTTTCCGCCATGAAACCCAGGTTGCGCGGCACGCCGGCATAGCTGGCCAGCACGCCAAGCGCGAACGAGCCCGCATACCAGACCGGGTTCAGCAAACTGGGGCGGCTGCCCAGTTCGGTCAGCCGCTGATTGCACCAGACCAGGTGATCCACTTCCTCGGAGGCCGCGTTCAGCAGCAGCGCCCGGGGTGCGGGTTCGCGGCATACCGACGCCTGCCCCCGGTATAGCGCCTGGGCGCAGACCTCGCCCACGTGATTCACGCGCATCAACCCCGCCGCGTGGCGCTTTTCCTGGACCGAAAGGGCTTGAGGCGCCTCTTCGGCTGTGGCCGGGTAGGGCCGGCCGGCCGTGGCGCTGCCGGACAGCACCCGCAGGGCGCGATCAGCCTCGGCCAGCAGGGCATCGACGGGGCTGATGCGGCGCAGGAAGGAAACAGGGCTGGGGCGGGACAGAGCGGTGGACATGGGGCAACTCCTTGGGCAAGGCTGGGCTCGCACACCCCTAATGTGGGGCGGGGCTCTCATGCCCGGAATTGTACGCAACAGGTATCATCAGCCATTGACAGCGCTCAAGCTCAAGGACACGACAACATGGAATGCACGATCGACTGGGGCGGCCCGAACGGCATGCTCTTTACCGCCAGCACCGGTAGCGGCCACGTGACCGTCATGGACGGCGCCGTGGACGGCGGCGGCCACAACCTCGCCCCCCGGCCCATGGAAATGCTGCTGGCCGGCACCGGCGGCTGCACGGCCTACGACGTCGTGCTGATCCTGAAGCGCGGGCGCCATGCCGTCAGCGGTTGCAGCGTCAAGCTCCAGGCCGACCGCGCCGATGCAGACCCCAAGGTCTTCACCCGCATCCATTTCGCCTTCACCGTTACCGGCCGCAACCTGCCGCGCGCCGCGGTCGAGCGCGCGGTGCAGTTGTCGCACGAGAAATACTGCTCGGCGTCGGCCATGCTGGAGAAGACCGCGGCGCTCACCTTCTCGGTCGAGATCGTCGACACACAGGAAACGCCCGCGGCCGCCTGAAACGCGCCCGCGTGGTGTAATTCGTCTATCCCTAACTTATAAGAGCCGCCGCGATCCGTTCGCGGCGGCTGTCTGCGTCACCCGCCGGGCGAGCGTGCGCAAGGACCGCCATGAAACAATACCTGGACCTCGTTCAATCCATCCTGGACACCGGCGCGTGGCAGGAAAACCGCACGGGCATACGCACCCTGAGCATGCCGGGCGCATCGCTGCGCTTCGACCTTCAGAAGGGCTTTCCCGCAGTGACCACGAAGAAACTCGCGTTCAAATCCGCCATAGGCGAAATGGTGGGTTTCCTGCGCGCCTCGCGCAACGCTGCGGAATTCCGCGAGCTCGGCTGCAAGGTCTGGGACCAGAACGCCAACGAGAACAGCCAATGGCTGGCCAACCCGTACCGCGA
Source organism: Achromobacter sp. (assembly GCA_032153965.1). Classification (GTDB taxonomy): domain Bacteria; phylum Pseudomonadota; class Gammaproteobacteria; order Burkholderiales; family Burkholderiaceae_B; genus Achromobacter. Next base: position 6,754 of record JALDYL010000045.1, on the reverse strand, counting down.
AGGGCCCGATGACCTGGGCCCGGTCTACGGCGTGCAATGGCGCCAGTGGCCGGCCTACAAGATGCTGGACGCCAGCCGCTCGGCGCAGATCGCCGACGCCCTGTCGCGCGGCTACGCCCAGGTGGGCGAGCTGGAGGAAGGCGGTGTGCCGAAGGTGCTGCTCTACAAGGCGGTGGACCAGTTGCGGCAATGCCTGGACACCATCCATGAGCGTCCCGGCGACCGCCGCATCCTGTTCCATGGCTGGAACTGGGCGCAGATCGAGGAAATGGCGCTGCCGCCCTGCCATCTGCTCTATCAATTCCTGCCGAACGCGACGACCCGCGAAATATCGCTGTGCCTGTACATCCGCTCCAACGATGTCGGCCTGGGCACGCCGTTCAACCTCACCGAGGGCGCGGCCCTGCTGCATCTGGTCGGCCGGCTGACCGGCTACACGCCGCGCTGGTTCACGTATTTCATCGGCGACGCGCACATCTACGAAAACCACCTGCCGATGCTGCGCGAGCAGCTCACGCGCGAACCCTACGAGGCACCCAGGCTGGTGCTGTCGGACCGCATTCCAGATTTCGCCGTCACCGGGCGCTACGAGCCCGAATGGCTGGAAAAGGTGGAGCCAAGCGATTTCTCGCTGTCGGGCTACACCCATCACCCCCCCCTCACCGCCGCCATGGCCGTATAGACTGCCCCGGCCTGCGAGCCCGTGGCCGCAGGTGAAGATTGGTGAGCTTCTGGAAGCGCGTTTTGGGTATAACCCATCCCTTAGCCATGGACGCGCGTCCAGAAATGCGCGCGCCCTTGCTGCTGCCGACCGGCACCTGCCGCGCCGTGCCTGTCGCTCGCCGCGAAACCGGGCAATCCGCCCGGCAGCGCCGTCCGCCGGCGTTGCTCAGCCGCCCCCCTCCCCAAGAAGAGAGCACGAGCGTTACCAGCGTCGAGCGCAGAATTCCGCCTTGCGACCGACATGCAACCATAGACTACCAATTGATTTGATATGAAGCCCGCGCGGCGGCAGCATGCGCCAAGGACAGGACCCCACAAATGCTCGTTGGAACTTATAACCCTTCGCTCGTCCTCGTATCCCTAGGAGTCGCCATCCTGGCGTCGTACACGGCGTTGGGCATGGCCAACCGCGTCAGAGCCTCGAACGGGTTGCCCAGCGCGCGCTACTGGCTGGCGGGCGGCGCTTTCGCGATGGGCGTGGGCATCTGGTCCATGCATTTCGTCGGCATGCTGGCCTTCAGCCTGCCCATTGCCATGGGCTACGACCTGCCCCTGACCATCCTGTCGCTGGTCATCGCCATCGGCTGCTCCGCCTTCGCCCTGTGGACCGTGAGCAAGGACGAGCTGCCTCGGCGGCGGCTGGTGATCGGCGCCCTGCTCATGGGCGCCGGCATCGCGGCGATGCACTACCTGGGCATGGCTGCCATGCTCATGGAACCCGGCATCGTCTACGACCCCAAGTGGTTCGCGCTATCCATCGTGATTGCCGTGGCCGCGTCCGGCGCGGCGCTTTGGATCACCTACCGTCTGCGCCATGGCGGGCCCCGTGTGGCCTGGTCGCGGCCGCTGGCAGCGGTGATCATGGGCATCGCCATCGTGGGCATGCACTATACCGGCATGGCCGCCGCCGGTTTCCCCGCGGGCAGCATCTGCATGGCGGCCAACAGCGGCATCTCTGCCGGCTGGCTGGCCATCGCCGTCACCGCGGTGACCCTGAGCGTGCTCGCCATCGCCCTGCTGGTCGCGGTGCTGGACAATCGGCTGGAGGCCCGCACCTCGGCACTGGCATCCTCGCTGGCCGAAGCCAATGAGGAACTGGTGCAGCTGGCGCTGCACGACACCCTGACCAAACTGCCCAACCGCATCCTGCTGGAAGACCGGCTGGAGCAGGCGATCGAAAGCGCCACCCGGCGCAAGGGTTACTTCGCCGTGCTGTTCTTCGACTTGGACGGCTTCAAGGCGGTCAACGACGCCTATGGACATCACACCGGCGACGCCCTGCTGATCGACCTTGCACAGCGTATCCGCCAAACCCTGCGCACCCAGGACACCGTGGCGCGCCTGGGCGGGGACGAGTTCATCGTTCTAAGCGAAGTGATCGAACCCACCGATGCCGCCAACGTGGCCGACCGTCTGATCGACGCCATCGCCCGCCCCGTCACGGTCTATGGGCATGAGGTGATGGTGACCTCCAGCGTGGGCATCGCCATCTATCCCAACGACGGCCAGGATACCCACGCCCTGCTGACCAACGCCGACGCGGCGATGTACCACGCCAAACGCCTGGGCGGCACCGGCTACAGCTTCTTCGAGCCGTCCATGAACGCGGACGCGCACGAACAGATCGAACTGCTGCACGACCTGCGCCTGGCGCAGGAACGCAACCAGCTCGTCCTGCATTACCAACCCAAGTACGAAGCGCCCGCCGGCCCCATCATCGGCGCCGAGGCCCTGCTGCGCTGGAACCATCCGACGCGCGGCCTGGTCGGCCCGGACCAGTTCATCCCCACGGCGGAAAAGACCGGCCTGATCCTGTCCATCGGCGAATGGGTGATCAACGAAGCCTGCCGCCAGATGCGGGAATGGATCGATGCCGGCCAGGGCCACTGGACCGTTGCCGTCAACATTTCGGCCCTGCAGTTCGCCCACGCCAGCCTGGTGGAAACGGTACGCTCGGCCCTCGAACGCCATGGCGTGCCGCCCGCCTGCCTGACCCTGGAAGTGACCGAATCCACCGCCATGCGCGACGCCGAGGCCAGCCTGGCTGTGCTCAAGCGCCTGTCGAGCCTGGGCGTGACGATATCCATCGACGACTTCGGCACCGGCTATTCCAGCCTGCTCTATTTGAAGCGGCTGCCGGCCACCGAGCTGAAGATCGACCGGGGCTTCGTCAACCAGCTGGAAAACGACAACGAGGACGCCGCCATCGTGTCGGCCATCGTCGCACTGGGCCAGCAGCTCAACCTGCGCATCGTGGCCGAAGGGGTGGAAACGCCGGCACAGCAGAAATTCCTGACCGGCCTGGGTTGCGATTCCTTGCAGGGCTTCCTGTTGGGCAAGCCCATGCCCGCCACCGAATTCCTGGAACACGCGGCGGACTGAGGCGCCGGCGCGGCGCAGGCCGCCGCGCAAATTTGCTACGCTTGCCGTAGCCAACCGGCCGAACCTCTACCGTCCCGACCCCGCATGCCCGCCAGCCTTACCCTCATCGTCGCCTATTCCGCCAATCGCGTCATCGGACGCGACAACACCCTGCCCTGGAAACTGCCGGGCGATCTGGCGCACTTCAAGCGCAGCACCCTGGGCCACCCCATCATCATGGGCCGCAAAACCTGGGACTCGCTGGGACGGCCGCTGCCCGGCCGCAGCAACATTGTGATCAGCCGCAACCCCGATTTCAGCGCCGCGGGCGCCATCGTGGTGCCGTCGCTTGCAGCGGCAATCCAGGCCTGCGGCGACATCGACGCGGCCTACGTGATCGGCGGCGCGCAGATCTACGCGCAGGCCCTGCCGCTGGCCCGGCGCGTGCTGGCCACCGAAGTCCGCGCCGAAGTCGAGGGCGACGCCTTCTTCCCGCTGCTGCCCGCCTTCCAATGGAAGGAAACGGCGCGCGAAGCGCAGCCGGCCGAAAACGGCTACGAATACGATTTCGTGACTTACGAGCGGCAATGACTCAAGCTGCCGCCCCGGCACTGCGCATGAAGCGCCAGAGGGCGGGCGCCTCCGAATAGGCCACATTGAAGCGCACCCAGGGCGTATCGGCCTCGTCCGCCTCGAAGTAAGAGCCGGGCGCCAGCCAGATACCGTCCTTCAGCGCCAGTTCCGCCAGGCCGTTGGCGCCGCGCTCGCGCCACTGTCCGGCCACCTTGGCCCACAGGAACAGGCCGCCTTGCGGCCTCCCATAGATCTCGAAACCATGCTGCGCCATCAGCTCGGCCACGCCCGCATGGGCCTCTGCCAGGCGTTCACGGGTGCGGGCGATGTGGGCTCGGTAACGGCCCTCGCGGATGACCTGGTGCACGATGCGCTCCATGATCTCCGGCGAGGTCAGGCCCACCGCCATCTTGGTGCGCGCGATGTCACGCGCCAGATCGCGGTGCGCCACCACATAGCCCACCCGCACCGACGGACTGATGACCTTGGAGTACCCGCCCAGGTAGACCACGCGTCGCGCCCCGTCCAGGGCGGCCAGCATGGGCGTCACGCCGGGCGCAAGTTCGCGCGAGATGTCGTCTTCCACCACCCACAACCCGTGCCGCTCGGCCGCCTGCAGGATGCGGAAGGCGTTGGCCATGCTGATGCTGGCGCCCGAAGGATTCTGCAAGGCCGTGTTGACGACCAGGGCCCGCGGCCGGTGGCGAGCCACCACCGCTTCCAGCGCCTCGCAGTCCAGCCCGTCCGGCGTGCGAGGCACAGGCACCGCGCGCAAGCCCGCCAGGCGCAGCATCTGCAGCAGGTTGGCATAGGCGGGCTGCTCCACCACCACCGTGTCGCCCGGCCGCAGCAAGGTGCGTATCACCATGTCCAGCCCGTGCGTCACGCCCTGGGTCAGCACGACCTGCGAGGCCTCGACCTCCATGCCCTGCGCGCTCAGGCTGGCCGCGATGGTCTCGCGCAGCGGCGCATAGCCGTAGGGATGCCCGTAGTTCGCGATACGCATGGCCGGCACCCGCCCCATGTGGCGCAGAGCCATGTGCAGCCCTTCTTCGTTCAGCCATTCGCCCGGCAACCAGCCGCAACCCGATTTGATGGGGATGGAATGGTCCGCGAAGATGTCCGACAGCAGCCAGCCCGCGTTCAGGCGCGGCGGCTCCCAGGACGGCGGCTGGCTCGGGCGCGCGGGGGCGTCCGGCGTCGCGACCCGATAGCCCGCGCCCGGCCGCGCCGCCAGCCAGCCCAGCGATACCAGCCGGCTGTACGCGCTGGCCACCGTGAAGGTGCTGACCTCGTACAGGCGCGCGAACTCGCGCACCGAGGGTAGGGACATACCCGGACGCAGGGTCTGTTCTTCGATGGCGCGCAGGATGGCGGCGACCAGTTGCTCGACCAGGGTCGGCGCCTGTCCGCGGCCGCGGGCGCGGTCGGGCTGAAAATCGATCACGGCTTTAACTGTACAGTTGTGTCGCTGATAACTATACAGTTAGCCGCATTTGCGCGGATCGTATATTTTCATTCCCCTGCGGACGCACCAGAATCATTTCAATCCCGCTGGCTGCACAACCGTCGCCCAAGTCCAGCGCTTGTCCGTCCCCTGGAGCCGCCATGAACGCCCCCGACAAACTGCCCGATCTGTCCCACCTCTGGATGCCCTTCACTGCCAACAAGCAGTTCAAGGCCCATCCGCGCATGCTGGCGACCGCCAAGGGCATGTACTACACCTCGACCGACGGCCGCCAGATCCTGGACGGCACCGCCGGCCTGTGGTGCGTCAACGCCGGCCACGGCCGCGAGGAAATCGTCGCCGCGATCTCCCGCCAGGCGGGCGTGATGGACTACGCGCCGGGCTTCCAGCTGGGCCACCCGCTGGCCTTTGAGGCCGCGACCGCCGTCGCCGGCATGATGCCCCAGGGCCTGGACCGGGTTTTCTTCACGAATTCGGGCTCCGAATCCGTCGACACCTGCCTGAAGATCGCCCTGGCCTATCACCGGGCCCGCGGCGAAGGCCAGCGCACCCGCCTGATCGGCCGCGAGCGCGGCTACCACGGCGTGGGCTTCGGCGGCATCTCGGTCGGCGGCATCTCGACCAACCGCAAGACCTTCTCCGGCGCGCTGCTGCCCGCCGTGGACCATCTGCCGCACACCCACAACATCGAGCAGAACGCCTATTCCAAGGGCCAGCCGGCCTGGGGCGCGCACCTGGCCGACGAACTGGAGCGCATCGTCGCCCTGCACGATCCGTCCACCATCGCCGCAGTCATCGTCGAACCCATGGCGGGCTCGACCGGCGTGCTGATCCCGCCCAAGGGCTATCTGGAAAAGCTGCGCGAAATCACCTCCAAGCACGGCATCCTGCTGATTTTCGACGAAGTCATCACCGCCTACGGCCGCCTGGGCGCCGCCACGGCATCCGAGTTCTTCGGCGTCACGCCGGACATCATCGCCATGGCCAAGGGCGTGAGCAACGCCGCCGTGCCGGCCGGCGCGGTCGCGGTCAAGCGCGAGGTGCATGACGCCATCGTCAACGGCCCGGCCGGCGGCATCGAGTTCTTCCACGGCTACACCTATTCGGCGCACCCGCTCGCGGCCGCGGCCATCCTGGCCACGCTGGACATCTACCGCCGCGAAGACCTGTTCGGCCGCGCCCGCAAGCTGTCCGGCGCCTTCCAGGAAGCCGCCCACGGCCTGAAGGGCGCGCCGCACGTCATCGACGTGCGCAACCTGGGCCTTGTCTGCGGCATCGAGTTGGCGCCGCGCGCGGGCGCCCCTGGCGCGCGCGCCTCGGAAGTGTTCCAGAAGTGCTTCGACAGCGGCCTGATGGTGCGCTACACCGGCGACATCATCGCGATCTCGCCCCCGCTCATCATCGACGAAGCGCAGATCGGCCAGATCTTCGAACAGATCGGCAAGGTACTAAAGGAAGTCGCCTGATTGTGCGCCGCCCCGCGAGGGGCGGCTTTTCGCCCGGGCGGCCTCTGGCCGCCCTCCGGCATTTTTCAAAGCCCCAGATTCGAGCGTTCCCCCATGAAGAAGATCCCGCATTTCATCAACGGCCAGCACTACGACGGCCGCAGCAACCGCTACGCCGACGGCT
>JALDYL010000044.1:0-32349 GCA_032153965.1 Achromobacter sp. | reverse complement strand
CATCGGCTGGCTGGCGCCCGACGGCGACTTCTCGCTGAACGTCGCGATCCGCACCCTGGTGCTGGACCAGGCCGGGCATGGCGTCTACAGCGTGGGCGGCGGAATCGTGCACGATTCCGACCCGGCCGAGGAATGGCAGGAATGCCACTGGAAGGCCCGGATCCTGCGGGCCTGAGGCCGCTGCCCAGGTGTCCGGCGCCTCTGCGCGCCGGCAGCCATCGGTAGTAGGATAGAGCGCGGCCGCAGCGCGCCTTTACCCCAGGAGAGTCCCATGCAACCCGAACTGATCGAGACCATCCTGGTCGATGCCGAACGACGCGTGCCGCTGCTGGCGCGCCACCTCAAGCGCCTGGAAGCGTCCTGCAAGGCCCTGGGCTACGGTTGGGGCGGCCGCGCCGTCGAGGCCGACATCATGATTACCGCGCTGGGCCTGGCCACGCCGGGGCCGCACCGGCTGCGCCTGCTGGTGGCGCGCGACGGCAGCCGCAACATCCAGACCGCGCCGCTGCCGCCTCTGCACCCAGCGCAGGAAGCCATGCTGGCGCCCGAGGCGCTGCGCTCATCCGAACCGCTGCTGCGCTACAAGACCACCTACCGCCCCTGGTACACCAAGACCATCGAATGGCTGCCCTCGCATCCGCACATCTTCGACCTGCTCTATCTGAACGAGCGCGGCGAACTCTGCGAGGGCAGCCGCAGCAACGTCTATCTGCGCCTGGACGGCGACTGGTACACGCCGCCCGTGGACAGCGGCTGCCTGCCCGGCGTGCAGCGCGCCGAACTGCTGGACACGGACCAAGTGGAAGAACGCGTCCTGACCCTGGCCGATCTGCACGCCGCCGAGGAAATCCGCCTGTCCAACGCGCTGCGCGGCTGGTTTCCCGTAGCGCTGCGCCACGCCTGACGACGGCCTGGGCGCGCAACGGCGCCGATTGCCAAACCGGCGAACGTGAATAATAATTGATACTCATTCTTATTCGCTACTCGCCGCTGGCGGCGCCCCATCGTGTCTCCCCCACCCTCCACGGCATCTCCCGACCTAGCAACGCTATATAGCGACCACCACGGCTGGTTGCAGGACTGGCTGCGCCGGCGGCTGGGCAATGCGTTCGACGCGGCCGACCTGGCGCACGATACGTTTCTGCGCCTGCTGCGCAGCCTTGAGCCCGTGCGCGAGCCACGCGCCTACCTCACCACCATCGCCCACGGGCTGGTCGTGAACCACTGGCGCCGCCAGGACCTGGAACGCGCCTACCGCGAGACCCTGGCCACCGTCGCCGATACGCAAGCCCCTTCTCCCGAGGAAGGCGCCCTGCTGCTGGAGGCGCTGTGCGAACTGGACGCGCTGCTCAATCAGCTCAATCCCAAGGCCCGAACCGCCTTTTTGCTGGCGCAACTGGAAGGCTATACCTACATCGAAATCGCCGCACGGCTGGACGTGTCCGAACGCATGGTCAAGAAGTACATGGCGCAGGCCATGCTGCATTGCCTGACGGCCGGCAGGGCGCACGCACCGTGATCCCCGCCACGCCCAGCTTCAAGGTGCTGCAGGAAGCCGCCGAATGGTTCGCCGTGCTCGGCGCGCCGGCGGTGGATACGGCGCAGCGCCAGCGCTGGCGCCAGTGGCACGATGCCGATCCTTCCCACCAACTGGCCTGGCGCCAGGTCGAAACCATCAGCGGCAAATTCCTGGACCTGCCCGGTTCCGGCAAGCCCATGGCCCACCGGCTGCTGGACGCCGCCGCGGCCGGCCAGGCACGGCGGCGCCAGGCCTTGAAGATGCTGACCCTGCTATGCGCCGGCAGCGTCGGCGCCTGGGGCGCCTCGCAAGCCGTGCCGTGGCGTCTATGGGCCGCCGCCCATCACACCGGCGTGGGCGAACGCCGCGAGATCCGCCTGGCCGACGGCGCCACGCTCTGGCTCAACACCGATAGCGCGATCGACGTGGATTACGGCAAGGACCTGCGACGCATCCGCCTGGTCGCGGGCGAAATCCTGATCGCCACCGCGCCCGACATCCAGTCGCCGGCGCGCCCCTTCGTGGTCGACACCGCGCAGGCGCGGCTGCGCGCGCTGGGCACCCGCTACAGCGTCTATCAGCAGGAAGACGCCAGCGTGGTCGCGGTGTTCGAAGGCGCGGTACGGATCGAACCAATGAGCGCGGGCGCCGCCCGCGGCATTCTGCATGCGGGCGAGCAGGCGCGCATCACGCGGTCTGGCACGGGCCCCGTCGAGGCTGCCGCCGCAGCCCGCCGCTCCTGGGCCGACGGGCTGATCGTCGCAGAAAACATGCGCCTGGGCGATTTCGTGGACGAGCTGTCGCGCTACCGCCGCGGTTATCTGGGCTGCGCGCCCGCGATCGCCGACCTGCGCATCGTGGGCACCTACGCGACGGCCGACACGCGCCAGGTCCTGGCGACGCTGGAGGCCACGTTGCCGGTACGCGTGCGCATGCCCATGCCTTGGTGGGCCGTGCTGGAACCCCGATAGTTTTCCGGCCGCGCGCGCCGCCGCGCGCGATCGCCGGCGGAGTTCCCCTTTTTGCTGCCTCGATTGGCATACGGGGTGAAACCACACGTTTTCACCTCCCGTCCAGGCCAAACCATGCATATGCCTTTCCCTTCCCTTCGACCCACACGGCAGCGCTGCGCCGTGCGCCTGCCGGCGGCCACGATCGCCGCCGCCGCGCTCATCGGCCTGGCCACGCCCGGCGTCGCGCCGGCTCAGGCCCAACAGACATCGCCTGCGGCGGGCGAACGCGACTACGACATCGCTCCCGGCGAATTGAGTCGCGTACTGACCGAATTCGCCGTGCAGGCCGGCATCCAGGTTTCGGTGGAAGCCTCGCTCACGGCCGGGCGCCAGAGCCCGGGATTGCACGGCAGGCAATCGGCTTGGTCGGGCCTGAACGCCATCCTGGCCGGCACCGGCCTGAGGCCCGAGCGGCGCGGCAACGCGTACACCGTGCGTCCTGCGCCGGCGGCCGACGCGGTCACCCTGCCCGGCATCACCGTCCAGGGCAACTCCGCCGCCGCCCTGCAGCAAGAGGGGCTGGCCAGCGACGGCTACCGCGCCTCGACCATTTCCTCGGCCGGTGCCCTGGGCGGCATGGAGCTGCGCAATGCCCCCTACTCGTTCAGCGTCGTGCCGCGCGAACTGCTGCAGAACGTCCAGGCGCAATCGCCCGACGATGTGTACAAGATCAACCCGTCGACCATGACGCAGACGCCGCAGCTCAGCGGCTGGGCGCCGATGGTCAAGATCCGCGGCTTCAACAGCTACGACCGCGCCGAGGAGGGCCTGCGCCGCTCATTCGGTTTCGCCGCCTCGCTCGAAGACAAGGAGCGGGTCGAGGTCCTGAGCGGTCTGTCGGGCTTTCTCTTCGGCGCGGCCTCGCCCGGCGGCATGGTGAACTACGTGAACAAGCGGCCCACGCCGGAGCGCCTGAACAGCATCACGGCGGGCAATTACGGCGGCGGCCAATACTATGTGCACGGCGATTTTGGCGGCCCCTTCGACAGCAACGGCAAGGTCGGCTATCGCGTGAACCTGGTGCGCCAGAATGGCGACACCGCCGTGGACGACCAGAAGATCGACCGCAGCCTGGCGAGCCTGGCGCTGGATTTCAACATCACCGACCGCTTCAAGCTTGAGCTGGGGGCCTCGTACAGCGACTACAAGATGCAGGCGCCCACGGCATACTGGTTTTTCGGCGATGGCGTTCCCCGCCCCAAGTCCCTGGATTCAAGCAAGGACTGGAGCCAGCCCTGGATCCGCGACGAAACCGAAAGCCGGAAATGGATGGCCCGCATGACCTACGAAGCCAGCGATCACCTGACGCTGCGCGTCGCGCATCTGCGCGAATACCAGGACCGGCCCGTCCAATACCACACCATGAACGCCGTGGAATCTGCCGGCCTGTACCGGCAACTGCGCCAGAAAGTGGGGCCCACCAAGACCGAGTCCGAGGCCTGGCAGGCGCTGGCGGATATCTCGTTCGACACCGGCCCGATCGGCCACAAGATCACCTTGGGTTACTACGGCTACACGGACAAGCAGTGGCAGAACACCTATTTTCCCCACACCGGCTACGCTGGCCCGTACAACCTCGATACGCCTACGCACGTGCCGGAACCGGACTGGCCGTCCGACGCATCCTCGCGGACCTACTACGCCAGCCGCATCCGCAACGACAACTTCATGATCGGCGACCTGATACGCTTCAACGACCAATGGTCGGCCTTGGTCGGCGTCAATCGCAGCACCATTCAATCCCTCGAGCGCGATGCCGCCGGCGCCGCTCGGCAGCCGGACTATGACCGCGGCCGCAACTCGCCCAACGCGTCCCTGATCTTTGCGCCCACGCCTTGGCTGACAACGTACGCCACCTATATCGAAGGACTGGAGCAAGGCGGCGTGGCGCCGGACGAGGCCATCAACCGCGGGCAGGTGCTACCGCCCATGCGCAGTAAACAGCGCGAACTGGGCCTGAAGGCCGAGCTGGGCGGCGTGCTGGTGAGCGGCGCGCTGTTCGACATCGAAAAGGCCTATGAGTACGCCAACAACGCCAACATGTACGTCCAGGATGGCACCCAACGCCATCGCGGCGCCGAAGTCTCGGCGGTGGGCAAGGTCACGGACGCCTGGACCGTGATGGGCGGCGTCACCCTGCTCACGGCGCGCGTCGAAGGCAGCGTCAATGACGGCAACGCGCCGATCAACGTGCCCAAGGTGACGGCCAAGCTGTATTCGGAATACGCCCTGCCCTTCGCCCCCGGCCTCAGCCTGACCGGCGGCGTCTATTACGTCGGCAAGCAGTGGGCCACGGACACCAACACCAGCCGCCTGCCCTCGTACACGACCTTCGATCTCGGCCTGCGCTACGCCACCAAGGTGACGGGCCGACCGCTTACGCTGCGCCTGAACGTCAACAACGTGGCCGATCGGAACTACTGGCTCAACAGCTACTACCTGGGCAGCCCGCGCAGCGTCGCGCTGTCTGCCCAGATGCAGTTCTGAGCACTCAGTCCGCAAACTCGTCGACCACCACCTGCCGCAGCCACTGATTGGCGGGCTCGCGGTGGTTGCGGCCGTGCCAGAACACGTTGATGACCGACTCCGGGATCTTCACCGGACAGGGCGCGGTCGCCAGGCCGAACGGGCCGCAGGCGCAGTCGGCGAAGCGCTGCGGCACCACGGCGATCATGTCGGTGGCGGCCAGCACCGGCCCCACCGCGATGAAGTGCGGCACCGTCAGGCGCAGGCGCCGGCGGATGCCGGCCTGCCCTATCACCTGATCCACCACGCCGTGACCCGTGCCTTCCGAGGCGATGGCCACGTGCTCGGCCGCACGGAACTGGCGGGCCGATACGCCGGTGCGCGCCAGGGGATGGTCGCGGCGGAAGATGCACACATAGGGCTGGCGGAACAGCAGGCGCTGGAAGAAGCCGCTCTGCAGGTCGGGCAGGAAGCCCATCGCCAGGTCGATGCGGCCGCGCTCCATCTCGTCCTTCACGTCGATCGAGGTGGTGCGCACGGTACGCACCGTGACGCTGGGCGCGGCGCGGTCCAGCGCGCGCATCAGGCGCGGCAGGAAGTAGGTCTCGCCCACGTCGTTCACGCCGATCACGAAGGCGCGTTCGCTGTGCGCGGGATCGAATGCGGCGCGGGCGTTCAGGGTGCTGTGCAACGCCTCCAGCGCGGCGGCGATGGGCTGCGCCAGATCCTGCGCGTAGGGCGTGGGCACCATGCCGCGCGAGGTCCGCAGGAATAACTCGTCACCCAACAGCTTGCGCAGCCGGCCCAGCGCATTGCTGACGCCGGGCTGCGAGATGCCCAGGCTCTCGGCCACGGCCGACACCCGGCCGTGCTTGCGCAGTTCATTGAAGACGACGAGCAGGTTCAGGTCCACGTCTTGCAGGTTCATGGGCTGTCTCCACCAATATTGATTCTGGTGATTTATCTCATCAAGCAGATTCTATTTATTTATTTCATAAGCTGCCCGATGATGCAACAAACGCCTGCGCCCATGCCGCGCCGGCTCTGCCGGACCGCCCCGCGGTCCGCCGAACCAAGGAGACTCGCCATGCGTACCTGTACGCCGCCCGCCGCCGCGCCCTGTCGCCGGAGCGGATCATGAATGCCCCTGAGCAGCCCATTCAATTCGCCCCGCGCTGGCAGGACGACGGATCCCACCGCATCCCCTTCGGCGTCTACACCGACGCCGCCCTGCATCAGCGCGAAATGGAGCGGTTCTTCTACCGCGCGCACTGGAGCTACGTGGGCCTGGAAGCCGAGATCCCGAACCCGGGCGACTTCAAGCGCACTGCGGTGGGCGAACGCTCCGTCATCCTGCTGCGCGACAACGACGGCCAGGTGCGCGTGGTGGAAAACGTGTGCGCCCACCGCGGCGTGCAGTTCTGCCGCGAGCGCTCCGGCAACCGCAGCGAATTCGTCTGTCCGTACCACCAGTGGAACTACGACCTGCAGGGCAACCTGATCGGCGTGCCGTTCCGCCGCGGCGTCAAGCAGGACGGCAAGGTCAACGGCGGCATGCCGCCCGACTTCAAGCCGGAAGAGCACGGCCTGACCAAGCTGGCGGTGGCCTGCCGCAATGGCGTGGTGTTCGCCTCGTTCGACCACGACGTCGAGCCGCTGGAGGACTATCTGGGGCCGGACATCCAGCGTTACTTCGACCGCGTCTTCGACGGCCGCGAACTGGTGATCCATGGCTACAGCCGCCAGCGCATCCCCGGCAACTGGAAGCTGATGCAGGAAAACATCAAGGATCCCTACCATCCGGGCCTGCTGCACACCTGGTTCGTCACCTTCGGCCTGTGGCGGGCGGACAACCGCTCCGAGCTGAAGATGGACCGACACCTGCGCCACGCCGCCATGGTCTCGACGCGCGGCCAGGGCGGCAAGGGCAGCGTGACCAGCGGCGTGTCCAGCTTCAAGGAGCAGATGTCGCTGAACGACGACCGCTTCCTCGACATCGTGCCCGAACCCTGGTGGAACGGCCCCACCGCCGTGCTGATGACGCTGTTTCCCAGCGTCATCATCCAGCAGCAGGTGAATTCGCTGTCCACCCGCCACATCCAGCCGGTGGGCCACGACGCCTTCGACTTCGTCTGGACGCATTTCGGCTTCGCCGACGACACGCCCGAAATGACGCGCCGCCGGCTGCGCCAGGCCAATCTGTTCGGCCCGGCGGGCTTCGTGTCGGCGGACGACGGCGAGGTCATCGAGTTCTCGCAATCCGGTTTCGAGCAGAAGCCCTGGCACCGCAGCGTGGCGGAACTGGGCGGCAAGACCGCCGAGAACACCGACCACATGGTCACGGAAACGCTGATCCGCGGCATGTACGCGTATTGGCGGCGGGTCATGGAGGCCTGACGATGCTGGACTTTCCCCTCTACTACCAACTGACCTGCCTGTACAACGACTACGCCGCCGCGCTGGACGCGGAAGAATGGGAGAAGTGGCCCGAGTTCTTCCTGGAGGATTGTGTGTACAAGGTGCTGCCGCGCGAGAACCACGAGCGCGGCTATCCGCTGGCGACCATGTCCTTCGAAAGCCGCGGCATGCTGAAGGACCGCATCTACGGCGCCACCGACACGATCTTCCACGACCCCTACTACCAGCGCCACGTGGTGGGCGCGCCGCGGGTGCTGTCGGTGCAGGGCGACCGCATCGAGTCCGAGGCCAACTACGCCGTGTTCCGCACCAAGCCCAGCCAGCTGACCACGGTGTTCAACGTGGGCCGCTACCTGGACGTGGTCCGCCACGGCCCGGACGGGCTCAAGTTCGAATCGCGGCTCTGCATCTTCGACAGCGAGCTGGTGCCGAATTCGCTTATCTATCCCATCTGACCAAGGACACGACAACAATGAGCACGCAATGGATCAAGGCCATCGCGCGGGACGAGGTGCCTGAGGACGACGTCATCGCCGTGCAGGCCGATGGCCGCGAGATCGCGCTGTATGGCGTGGACGGCGAGGTCTACGCCACCGCCAATCTCTGTACGCACGGCAATGCGCGGCTATGCGATGGGTTTCTGATGGGGCATGAAATCGAATGCCCGCTGCATCAGGGGCGCTTTGACGTGCGCGACGGGCGCGCGCTCTGTTCGCCGCTGCGCGAGAACATTGCCAGCTATCCGGTCAGGATCGAGGACGGCGTGGTGTTCGTGGCCCTGTAGGGGCCGGCCGTTCAGATTGCCAGACGCAGGGCTTCGTTAGCGGCCGCCATGCCCATGGCGGCCGTGACGGTCACGACCGAGCCGTAGCCGGCGCAGGACAAGCCTTGCGGCGCCAGGGTTTCTCCAGAGGCGCCCATGTCGTCCTCGCCTTCGGTGGGGCGGGTCCAGGCGTCGGGCAGGATGGCGGGCTGGTCGAACCACAGGGCGTGGATGCCCATTTTCGGCACGCGCTTCAAGGCCTTGCCGTTCTGGTCGGAAGCCCGCGGAAAGCCGTGTTCGCGGCGCAGCTTGTTGCGCAGCTTGGACAGCAGCGCATCGTTGACCGCGGCGGACAGGTCGCCGGCGCGCAAGGCCAGGGGATCGGTCTTGCCGCCGGCGCCGCCGCACAACAGCATGGGCACGCCGATTTCGCGCGCGTGCAGGATCATCGCGATCTTGGCCGCGGCCTGGTCGGTGCAGTCGATGATGACGGAGTACGGGCCGGGCAGGACCTCGGCGACGTTCTCGGGCGAAACGAAGTCATCCACCCGCGTCAGCCGGCATTCCGGATTGATCGCCAGCACGCGCTCGGCCATGGCATCGACCTTGGACTGGCCCAGCGTCTCGGTCAGCGCGTGGATCTGGCGGTTGACGTTGGATTCGGCGATATGGTCCAGGTCGATGAGCGTCAACGCACCTACCCCGCAGCGCGCCAGGGCTTCGACGGTCCAGGAACCTACGCCGCCCAGGCCTGCTATTGCCACGTGGGCGTTACGCAGGCGGGTCGGGGCTTCGGGGCCGTAGAGGCGGGAAAGGCTGCCGAAGCGGCGGTCGAGGTCGGCTTGGAGTTCTGGGGTGTTCATGAGGGCGTATTTTATTGCAGGCGGATGGTCGGGTTCTTAAGACGCCTGGCACGGCGGCGCCCGGGGTGGCGCGGGGCAACGATTGCGGTCCGGAGCCTTCGCTCCGGACTGCCCCTTCGTCATCCTCGTCACCGCCTGCGGCGGTTCCTTCGGATTCCCTCGGGCTTATCGACGCCCCGCGCCACCCCGGGCGCCGCCGCGCCAGGCTCCGCTTTTGAATCTTGCCGGCCGCTGGGGCGGGTGGTGTGCTTGGCATTCTTCTCCCCGACGAGGAAGAGAGAAAGATCTTGCAGGGACGCCAAAGACGGCCGCGCGGGCGGCCTTCTTTGGCATATAGGCATTGTTAGTTGTACGGATGACGCTGCGCGCTGGTGCCGGCACGCATTCATATGCAGTTCGTCGACCAACGCCGCTTCCTGTTCGTGCACAGATCATCATCAGCGCGCAGCGCCATCACCAACCGCAAGACGCCGCGTAAGCCCCAAAAGGCCGCCCGGGCGGCCTTTTGGGGCGGGCATCGCAAGATCCTCGCCCACCTCCACCGTCGGCGAGAACCCTACGAAGACCAGCCCAGCGCACCGACGCGCCAGGCGGATTAGGAACCCGCCGCAGCGCCTGCAGCAACTCCCGAACCACCGTCAACAACATCATCCCCACCCAGCGCCTGATAAACCGTCACCTGATTCACCAACCGATTCAACATATTCTCATCCCAGGAAACCTCAGCCACCCGCCGCTTCTCCTGCGCATCCAGCCAGTCCTTCAACGGCACGGCCCCCGCCCGATAGCGCACTTCGTACAGCCGCTCGGCCTCGCGCGCCGCGCGCAGGGACGCATCCAGCTGCTCCGCCTGCAAGCGCAGTTGCGTGCGCTTGGAGAGCGCGTTCTCCACGTCCGCCATCGCCTGGTACAGCGCCTGCCGGAAATTCACCACGCGCTCTTCGTAGTCGGCCTTGGAGATCTTGATGTTGAGCTGCATCTGGTTCCATTGCAGGAACGGCAGCGTCAGCGCCGCGCCCAGTGAACCAACCGGATTCTGCAGCACGTCGGACAGCGTGGGGCTCGAGCTCCCCAAGGCGCCAGTCAAGGTCAGCGGCGGATAGAAGCTGGCGCGGGTCGCGTCGACGGTGGACAGGGACTGGCGCAGGCGCAGCTCGGCGGCGCGCAGGTCGGGGCGGCGGCCCAGCAGTTCGGCCGGCACGCCGGCGTGGGCTTGCGGCAGCGGATAGCCCGGCAGCCGCGCGGGGTCGGCCATCATGCGGTCCGGCGGGCCGTCGAACAGGATGGCCAGGGCGTTGGCGTATTCCACGCGCTGCTGCACCAGCAGCGTGTAGGCGGCTTCCTGGCTGGCCACGGTCTGTTCGGCCTCGGCCATCTCCAGCGCCGATGCGCCGCCCGCCGCGTACTGCGCCCGAACCAGGTCCTGCGTCTTGCGCGCGTAGGCGATGCTCTCGGCGCTGCTGGCGAGGCGCTGGTTGATGAAGGCGGTCTGCCAGTACAGCGTGGCGGTGGTGCCCACCAGGGACAACGCGGCGCTCTGGCGGTCCTGCTCGGTCGCCAGCGCGTCCCATTGCGCCGCGTCGCGCTGACTGGACAGCTTGCCCCACAGGTCCACTTCGTAGCTGACGGTCAGCTGCGCCGCATTGGTCCGGGAGATCGCGCGATCGCCGTACAGATTGCGGTTGCGCGTCACATTGGCGTTGCCGCCCAATTGCGGCAGCAGCTTGTCCTCGGTGATTCCAGCCTGGTATTGCGCCCGGCGCACGCGGATCGCGGCTGCGGCCAGGTTGTTGTTGCGCGCCAGCGCGGCGTCGACCAAGCCGTTGAGCGTGGGATCGTTGAAATTGCGCCACCACTCGCCGCCGTCGGCCAGCGGCCCGGCCTGCAGGTCGCCGGCGGGCGCATGGGTCCAGGCCGCGGGGATGGACGTCAGCGGCCGCTCGTAGTCGGTATGCAGCAGGCTGCCGCAGCCGGCCAGGGCCAGCAGCAGCGCCAGGGCGCCGGGTTTGCAGATCAGGGAAACCGCTTTCATCTTCCTCATTCCCGGGCCAGGGCCTCGACGGGATCCAGGCGCGCCGCATTGCGCGCCGGCAAATAGCCAAAAAGCACACCGATCAAGGTCGAGCAGCTGAACGCCGCCACCATCGATGCCGTGGAATAGATCATCTGGAACGAACCGCGCGTGGCCTTGGACACCAGCACCCCCAGCCCCAGGGACAGGACGATGCCGATCGCGCCGCCTATCAGGCACACCAGCACCGCTTCGATCAGGAACTGCTGCATGATGTCGCTGCGCCGCGCCCCCACCGCCATGCGCACGCCGATCTCGCGGGTGCGCTCGGTCACCGACACCAGCATGATGTTCATGACGCCGATGCCGCCCACCATCAGCGAGATCAGCGCGATCATGGACACCAGCAGCGTCATGGTGGCGGTGGTGCGTTCGATGGTCTTGCGGATCGCGTCCGTGTTGAACACGAAAAAGTCCTTGGTCACGTGGCGCCGCGTCAGCACGCGCACGATGGCCTGTTCGGCCGCGGCGGGCGGCGTGGCGTCATTGACGCGCACCGTGATGCTCTTCAGATGTTGCTGCCCCAGCACGCGCGACAGCGCCGTCGTGTACGGGACCCACACGTTCAGCGTGTCGTTGCTGCCGAACACGGTGTCCTTCTTCTGCGTCACCCCGATCACGCGCGCGGGCATGGACCCCAGGAACACCACCTGCCCGATGGGCTCGGTATGCGAACCGAACAGCTTGCGCCGGGTGGCGTCGTCGATCACGACTTCCTGCGCGCGCCGCGTCACGCTGGTGTCGTCGAAGAACTTGCCCTGCGCCAGCTTGATGGCGCGGACGCGGAAATACTGCTCGCCCACGCCCTGGATCGTGCCGGTCACCGACACGTTGCGAAAGCGCAGCGTGTTGTTGGTGGAAACTTCCGGCGTGACGCTGTCCACATAAGATTCGCGCGCCAGCGCGTCCGCGTCGGCCGGCACCAGGGTGCGGATATTGACGGCCTTCTCGTCGCCGAAGTCCTTGCCGGGGAAGATCTCCACCGTGTTGGTGCCGATCTCGCTGATGTCGTCCAGGATCTTGCGGCGCGAGCCTTCGCCCAGCGCCACCACCGACACCACGGCCGCGATGCCGATGATGATGCCCAGCATTGTCAGCGAGGTGCGCAGCCGGTGCGCGTTCATGGCCAGCAGCGCCATGCGCAGCGCCTCGCGGCAACGGTCCAGGTATGCCTGCCAGACGGGCCGCGCGGCCAGCGCCGGCGCGTCTTCCTTGATGCGCTCGGTGCGCGGCGCATCGGGATTGCGCTTGTCGGCGACGATCTCGCCGTCGCTGATCTCGATGATGCGCTGGGCATGGCGGGCCACGTTCATATCGTGCGTGACGATGATGATGGTGTGGCCGGCCGCGTTCAGCTCTTCCAGGATGCGCAGCACTTCCTGGCCGGTGTGCGTGTCCAGCGCGCCGGTGGGTTCGTCGGCCAGGATGATGTCGCCGCCGTTCATCAGCGCGCGCGCGATGCTCACGCGCTGCTGCTGGCCGCCGGACAACTGGCCGGGGCGGTGTTCCGAGCGGTCGCCCAGGCCCAGCCGTTCCAGCAGTTGGTCGGCGCGGTCGATGCGCGCCTCGCGGCGCTTGCCGGCGTAGACGGCGGGCATTTCGACGTTGCCCTGCGCGCTCAGGTCGGACAGCAGGTGATAGCGCTGGAAGATGAAGCCGAAATGTTCGCGGCGCAGTTCGGCCAGTTCGTCCGGGTCCAGCTCGCCCGTGCTGCGGCCGTCGACCCGGTACTCGCCGCGGGTGGGACGGTCCAGGCAGCCCAGGATGTTCATGAGCGTGGACTTGCCCGACCCGGACGCGCCCACGATCGCCACCATCTCGCCAGCCTCGATGGACAGGTTGATGTCCTTCAGCACCGCGATGGTCTGCTCGCCTGCGGGAAACTCGCGGCGCACGCCCGTAAGCGATATCAGAGGCCCGCTCATGTCAGGCTCCCGGCGCGACGGCCGGCGCGGCATCCGCCGACACGACGCGCTCGCCCACCTCCAGCCCTTCCAGCACTTGCGCCTGGACGTTGTTGTTCATGCCTATCCTGACCTGGCGCGTTTCGGTCTTGTTGTCCTTCAGGACCACGCGCACGGCGTAGCGGCCGTCCTCGCCGCGCTTGCCCAGCGCCGAGGCCGGCACCACCACCGTGTCCTTGGCCTCGCCCAGCACGATGAAGACCTGGGCGGTCATGGAGATGCGCAGCTTCTCGTCCGGGTTGGGCACGTCGAACAGGCCGTTGTAGTAGACGGCTGCGGTGGTGGAGCTGCCGCTGGCCGATCCGGTCAGGGAAGACGCCGCGTCGTCCTTCTGCACGGAGTCCGGCGCCGGTTCCACCGCGCGCAGCTGGGCGCGGTAGCGTTCGTCGGGCTCGCCCAGGATGGTGAAGTACACCGGCAGGCCCGGCTTCACGCGCGTGACGTCGGCCTCCGAGATCTGCGCCTTGATGGTCATGGTGTCGACCTGGGCCACCTTGATGATGGTGGGCGCGCTCTGGATCGAGTTGACGGTCTGGCCTTCCTTGGTGACCACCGCGACCACCATGCCGTCGATGGGCGAGACGATGCGGGTGTAGCCCAGGTTGACGCGGGCGGTGTCGACCTGGATCTCGGCCTGCGCGATCTGCGCGTCCAGCGAGGCGATCTCGGCGCGGGTCACGCCCAGCGTGGCCTCGGCGGTCTCATAGGCTTCGCGCGAGCTGGCGTCGGCCGCCAGCATCTGCCGCTGGCGGCGGAAGGCGAGTTCGGCCTGCTTCAGCGTGGCAACCTTGGCGGCCCGCTCGGCGCGGCGGGTCTGCAGGGCGGCTTCGGCGTTGCGCAGCTCGTTCTGCTGGGTCATGTCGTCGATCTCGGCCACCAGCTGGCCCTTCTTGACGCGGTCGCCCAACGCCACCTTCAGGGATTTCAGCTGGCCGGTGGCCTGGGCGCCCACGCTCACGCGCTCGATGGCGTCGATGGTGCCGCTGGCCAGCACGCTGTCTTCAAGATTGGCGCGGGTGACCTCGGCCACCGCGAAAGTGGGCGGCGGCGGCGCGGAGAAGAACGCGGCGCGCACGCCGAACACGGCTAACAGGAGCAAAACGGCGATCAGGGAGTAGCGCTTGAACTTGCTGCTGGACTTTTTCATTGAACCTGCCGGATGTAGCGCCGGCTATCGGGCCGGCGCCGGTATTGCGAATTGCGGACCAGGCAAGCGACCTTGCCCACGATGCCTGCTCATCCTAAACGTGTCGTCCGCCGGAACCATCGACGATCTGTGGCAAAACGGTGAAAAACAGTAAAGCGGGTCGGAACGTCAAGGTCCGCGTGATTGTTCCGTTGCATGAACGATACAACGCTTTGTCCGTCACTCACGCAAGCCCCTGCCCGCAGATGTGGCGAACATGCCGCCATCTTGCGGCATAAGCACATGAGTTCGCCCTTAGATAGCCGCCATCATGCGATTGGCGCCAATCTACGTTTGCCGCGCTGCAAAACAGCCGCGCCTCGACATAGGGCGACGATATGGCCAGAATGAACGCAGTTAAGCCGTATCCGTGTCCACTTCTCATAGATCCCCCTCTTCGTCACCCAGTTCCCCAGAGTTTTCCGGGGCGGTGCTTTTGTGCCTGCTGGCCATGATGAATCACGTGGCGCTTACTGGGGGACGGATCACCGTCTCGCTCACCGCGCTGCAGATGGGACTGTCGACCTTCAAGGTGGGCACCCTGGTCGCGGTGTTCGCGGTGCTGCCCATGCTGTTCTCGGTGCGCGCCGGCCGCTGGGTCGACCGGGTCGGCATCGTGCGGCCGCTGGTCATCGGCACGGCCCTGGTCGCCTCGGGCACCGCACTGCCCTTCATCTCGCAGACTCAAGTCGCCCTGCTGATTGCTTCCTGTTGCATCGGCATCGGCTTCATGTTGCATCAGGTCGCCACGCAGGACCTGCTGGGTCACGCCGAGCCCACGCAGCGGCTGCGCAATTTCTCCTTCATGTCGCTGGCGCTGGCGGGGTCCGGATTCTCGGGTCCGCTGATAGCCGGGCTGGCGATCGACCATCTGGGCACGCGCCTGGCCTTCGGCCTGCTGACCTTGGGTCCGCTGCTTTCGGCGGGCGGACTCTATGCCTTGCGTCACCAATTGAAGGCAGTGGATTCGCAGCTGTCAGGCAAAAAAGAGGCTGAAAAGCGGCGCGTTACTGAATTGCTGGAAGTACCGGCATTGCGTCGCATCCTGATGGTCAACACGATTTTGTCCGGCGCGTGGGACACCCATTTGTTCGTCGTGCCCATTTTCGGCGTCGCCATCGGCCTGTCGGCCACCACGATCGGCATCATTCTTGCGTCCTTCGCGGCGGCAACTTTCGTTATCCGCCTGGTATTGCCACTCATCCAGCGCCGCGTGCGGTCCTGGACGCTGGTGCGGGTAGCGATGGCGACAGCCGCCATCGATTTCATGCTTTATCCGCTGTTCACCGACGTTACCGTCCTGATCGTGCTGTCTTTCATACTCGGCCTGGCCCTGGGCTGCTGCCAGCCGAGCATGCTCTCCTTGCTGCACCAGCATTCGCCGCCCGGCCGCGCGGCCGAGGCCGTGGGCCTGCGGATGGCCTTGATCAACGGTTCGCAGGTGTCCCTGCCGTTGACCTTCGGCGCGCTCGGTGCGGTAATTGGCGTTGCCCCCCTCTTCTGGGCTTATTCCGTGGCCCTGATGGCCGGAGGCTGGGCCAACCGCAATCCCCCGATCGAATCCGAACGCAAAGCGTAGCCGTGAACATGCAGTCCTCTCCTCCCGCCGCCGGCAACTCCGGCGCCAGCCTGCCCTTTCGCCTCTGGACTCCGCAAGAGCGGCAGGAATCGCTGGACGAGGCCCTGCGCCACTGGCAATCGGGCGAGGACGTGTGGGTGTACGGCTATGGCTCCCTGATCTGGCGGCCCGACTTCGACTTCGTCGAACGCCGGCTGGCAACCCTGCGCGGCCACCACCGGGCGCTGTGCCTGTGGTCACGGGTCAACCGCGGCACCCCGGAATGCCCGGGCCTGGTGTTCGGCCTGGACCGGGGCGGTTCCTGCCGGGGGGTGGTCTACCGCCTGGCGGGCGACCAGGTGCCGACCTATTTCCCTGCGCTCTGGGAGCGCGAGATGTCCACCGGCGCCTATCTGCCCCGCTGGATCAACTGCACCACCGATACCGGCACCGTGCGGGCGCTGGTCTTCATCATGAACCGGGACAATCCGGCCTATATCCGCGCCCTGCCCGAGCCCGAGCTGCTGGCCATCGTGCGCCGGGCTGCCGGCCGCTACGGCCCTTGCACCGATTACGTGGTGCAGACCGCCCAGGCGCTGCGCGCCGCCGGCATCCATGACGCCCGCCTGGACGCCATCGCGCGCCGGCTGGAGCTGGACGGGCACACCCTGCCGGAAAGCGCCTGAGGCCGCGCCTCGGAAAATCTTGCCTGCGCCCTGAGCGGGGTCAATAAGGGTACCGCCTCCCAGGCGGTATAAACTCCTTGTTATCAACGCTGAACTACTAGCCCCATGTCCGTCTCTGATCTGCGTCAAAGCTACGACAAGAACGTGCTGCTCGAAGGCCAGGCCGCGGCCTCCCCGTTCGAGCAATTCACCCGCTGGTTCGACGAGGCCCTGGCCGCCAAGGTCCCCGAACCCAACGCCATGACCCTGGCCACGGTGGACGCCAGCGGCCAGCCCAGCGCGCGCATCGTCCTGATCAAGGGCTTTGACGAGCGCGGGTTCACGTTCTTCACCAATTACGAATCCCGCAAGGGCCTGGACCTGCAGGCCGAGCCGCGCGCCAGCCTGCTGTTCTTCTGGCAGCCGCTGGAACGCCAGGTCCGCATCGAAGGCGTGGTTGAAAAAGTGGCTGGCGACGAGTCGGACGCCTACTACCATAGCCGGCCCGCCAGTTCGCGCATCGGCGCCTGGGCCTCGCGCCAGAGCCAGCCCATCACCCGTGAAGCGCTGGAAGCCCGCGAACAGGAATTCCGCGAGCGCTTCGGCGAACAGCCGCCGCGCCCGCCGCACTGGGGCGGCTACCGCCTGAAACCCACCGCCTTCGAATTCTGGCAAGGCCGGCCTTCGCGCCTGCATGACCGCTTGCGCTATGTCGCCGACGGCCAGGGCTGGAAGATCGAACGCCTGTCGCCTTGATGCCGGGTGCGTCGCGCCCGCCCCCCAATTAACGATTGCATGACCGCCTCCTCCCCTGATTTTGACGCTGCCTTTTTTCGCACCGCGCTGGGCCGTTACGCCACGGGCGTAACGGTCGTGACGACCGCCGACCCCGATGGCGCGCCCATCGGCCTGACGGTCAGCTCCTTCAACTCCGTGTCGCTGAACCCGCCACTGGTGCTGTGGAGCCTGTCGCGCAGCTCGTCGTCGCTGGCCGCCTTCGAGCAGTGCGAGCGCTACGTCGTCAACGTGCTGGGGTCGGAGCAGATCGCGCTGGCGCGCCGCTTCGCCACCGGCAAGACGCCGGACCGCTACGCCGGCCTGACGGTGCATCACGCGCCGGGCGGCACGCCCATGCTGGACGGCCATTGCGCCGCCTGGTTCGAATGCCACAACCGCAGCCGCTACGTCGAGGGCGACCACGTCATCATGGTGGGCGAAGTGGAACGCTGCGGCCATAGCGGCGAGCCGCCGCTGGTGTTCCATGCCGGCGGTTTCGACCTGACCCCGGCCGGCGCGCGTTCGGAAAGGAAAGCGCCATGAGCGTGGATGTGGATTGCGTCGTCATCGGCGCGGGCGTGGTCGGCCTGGCGATCGCGCGGGCGTTGGCCCAGTCCGGACGCGAAGTGCTGGTGGCTGAAGCCACCGAGGCCATCGGCACCGGCACCAGCTCGCGCAATTCCGAGGTCATACACGCCGGCATCTATTATCCGGCGGGCAGCCTCAAGGCCCGCCTCTGCGTGCGCGGCAAGCACCTGCTTTATTCCTATTGCGCCGAGCGCGGCGTGCCTTACAAGCGGCTGGGCAAGCTCATCGTCGCCACCACCACGGAACAGGCCGCGCAACTGGAGGGCATCGCCCAGCGCGCCCGCGCCAATGGCGTGGACGACCTGCAATTCATTTCCGGCGAGGACGCCATGCGCCTGGAGCCGGCGCTGCGCTGCACCGCCGCGCTGTCCTCGCCGTCCACCGGTATCGTCGACAGCCATGCGCTGATGCTGTCATTCCAGGGCGACGCCGAAAACGCGGGCGCCCAGTGCGTCTTCCACACGCCGCTGGCGTCGGCCCGCGTCCGTCCCGAGGGCGGCTTCGAGCTGCAGTTTGGCGGCGACGAGGGCATGACCCTCAGCTGTAACGTGCTGATCAATTCGGCCGGCCTGCAAGCGCCCGCGCTGGCGCGCCGCATCGAGGGCCTGCCCGCCTCCAGCATTCCCAAGGATTACCTGTGCAAGGGCAGCTATTTCACGCTGTCCGGCCGCGCGCCGTTCTCGCGCCTGATCTACCCGGTGCCGCAGCATGCCGGCCTGGGCGTGCACCTGACGCTGGACCTGGGCGGCCAGGCCAAGTTCGGCCCCGACACCGAATGGGTCGAAACCGAGGACTACACGCTGGACCCGGCCCGCGCCGAGGTCTTCTACGCCGCCGTGCGCAGCTATTGGCCGGCCCTGCCCGATGACGCCCTGGCGCCTGGCTACACCGGCATCCGGCCCAAGATCTCCGGCCCCCATGAACCCGCCGCCGATTTCGTCATCGCCGGTCCGGCGGCGCACGGCGTGCCCGGCCTGGTGAACCTGTTCGGCATAGAATCTCCGGGTTTGACCTCCAGCCTGGCCCTGGCCGAAGAGACGCTGGCATGCCTGAACGGATAGCCCTCGCGGACGCCTGATACCGCCGACGGGCTGTCCCTCCCCCCTTTTCCTCTTTCTTCTCCTGTCCCCGCACCATGCAGCACAACGACTACATCCTGACCCTGTCCTGCCCCGACCGCACGGGCATCGTGTACCGCGTCAGCGGCCTGTTGTTCGAATTGGGCTGCAACATCCTGGATTCGCAGCAGTTCGGCGACGACGAAACCGGCCGCTTCTTCCTGCGCGTGCACTTCGACGTGCCGGCGGGCGTGGCCGCCAGCGACCTGCGGGCGCGGCTGGACGGCATGTCCGCCGAGTACGGCATGGAACTGAAGCTGCATGACGCGCGCCGCAAGGAACGCCTGCTGATCATGGTCAGCAAGCAGGGCCACTGCCTGAACGATCTGCTGTTCCGCGTGCACAGCGGCCATCTGCATGCGGAAGTGGCCGCCATCGTCTCGAACCACAACGACTACGCCAGCCTGGCGGCTTCCTACGGCATCCCGTTCCACCACCTGCCGGTCACGGCCGACACCAAGGCGGAACAGGAAAAGCAGGTGCTGGCCCTGGTCGACCAGGAAGGCATCGACCTGGTGGTGCTGGCCCGCTACATGCAGATCCTGTCGGAAGACATGTGCCGCGCGCTGAACGGCCGCGCCATCAACATCCACCACAGCTTCCTGCCCAGCTTCAAGGGTGCACGTCCCTATCACCAGGCGCATGCGCGCGGCGTCAAGATCATCGGCGCCACCGCCCACTACGTGACCTCGGACCTGGACGAAGGCCCCATCATCGACCAGGACATCGAACGCGTGGACCACACCATGACCGCCCAGGACCTGACCCAGGTCGGCAGCGACATCGAGTCCCTGGTGCTGTCGCGCGCCGTGCGCAGCCACGTCGAGCACCGCATCCTGCTCAACCGCAACAAGACCGTCGTCTTCCGCTAGAAGGAAGATGGGGGGCCACGCTGGCCCCCCATCCGTCTAGCCGCCCTCGGACTCCAGCGCCAGGGCGGCGGCCGTGGCGCTCGCCACGTCGGGTTGCAGATGGCCCAGCAGCCGCTGGTACAAGCCGATGCGGCGCACGATGTCCTGCGGCTGGCCCATCAGGCCGGAGACGATCAGCGCCACGCCTCGCGTCTCGCACGCCTTGCTCAGGGCTTCGAGCGCCTCGGCGCCGGTCGAATCCACGTAGATCACGTTCTTCAGGTCCAGCACCAGCGCCCGGGCCGGCAGCCGGTCCTCCAGCGACTCCACCAGCTTGGTGGCGCCGAAGAAGACGGTGCCGTACAGGCGCCAGACCTCGATCTTTCCATCCATGCCGGCCAGCAAGGGCTGTTCGACGGCCGTGATGCGCTCGGCGCGCGAGAGGCTGGAGATACGGTAAATGAAGGTCAGGCAGGCGGCGAAAATGCCGAACTCGACCGCGACCGTCAGATCGAAGACCACCGTCAACAGGAACACCGACACCAGCGTGATCCGGTACGGCAGCCGGTAGCTCTTGAGCCGCGCGAACTCGCGCCATTCGCCCATGTTCCAGGCCACGAACATCAGGATGGCCGCCAGGGTAGCCAGCGGTATCGAGGCCGCCAGGGGCGCGGCCGCCAGCATCACCACAAGCAGCACCAGCGCGTGCACCATGCCCGCGACGGGGCTGGTGGCGCCGCTTTTCACATTGGTCACGGTACGCGCAATCGTGCCCGTGGCCGGCATGCCGCCGAAGAATGGCGTGACGAAGTTGGCGACGCCCTGGGCCATCAGCTCCTGGTTGGGGTCATGCCGGTCGCCTATCATGCCGTCGGCCACCCGCGCGCACAGCAGCGACTCGATGGCGCCCAGCGCCGCCAGCGTGATGGTGGGCATGAGCAGGAAGCGGGCCGATTCCCAGCTGAACGCGGGCAGCGTGAAGTCCGGCAGCGCCGCCGGTATGCCGCCGAAGCGGCTGCCTATGGTTTCCACCGGCAGGCCGAACACGGCTACCGCCGCGGTCGCCAGCACCAGCGCGATGATCGAGCCCGGCACGCGCGCCAGCCTGGCCGCCCGCTGGCCGCCCCATTTGGGCAGCCAGCGCTGCCAGCCCACGATCACCGCCAGCGACAGCAGCGCGATGCCGGCGGCCCAGGGATTCAGCGAGGACAGATGGCTGCCCAGCGCGCCCAGGATGCCGAAGAAATCGCCCGGCATCTTGGGGATCGCCAGGCCCAGGAAATCCTTGACCTGCGACAGCGCGATCAGCACCGCGATGCCGTTGGTGAAGCCGATGATCACCGCCACCGGGATGAAGCGCACCAGCGTGCCCAGCCTGAGCAGCCCCATCACGAACAGCAGCACGCCGGACAGCGCCGTGGCGATGATCAGATTGGCC
This sequence comes from Achromobacter sp., assembly GCA_032153965.1. Taxonomy (GTDB): domain Bacteria; phylum Pseudomonadota; class Gammaproteobacteria; order Burkholderiales; family Burkholderiaceae_B; genus Achromobacter. The sequence continues at coordinate 11,091 of JALDYL010000044.1, read as the reverse complement.
ACGCCGTACTGCTGCACGATGTCGTAGACGATGACGATGAAGGCGCCCGCCGGCCCGCCGATCTGCACCCGGCTGCCGCCGAGCAAGGCGATCAGGAAGCCCGCGATGATGGAGGTGAACAGCCCGGCCTCGGGCTTGAGGCCCGACCCGATGGCGAAGGCCATGGCCAGGGGCAGCGCAACCACGGCCACGGTCAGGCCCGCGCCCAGGTCCTGGGCGAAGCGGACACGGTCGTAACCGCGCAACGCGTCGAAAAGACGCGGACGAAACGAAAAAGGAATTTCCACGAAAGACTCCGGAGAAGTGCAACCGAAACACCCTGCAGTGGGGGTTCAGTACTTCGCCGGAGGGCCGCAATGGCGCAGCCTGGTGATGAAACGCCTGCGGCGCGTGAGCGGCAGGACGGGACGGTAGGACATGGCTAAAACCCGGAATTCGCGTTCGTATGCAAACGGTTCCCTCCCTGGCCGCCGGAATGGCGGCGCGGGGCTAGCGCTAACGATAAGCCTTCGGGCGGGTTCTGCCTACCCGGACGGTGGATTTCACGGGGTTTCCGGGGTCTCCCAGCCATGCTGCGCCGCCATTTCCACCGCTTTTTCCTGCAGCGGCGTGCGCGCGGCCTCGCGCCAGATCATCTGGCTGACCGAGCGGGCCGCGTGCTCGAAGGCGATGAAGCGCGTCCCCGCCAGCCCGCTACGCGACAGGCAGGCCGGCACGATGGACACGCCCAGCCCCTGCGACACCAGCGACGCCACGCTCAGCCAATGCCGCACCTCGTGCCGGATCACGGGCATGAAACCCGCCGACACGCACATGGACAGCACAGTCTCGTAATAGCTGGGCGAAGCGGCCCGGGCGAAAAAGACGAAATCGTCCGCCGCCAGCTCCGCCAGCCGCAAGGAGTTGCGGCCAGCCAGCGGATGCGCCTGCGGCAGGCACACCACGAAAGGCTCGGCCATCAGGTCGCGCGCCAGCACGCCGTTGGGCACCGGATTGGCGTGGATGAAGCCCAGATCCTGCTCGCCGCGGCGCACGGCCTCGATCTGGTCGTGCGAATTCAGCTCGGTCAGCACGTGCTCCACGTCCGGCAGCTCGGCGCGCATGGCGTTGAGCAGCGCGGGCAGCCCGCGGTACAGCATGGAGCCCACGAAGCCGATGCGCAGTCGGCCGCGCAGGCCGGCGTCCACGCGCTGCACCAGCGTGCGTACCTCTTCCGCCTGGCGCAGCAGCGTCAGGGCTTCGCGGTACAGCACCTGGCCGGCGTCGGTCAGTTCGACGTGGCGGCTGGTGCGCGTCAGCAGGCGCGCGCCGACGTTGTCCTCCAGCTGCCGGATGGCGTAGCTGAGCGGCGGCTGGGAAATATGCAGCCGCGTGGCCGCACGGCTGAAATGGCGCTCTTCGGCCACGGCGATGAAATAGCGCAACAGGCGCGGATCCAGGTCCATCAGTCTCCCCAGGGACGACAATCCATACTTTTTTTGGATTGTTCTACACACAAACAGTATTTGTATAGATTAATCCATGCAAGCACCATCACAGGCATCGTTCCCGTCTTCAGCAGGATGCCGCCATGGATACCCCCGTCAAGACCGCGCCCCCCGCCGCCACGCCCGTTCCGGATTCGCGCGGACAGAACCTGTTCAGCGCGGACCCTTACGCCGAGGCGCTGAGCCGGCGCTACCTGCCGCCCGCGCTGCACGCCCATCTGCTGCCGCACCTGGAACGCCTGGGCGCGCTGGCCGGCGGCGTCATGGACGAGCTGGCAGACGCGGCGGACAAGCACCCGCCCACGCTGTCCGTGCGCAGCCGCGCCGGCACCGACGAGTCGCGCATCGACAAGCATCCGGCCTATGTCGAGCTGGAGCGCCTGGCCTACAGCGAATTCGGCCTGGCGGCGCTATCGCACCGCGGCGGCGTGCTGGGCTGGCCCGAGCCCATGCCGGCGGCCGCCAAGTACGCGCTCAGCCATCTGTTCGTGCAGGCGGAGTTCGGCCTGTGCTGCCCGGTCAGCATGACGGACTCGCTGGCGCGCACCCTGCGCAAGTTCGGCGACCCGGAACTGGTCGAGCGGGTGCTGCCCGAGGTGACCTCGCAGGATTTCGACACGCTGCGCCAGGGCGCCATGTTCATGACCGAACAGGGCGCGGGCTCGGACGTCAGCGCCACCGAAGTCACCGCCACCGCGCAGGACGACGGCACCTGGCTCATCCACGGCGACAAATGGTTCTGCTCCAACCCGGACGCGGGCTACGCCATGGTGCTGGCGCGCAGCGAATCGCAGCCCGGCCTGAAGGGCGTATCGCTGTTCCTGCTGCCACGCGACCTGGCCGACGGCATGCACAACCACTACCGCATCCTGCGCCTGAAGGACAAGCTGGGCACGCGCTCCATGGCCAGCGGCGAAATTCGCCTGGAAGGCGCCGTGGCCTGGCTGGTGGGCGAACGCGGCCGCGGCTTCAAGCACATGGCCGACATGATCAACAACTCGCGCCTGTCCAACGGCATGCGCGCCGCCGGCCTGATGCGCCGCGCCGTGACCGAGGCGGTCTATGTCTCGCAGCACCGCCGCGCCTTCGGCAAACGCCTGATCGACATGCCGCTGATGCAGCGCCAGCTGGTCAAGATGACGGTCTGGGCCGAACAGGCCCGCAGCGTGATGTTCCAGACCGCCCGCGCGCTGGCCGCTGCGGACCAGGGCGCGGCCGATCCGGCGCTGGCGCGCATCCTCACGCCGCTGATCAAGTTCCGCGCCTGCCGCGACGCCCGCAAGGTGACCGGAGACGCCATGGAAGTACGCGGCGGCTGCGGCTATATCGAGGAATGGACCGAACCACGGTTGGTGCGCGACGCCCACCTGGGCTCCATCTGGGAAGGCACCAGCAACATCGTGGCGCTGGATGTGCTGCGCGCGATCAACAAGGAAAACTCGCTGCCGGCGCTGCGCAGCCATATCGACAGCCTGCTGGCCGAGGGCCGCCCCTGCCCGCCCGAACTGGCCGAGATGCAGGCGCGCGCGCTGCAGCAGACCTATGCACTGGCCGAGCACGCCGCGCAGGCCGACCGCCCCGAACTGGCGCGCCAGGCGGCCTCGCTGCTGTACCACGCGGTGTCCATGGCCGCCCTGCGCTGGGAAGCCGCCGAACCCGGCCTGGAAAGCCGCGCGCTGCTGGCCGACCAGGTGCTGCAGCACCGCCTGGGCCCGCGCGATCCCTATGCCATCCCGGCCGACGAAAGCGCGGCGTGCCGGGCCATCCTGCACTACGCGCTGTAAGCACCGACGCCGGCGGCACAGCCGGCGCGCAACCACTGGAGACAAGCATGAACCGAACCCTCGCCTCTTTGCTGCTGGCGGCCGCCGCCATCGCCCCCGCCGCGCCTGCGCTGGCCGCGGACGCCTATCCCTCGGCCCGGCCCGTGACGCTGATCGTGCCCTTCCCGCCCGGCGGTCCCACCGACGCCCTGGCGCGCAGGCTGGCCGACAAGCTGCGGCAGCCGCTGAACCAGAACGTCATCGTCGAAAACCGCGCCGGCGCCGGCGGCAACATCGGTTCGGAATACGTGGCGACGGCCAAGCCGGACGGCTACACCCTGCTGTTCGGCACCTCTGGCCCGCTGGCGATCAACGTCAGCCTGTACAAGAAGCAGGGCTACGACCCCGAGACCAGCTTCGCGCCCATCATCCGCATCGGCCACCTGCCCAACATCCTGGTGGTCAACCCGTCGGTGCCCGCCAGCAATGCGCAGGAACTCATCGCCTACGCCAAGAAGAATCCGGACAAGCTGAGCTACGCCTCGTCGGGCAACGGCGCCTCGTCGCACCTGGCCGGCATCCTGTTCAACAACATGGCCGGCACCCAGATCATGCACATCCCCTACAAGGGCACGGGTCCGGCGCTCAACGACTTGCTGGGCGGGCAGGTGTCGATGTCGTTCACCGACATCCTCACCGCGCTGCCGTACATCAAGGCGGGCAAGCTGCGCGCCATCGGCCTGGCCAGCGCCCAGCGCTCGGATGCGCTGCCTGACCTGGCCACGCTTTCCGAGCAGGGACTCAAGGGCTACGACGTCAGCGTGTTCTTCGGCATCGTTGCGCCCAAGGGCACGCCCCCTGATGTGGTGGACACTTTGAACCGCGCCTTCAAGACCGCGCTGTCCGATCCCGAGGTCGCGCAGACGCTGCGCAGCCAAGGCATCGTCGAAGCCCGGGACCAGACGCCGCAGGGCCTGGCGACCTTCATCTCGGCCGAAGTGCCCAAATGGCGCGACCTCATCAAGAGCGCCCACGTTTCCATCGACTGAACGGACCCCACATGGCTGCAACCCTGCCCAACGCCGGCGCGCTCGCCGGCTGCAAAGTGATAGACCTGTCGCGCGTGCTGGGCGGCCCCTATTGCACGCAGATCCTGGCCGACCACGGCGCCGACGTGCTGAAGATCGAGCCTCCCGGCGGCGATGAAACGCGGGGCTGGGGGCCGCCCTTCCTGGGCGATACGGCGTCGTACTTCATCGGCGTCAACCGCAACAAGGACGGCATGACGCTGGACCTGTCGCAGCCCGCGGGCCAGGAGCTGCTGCGCCATCTGTTGGCCGATGCCGACGTGCTGGTGGAGAACTTCAAGCCCGGCACGCTGGAGAAATGGGGCCTGGGGTACGACACGCTGAGCCGCGACTTCCCCGCGCTGATCCATTGCCGGGTCAGCGGCTTCGGCGCGGACGGGCCGCTGGGCGGCCTGCCCGGCTACGACGCCTGCGCCCAGGCCATGTGCGGCCTGATGAGCGTGAACGGCGACGCGGACGGCGAAGCCACCCGGGTCGGCCTGCCGGTGGTGGACATGGTGACCGGCCTGAACGCGGCCGTGGCCATCCTGCTGGCGCTCAACGAGCGCACGCGCAGCGGCCTGGGGCAATTCCTGGACATCACGCTGTACGACTGCGCCCTGTCGCTGCTGCATCCGCACGCGCCCAACTACTTCTACAGCGGCAAGGTGCCCGCACGCAGCGGCAACGCGCATCCGAACATCGCGCCCTACGAAACGCTGCCCACCGCCAGCGGCCCGATCTTCCTGGCGGTCGGCAACAACCGCCAGTTCGCGCAGCTGGCGCAGACGCTGGACGCGCCGGCGCTGGCCGAGGACACGCGCTACGCCACCAACGCCGACCGTCTGCGCAACCGCCAGGCCTTGCGCGACGACCTGGCCGCGCTGCTGGCGGACCATGAGGCCGCCGCGCTGGCCGACCGCCTGCTGCGCCGCGGCGTACCCGCGGCCGCCGTGCAGACCGTGGACCAGGCGCTGGCGCATCCGCACACCCGCCATCGCGGCATGGTGCTGGAGCAAGGCGACTACCGCGGCGTGGGCTCGCCGATCAAGCTGTCGCGCACCCCCGCAACGCTGCGCAAGCTGCCTCCGGCCCTGCGCTCCGGCGACGCCAACGAGTAGCTCTGCGCGGCTTCAGCCGCCTTGGGCAACGCCTTCGCGGCGCGGGTCGGCGCCGCCCTGCAGACCGCCAGCGTCGATCACGATGCCGTGGATGCCGCTGGGGAATTCGAGTATCCGCACCGGGTGTCCCATGCGTTCAAGCTCAGGCGCCAGCGCTTCCAGCGCGGTGCCCTTCTCCAGCTCGGTCTCCTTGTTGCGGCTGCCCATGTTGGGCAGATCTATGGCCGCCTGGATGTCCAGGCCCCAGTCCAGCACACCCACGATGGTCTTGGCCACGTAGTTGATGATGGCGCTGCCGCCCGGCGACCCCACCAGCAGATAGGGCTTGCCATCGCGCAGCACGATCATCGGCGCCATCGAGCTGCGCGGGCGCTTGCCCGGTTCGATGCGATTGGCGACGAGGCGGCCCTCGGGATCCTTGTAGGACGAGGAAAAATCCGTCATCTCGTTGTTCAGCAGGAAACCGCGCACGAAGATCTTGCTGCCGAATTCGTTCTCGATGGTGGTCGTCATGCTCAAGGCATTGCCCTGCGCGTCCACCGCCACCAGATGGCTGGTCGAGGGCAGCGCCAGTGCGTCGTCCTTGCCCAGCGATAGCAGCTTGCCTTCCGGATCGCCGGGCAGCGCCACCTTCATGCTGCGGTCCGGCTGGATCAGGGCGCCGCGCGCGCGCAGATAGGCGGGGTCCAGCATGGCGCGCACCGGCACCTGCACGAAGTCCGGATCGGCGACGTAAAAATCGCGGTCGGCGAACGCCAGCCGGCCCGCTTCGGAGAAGTAATGCACCGCCTCCACGCTGCCCGGCGCAAAGATAGGCAGGGGAAACTGCTCCAGTTCGCCCAGCATCTGCAACACCGCGATCGGGCCGCTGCTGGGCGGCCCCATGCCGCATAGCTGGTAGCCGCGATAGGCGCCGCAGACGGGATCGCGTGTCTTGGCGCGATAGCCGGCCAGGTCGGCCAGCGTCAGGTCGCCGGGCACGGCATGGCCGCGCACCGCGGCGACGATGTCCCGGGCGATGTCGCCCTGGTAGAACGCGTCGGCGCCTTGGTCCGCCACCGCGCGCAGCGTGCGCGCGAATTCCGGGTTCTTCAGCACATGGCCCACCGGCCAGGGCGCGCCGTCCGGCGCATAGAAATAGGCAGCGGCCGCGGCTTGGGTGCGCAGTTCCTTGTTGCCTGCCAGCAGCTTGTGCAGGCGGGGCGACACGGCGAAGCCCTGCTCGGCCAGCCGGATCGCGGGCTGGAACAGATCGGCCCAGGGCAGCGCGCCCTGCTCCTTGTGCGCCAGTTCCAGGCCGCGCAGCAGGCCCGGCACGCCCACCGCCAGGCCGCTGTTCACCGCCCGGGCGAACGGCACGGGCTTGCCGTCCGGATCCAGGAAGCGCTGCGGCTGGGCCGCGGCGGGCGCGGTCTCGCGGCTGTCGTAGGTCTGGATACGGCCGTTCTTGGCCGAATACGCCACCATGAAGGCGCCGCCGCCTATGCCGGACGATTGCGGCTCCACCAGGTTCAGCACCAGCTGGGCGGCGATGGCGGCGTCCACCGCGCTGCCGCCCCGGCGCAGCATCTCGTCGCCGGCCTGTGTCGCCAGCGGGTTGGCCGAGGCCATCATGAAATTTGGCGCGCGCACCAATAGTCGCGTCTGCGTGCCGCTGGCGGCCTCGGGGTTCAGGTCCTCGACGGCCTGCGCGGCGCGCGCCCAGGCGGCAGGCATGGCCGCGAGCGCGGCGGCAAGCATGAGGGCGACGGCATGTCGGGGTGCGCGCATGGGAAGGCTCCGGTGGGCGCCGGCTTTCCGGCAAGGGTTCATGATAGTCAAGGCGCCGGCGGCTGTCGCCATGGAACACCCGCTTGCGGGCCGCATCCGGCTTAGAATCGCGGTTTCCGCCCACCGTCCCCACCGTGCCATGCGCTTGCGCCACATCGAGATTTTCGAAGCGATCCGCCGTACCGGATCCCTGACCGAGGCCGCGGCCGCGCTGCATATCTCGCAGCCCGCGGCCAGCAAGCTCCTGGCCCACGCCGAGGCGCAGCTGGGCTTCAAGCTGTTCGAGCGCGTGAAGGGCCGGCTGGTCGCCACCCGCGAGGCCGAGATCCTTACGCCCGAGGTCGCGCGCCTGAACCAGGACCTCAACAGCGTGCGCAGGCTGGCCGCCAGCCTGCGCGACCATCCCAACGGCCACCTGCGCCTGGGCTGCGCGCCGGCGCTGGGCCTGGGACTGCTGCCCGGCGTGGTGCGCGACAGCCGCGCGGCGCAGCCCGGCATCACCTTCGACATCCACACGCATCACAGCACCGAACTGGTACAGGGGCTGCTGACGCGCGAGCTGGACCTGGCCATCACCTTCGATACCAACGACTATCCCGGCCTGACCCGCATGGGACTGGGCCACACCGAACTGGTGCACCTCAGCCGCAAGGAAGGCTCGGGTCCGTTGCCGCTGGCGGATCTGACCGCCATGGCGGGCGATACGCTGATCGTGCTGGACGCGGCCGACGCCTCCGGCGCCCTGCTGCAGATGGCGCTGGACGCGCAGGGCCTGGATCCGCAGGTGGCGATCCAGGTGCAGACGCATTACGTGGCCTGCGCCCTGGTCGACGCGGGCTGCGGCGACGCCATCGTCGACGCGATCACCGCGCAGGCGATGCTGCGGCCGGGCATGAACCTGCGCCGGCTGGATCCCGCGCTGCGCGTGCCGATCAGCATCATGGTGCGCAACCAGGATCCGCTGTCGGCGCTGCACCGCGACTTCATCGAACGCCTGCGCGCCGCTTGCGAAGCGCTGCAGGCCGGACTCGACGCCAGGGCCTGAGCGAGCTGCGCGCAAAAAAAGACGGGCGCCCGAAGGCGCCCGTCATTGCTTGCAGACGGGGGCAGGCAGCGCCCGCCCCGCGCGGCATCAATCCAGCTTGATGTTCTGCTTCTTCACGACGTCCTTCGCCCAGTCATACTGCTCTTTGATTTCCTTGGCGAATTCTTCCGGCGTGTTGCCCGACGGCGCCGAGCCCTGGTCGTCCAGCGCCTTGATGACCTTCGGGTCCTTCAGGGCCACGACAGCGGCGTCGCGCAGCTTGTTCACGACTTCCATCGGCGTGCCCTTGGGGGCCAGCAGGCCGTACCAGACCGGCTGGTTCAGCACCGGGAAACCGGCTTCCTTGAACGTGGGCACACCCTTGATCGAGGAGATTTGCTCAGGCCAGGCGATGGCCATGGCGTGCAGCTTGCCCGCCTGGATCTGCGGCATCGACGACGGCAGGTTGTCGAACAGGATTTCGATCTGGCCGCCGACGGCATCCGCCACCGCCGGGCCCGAACCCTTGTAGGGCACGTGCACGATGTCGGTGCCCGTGGCCATCTTGAACGATTCGCCCATCAGGTGCAGCACGCCGCAGGTGCCCGAGCTGCCGTAGGAGTACTTGCCCGGATTCTTCTTCAGTTCTTCCAGGAAGCCCTTGAAGTCCTTGGCGGGGAACTTCGGGTTCACGGCCACCACGTTGGCGGTGTTGGCGAAGTTGGTGACCGGCTGGAAGTCCTTGATCGGATCGTAGGGCAGGTCGTTGGGGCGGCAAGCCGGGTTCACGGCCATCGTCGACACGGTGGCGATGGACAGCGTGTAGCCGTCGGCATCGGCGCGCGCGGCTTCGGATGCGCCAATGGCGCCGCCGGCGCCGCCCTTGTTTTCCACAACCATGGGCTGGCCCAGTTCCTGGCTCATGCGCTGCGTCACCAGGCGCGCGATGATGTCGGTGGAACCGCCGGGCGCGAACGGAACGATGACGCGGATCGGCTTGCTCGGATACTTGTCTGCAGCGTGAGCGGCGGAGGCGCCAAGGGTGCCGGCAGCGCCGGTGGCCAGGGCGATGGCCACGGCCAGGGAGCGGACTTTATTCATAGGTGTGTTTCCTCCAATATGCGAGCCCGTGTGTATACGGACCGTTGTGTGATGCGTCTGCCTGTGGACAGGTCCGCAATTAACGGTGGTGGACGCATGCTCTGTGCGCAGGGTGAGCACTTTTTATAGGTTGCTTGTGGCACACGCGCCCGCCAGAATGACGGAGAATAGCAGCAAATACTTACAGACGCATAGCGCAGCGATCCCCGTCTGACGCGCATCAAATACGTACTCGCACATGTCGGTCGCCCTTCTGGTTTTCCCTGATTTCATGCTGGTCGCACTGGGCTGGGCGCTGCATCACAAGCTGAATTTTTCGCGCGAATTCTTCGCCGGAACCGAACGCCTGGTCTACTTCGTCCTGCTGCCCGCGCTGCTGTTCCAGTCCATCCTGCGCACCCCCATCACCGCCGGCAACGCCGCCATGCTGCTGCAGGCCAGCGCGACCGTCATCGCGGCCGGCGTCGCGCTGACGTGGCTGGCGCGCTGGGTGCTGCGGCCTTCGTCGCTGAGCCTGGCCTCGTCCGCGCAATGCGGCTACCGCTTCAACACCTATCTCGGGCTGGCCTTGTCGGCCAGCCTGGGCGGCGCGCAGGGCCAGACGGTCATGGCGCTGATCGTCGGCTTCGCCGTGCCCATGGCCAACATGGCCGCGGTCTACGGCCTGGCGCGCCACAGCGGCGGCAACCTGCTGCGCGAACTGGCCCGCAATCCGCTGGTCATTTCGACGCTGGCCGGCCTGGCCTGCAATCTGGCCGGCGTGCACCTGCCCGGGCCGCTGGACACGGTGCTGGCGCGTTTGGGCGCGGCGGCCCTCGCGCTGGGCATCATCTGCGTGGGCGCCAGCCTGGCCTGGGAAGGCGGCAAGGGCCATGGCGCGCTGATCGCCTGGATGCTGGCGGTCAAGCTCGTGGCGCTGCCTGCCGTGGCCTTGCTGGTGGCGCATCTGCTGGCGCTGCCGCCGCTGGAATCGCGCATGCTGCTGCTGTTCGCGGCCCTGCCCACCGCATCCGCGGCCTACGTACTGGCCATGCGCATGGGCGGCGACGGACGCATGGTGGCGGTGCTGATATCGCTGGGCACGCTGTTTTCGGCGCTGACGATTCCGTTGTGGCTGATGCTCACCGGCGCGGCCTGAGAGGCGCCGCGCCGCCAACGAAAAAAGACCGCCGCGGCGGTCTTTTTCATGCGCGCGGCAGCCTACTTACGAGGACTTGTGCGCGTTGGTCATGGAGCCCGGCACCACCCATTCGGCGAACTGGGCCTCGGTCACGTAGCCCAGCGCCAGCGCCGATTCCTTCAGCGACAGGCCTTCCTTGTGCGCCTTCTTGGCGATCTGCGCGGCCTTGTCGTAGCCGATGTGCGGGTTCAGCGCCGTCACCAGCATCAGGGAACGATCCACCAGTTCGGCGATGCGTTCGTGGTTGGGCTCGATGCCGGCCGCGCAATGCGCATTGAAGCTGGCCATGCCGTCCGTCAAGAGGCGCACCGATTGCAGGAAGTTGTGGATCACCAGCGGCTTGAACACGTTGAGTTCGAAATTGCCGCTGGCGCCGCCGATATTGATGGCCACGTCGTTGCCCAGCACCTGCGCGGCCAGCATCGTGATGGCTTCGCACTGCGTCGGATTGACCTTGCCCGGCATGATGGAACTGCCCGGCTCGTTCTCGGGAATGCTGATCTCGCCCAGGCCCGAACGCGGGCCGCTGGACAGCCAGCGCACGTCGTTGGCAATCTTCATCAGGCCGGCCGCCAGCG
>JALDYL010000043.1:0-32386 GCA_032153965.1 Achromobacter sp. | reverse complement strand
TATAGCGTCGACAGCGACACGTTCAAGTGGGAATTCAACGATCAGGGCACAATCAACGCCCCGGCAGTGGATACAGTCCGGGACTTCTCGATCCTGAAGCCCACCGACGGCGGCGACATTCTGGATCTGCAGGGATTGCTAGTCGGCGAGAATGACGGCTCACTGGCCAAGTACCTGAATTTCCACAAGGAAGGCAACAATACGGTCATCGACGTGAACACCCAGGGCAGGCTGGGGACGCAGGGCGCGGACCAGAAGATCGTGCTGGAGAACGTCGACCTCACTCACGATGCCTACGGCCAGTTCATGAACAACCAGGCCATCATCAACGACCTTCTGCAGAAGGGAAAGCTGAATGTTGACCACAGCTAGGCAGTAGGCCCAGGCAGGGTCCGCAATGGCCTTCTTGGCGTGATGCACTTTTCGTCAAGGCACTTCGTTTTTGCCTAGCACTATCAGTATTGGCAGTATCGAGCGGCAGCAGCCCCCTCTAGTATCAAACCATCTTGGACAACGCTCTTAATCGAGACCAACATGGCCAACACTACTGCCGCAATCGTCAACGAAATCTCTGGTCGCGCGTGGCTGCGCCATAGCGACGGATCCCTGACCGAACTGCACCAGGGCAGCAAAGTCCCCGCCGGCAGCGATGTCGTCACGGCCTCGGGCGCCACGGTTTCTCTTCAGGTTGAAAACGGCACGCCCATTATCATCGGCGAGGGCCGCCAGCTCGCGCTGACCAGCGAAATGACCAGCATGCTGGATGATGCGTCCGAAGCGGCGGTAGCGCCGCCCACAGGCACCGACTCCGACCGATTGTTGGCAGCCCTGCGCGACGGCCGCGATGTGTTCGATGAACTTGATCCCACCGCCGCCGTCATGGCTGGCGGCGGAGGCGGAGGCGGAAGCAGTTTTGTCCGCCTGGCCCGCCTTCTTGAAACCACCACCCCGCTGGACCTGGCGTACTCGAATCCCGCTCGCGGTGACGCAGTCTTGCCACGCATGTCCAGCATTGCCCCCGCCACCGACGACGACGAAGCACCCACGGCGGTGAGCGTCAACCACGCGCCCGTCGCGCGGGACGATGCAGGACAAGGCGATCAAAACGACCACGTGCGCGGCAACCTGCTCGCGAACGACGTAGACTCGGACGGCGATCCCCTGACGATAGCGTCGGTAGGTAGCCGGCCCATGGCCTCGGGCGGCATTACGGTCGCGGGCAGCAATGGCGGCACCTTCACCGTCCTGCCTGACGGCAGCTATGTCTTCACGCCCGGAAACGAGTTTGACCGCCTGGCCGCGGGCGAAACCGTCACCAGCACCATCTCGTACTCCATCACCGATCCCAGCGGCGCCACTTCCACGGCAACCGCTGTCGTGACAATCACCGGCACCAACGACGGCCCAGTTTCCACCGCCATTTCCGGCGCCTCCAGCCTGGACGCCCAGACCCATGTGAACTATGACATCTCTGGCCACTTCTCGGATCCGGACGCGAGCGACAAGCTCACCTACACCGCAACCGGCTTGCCGCCCGGCCTGAGCATCGATCCACACACCGGCATCATTACCGGTGACATCGATCCCTCGGCCTCGCAAGGCGGAAGTGGCGGCGTCTACAACATCACTATTACCGCCACGGATCCCTCTGGCGCAACAACTTCGCAGAAGTTCGACTGGGCCATCGCCAATCCCGCGCCCGTCGCGGTTGGCGACTCGGGCGCTGCCAGCGAGGACTCGACCCTCGACGTCAGCGCTCAGAACGGCGTGCTGGCGAACGACAGGGATCCAGACGGCGATGCGCTTGCCGTCTCGCAAGTCAACGGCAACGCAGCCAACGTAGGCGCCGCCATCGCGGGTTCCCATGGTGGCACGTTCACACTGAACGCCGATGGCTCCTACAGCTTCGACCCAGGCTCGGCATTTCAACACCTCGGCATCGGCGAAAAAAGCTACAGTTCAATCACTTACACCGTCTCCGATGGCCAGGGCGGTACCAGCACGGCCGTCCTGACAGTCGAAATCACGGGCGCCAACGACGCGCCGGTCCTCCAGGCACACAGCGACCAGGTGTTGGAGGACCACGTCGCATCCGGCAACGTACTCATCGGAGCGGCCGATGCCGACCACGACGCGCTGACTGTCACTACTTTCACCCTCAATGGCACAACATACGCCGCCGGCATCACTGCATACATGGAAGGCGTAGGTTCAATCCTCGTCAAAGCCGACGGCAGCTATGTGTTCACACCGGACGCGAACTGGAACGGGAGCGTCCCGCAGATTACATATACCGTGACGGACGGCACGGTCACGACCTCGTCCGCCTTGGACATTCGAGTTCTGTCCGTCAACGACGCTCCAGTCTCGCAAAACGCTTCCGGCAACGTCGTGGCTGGCGGTCGCTACACGTTCGGTCTGAATGACTTTCCATTCTCCGATCCAAGCGAAGGCCATTCGATGAAGTCGCTGATCATCGACTCGCTACCCTTGAACGGCACGCTGCTCCTGAACGGCAAAGCGATCAAACCAGGGCAAGAAATCAGTGCGGAGGATCTGGCCAACGGTAGACTGGTTTTTCATGCGGGAGATGCCAACTACGGCGACGACGACGCTTCGTCCTTCAACTTCCGAATCAAGGACACCGGCGGTACCATCAACGGCGGGCAGGACACGTCGCATCAGCACACGTTCAAGCTGAATGTGGGCGATTTCATCGTCGGCGATAACGACAACGGCAGCAGACTGGCCGACATCAGGAAGGGCAGTGACGGCAACGACGTAATGCTGGGCGACCAAGGCGGCGTGCTGGCACTCCCCCCTCCTCCCCCAGATCCTGCTGGCCGGCTTATCGATTTTCATGGTCGGGAAGCCGAAGCCGGAAGTAGACCGAGCCATGTACTGGCTCCGTTGGACAACGACATCCTCATCGGCAATGACGGCTCGGACATCTTGTTCGGCGACACGATCAACACCGATCGATTGCCCTGGGGCATCGATGGCAACCCGGCCAAACCAGAAGGCCAGCTCGACGGATCAGGTCTGTGGGCGCTCAAACAGTTTTTGTTCCTGAAGAATGGCACACAGCCGACAGATGCCGATTTACATAAGTTCATCTCGGAACACCACGATGTTCTCGACGTGCACGGCGATACACGCGGCGGCGACGACGAACTTCTTGGCGCCGAGGGCAATGACATTCTCTATGGCCAAGGCGGCAATGACACACTGCTAGGAGGTCAGGGCCTCGACATCCTGTCCGGAGGCACTGGCAACGACCATCTGGAAGGCAATGCAGGTAGCGATGTCCTGATCGGCGGCATGGGCAATGACACTCTGCGCGGCGACGGCACTGCCTTCCCCCCCGAAAGAGGAATCCAGTATGGCGACAGCAGCGACACATTCAAATGGGCATTCAACGACCAGGGCACCACTCGCGCCCCAGCAGTGGATACGATCAAGGACTTCTCGACCCTAAAGCCTGCTGACGGCGGCGACATCCTGGATCTGCAGGAATTATTGGTCGGCGAGAACGACAGCACCCTGACTAATTACCTGGACTTCCGCAAGGAAGGCAATGATACGGTCATCGACGTGAACACCCGGGGCAAGCTGGGCACCCAGGGCGCGGACCAGAAGATCGTGCTGGAAAACGTGGACCTCACCCACGATGCCTACGGCCAATCCCTAAGCAACCAGGCCATCATCAATGACCTGCTGCAGAAAGGTAAGCTGACCGTCGATCATGCCTGAGCAATAGCTCCCGGGAAGATCCGCAACGGGTCTTCCCGCCTCCGGATGACACATTTTTCCCAGGGCGCGTCTAAGATGCCCGGAAAAATGTGAAAATCCGTTTCATGCCATCGTCCCGCCGTTTCCGCCGCACGCTGAATCTGTGCCGATTGGCTTTGCTATGCCTGGCTTGCGGCTGGGGCGGAAGTTCCGCCCTGGAAGTCAATGCCGACCGGCTGCAAAGCCTGTCGGCCAGCCGCTATGGCGCGAAAGGCTCCAAGGCGGTGTCTGAATGGCTGCAATTGATGCGCAGCCCCGCCCCTGCCCAGGAAAGAGGCGCGCTGACGCAAGCCAATGACTTCTGGAACCGCTCCCTGATGTCCGGCGAGGACATCACCATCTGGAAGCAGGCCGATTATTGGGCCACGCCGCTAGAATCGCTGGGCAGAGGCGCCGGCGATTGTGAAGACTACGTCATCGGCAAGTACTTCACGCTGCTGGCGCTGGGCGTGCCGGCCAACAAGCTGCGCTTCATCTATGTGCGCGCGCGCATCGGTGGCGCGGCCAGCAGTACCCAGATCGCCCACATGGTACTGGGCTACTACGAAACCCCCAATGCCGTGCCGCTGGTGCTGGACAACCTGATCTCCACCATTTTGCCCGCCACGCAGCGCCGCGACCTGACGCCGGTATTCAGTTTCAATGCCGATGGCGTTTATGTGGACGGCAAACCCGCCGCGCCGGTTGACCGTCTCAGCCGCTGGCGTGATCTACTTCAACGCATGGAACGGGAAGGCGTGCGCCCCTGATGTCCGGGAATAAGACTATGTCCATACTTCGACAGTTGTTGCTCAGCGTTACCCTCGCCATCGGCGTCATCCTGCTGGGTACGCTGGCGCTTAGTGTGAACTCCGCAAGGGAATACCTATCGGGCCAACTGCAGGTGCAGAGCACCGACGCCGCCGTGTCGCTGGCGCTGTCGCTCTCGCAGCCGGCGAACAATGACCCGGTCGTGCAGGAGCTGCTGGTATCAGCGCTGTACGACGGCGGACATTTCTCGCTGGTGCGCTTGAGCGATCCGGAAGGCAAGGTTCTGATCGAACGGAAATCCACGGCCGCCGCGGCGTCGGTTCCCGCCTGGTTCCAGGCGCTGGCACCCCTGACTACGCAATCGGCCAGCCACGCCGTCAGCGACGGCTGGCGCCAGATCGGCGAAGTCACGCTGATCGCCAACGACGCCTATGCCTGGGAAGCCCTGTGGCGCAGCAGCCTCAAGATGATCGCCCTGGTGGTGGGCGCCGGCATTCTGTGGGCGGTGTTTGCCTTCATGCTGGTGGGCTGGATCAAGAACCGCCTGCTGCGCGAAATCAGCGACCACGTGCGCAGCATTGGCCAGGAATCCCCGACGGCCCAGGTCGAAGCGCGCGTACCTGAATTGTCTGGGGTAGTGCAGGCCCTGAACCAGACCCGCGAGCGCATCCATGCCAGCGTCGAGGAACAGAACGCCAAGATCGAATCGCTGGAGCTGGAACTGAACCAGGATCCGGTCACCGGCTTGCCGAACCGCAAGTACTTCGTCAACGAGTTCCGCCGCGCGCTGGAAGCGCCCACCGTCGCGACCGGACGCGGCATCGACGGTGGCCACGTTCTGGTATTCCGCCAGCGCGACCTGGCCGACCTGAACCGCCACATGCCGCGCGAGTTCATCGACCAATGGTTGCGCACGGTCTGCGAACGCATCCGCGGCACGCTCAAGAGCATGCATGTGGCCTCGCCGCTGCTGGCCCGCCTGAACGGCTCGGACTTCGCCTTGCTGCTGCCCGGCTGCGCGGCGCCCCAGGCCATGATGGTGGCCGAGCA
This sequence comes from Achromobacter sp., assembly GCA_032153965.1. GTDB lineage: Bacteria > Pseudomonadota > Gammaproteobacteria > Burkholderiales > Burkholderiaceae_B > Achromobacter. Next base: position 26,794 of record JALDYL010000043.1, on the reverse strand, counting down.
AGTGCGCGCCGACCTGCACGCGTCCCGCATTCCCGTGGGTGAAGGGCATTTGTGCCGCTGGGCCCAGGCCATGACCGACTACGGCCACGGCAGCCAGGCCGGCCCAGTGCTCGCGCGCCTGGACTTCGGCCTGATGCGGGCGGAAAGCGCCGGCAACGATCAGGTCGTGATCGCGGGTGCGACCGACATGCAGTCGCCTTCGGAATCGGGCGAACGCGCCTGGAAGGACGCGATTCAATCTGGCCTGGAAGAACACCGCTTCGAGTTGGCCACGGAAAACCTGCGAGCCACCGACGGCAGTATCGTCCGTACCGAAGCGATGCTGATGCTGCGCACCGCTGCCGACCAGGTGCCGATCCCCGCCACGCTGTTCATTCCGCCTGCCGTGCGTCTGGACCTGGTGGCGGACTGCGACCTGGAAGCCGTGAGCCTGGGGCTGGATTGGCTGGCAGCCAACCCCGGCGAACTCGCTGTGCGGGTGGCCCTGCCCTCGTTGCGGGGCCAGAAGTTCTTCCGCCAATTGGCCTTGTTGCTTACCGAGCACCGGCCTTTGGCGCGCCGCCTGTACCTGGAAATCGACGCGCACGGCCTGGTGGAATGCCACGAGCAGATCGCCACGCTGGCCCGTGTTGCCTCGGAGTTTGGCGCGCATATCGGCGTGCGCCGCCTGGCGCAGCAGTTCGGCGCGATTGCGCAACTGCACACCCTGCCCTTGTCCTACGTGAAATTGGGCGGCGGCTTCGTCGGCGGCATGTCCCAAAGCCCCGGCAGCCAGCAATTGACGGCTTCGGTGCTGGAAACCGCGCGCGGCCTGAAGATAGCGGTCTATGCCGAAGACGTGCCGGACGCCGAAACGCAGCGCATCCTGGCCAAGCTGGGCATCGGCATCATGCGTGGTCCCGGCGTCAGGACAGCCGCGGCATAGGGCGGCCGGCCAAAGCGGCCGTCCTTCTTGGCCGACCGGGGCGGCGGTCAAAGAGGCCCACAACCAAGGCAGCAGTGCCCGCCGCAGCCGCCAAGGGGCCTCAGCGGGAGGCTTTGCCCTTGGATTGTTCGTACAACGGCAGCACCTGCTGCGCAGCGGCCTGCAGATCGCTGATGCGCGATGCGGCCGACGGGTGGGTCGACAGGATTTCGGGCGGGGCACTGCCCTGGTCGGCGGCACCCATCTTCTGCCACAGCGTCACGGCGGCGCGCGGGTCGTAGCCCGCCCTGGCCGCCAGCTCCACGCCCATGCGATCGGCTTCGGTTTCGTGCGTGCGGCTATTGGGCAGCGTGAACATGACGCTGGTGAACTGTCCACCCAGATCGGACGCTGCGGACGACCCCGTGGCAATCGCCAGCACCGACAATCCCAGGTTGGTGGCCATCTGCTGGGATACGCGCTCGCGCGCATGCTCGCGCAAAGCATGCGAGATTTCGTGGCCCAGCACCGCCGCCAGCTCATCGTCCGAGGGTTTGATCTTGGCGAGCAACCCCGTGTAGACGGCGATCTTGCCGCCCGGCATGCACCAGGCGTTGATCTCGTTGCTGGACAGCACATGCACTTCCCATTTCCAGCTGGCGGCGTCTGGGCGGAAGATTCCCGCCTGAGCGATCAAGCGCTGGGAAATGGTGCGGACCCGCGCCACCTGCTGGGGGTCACGGTCCAGCAGGCCCTTGGCCTGCGCCTGCTTGAGTATGTCGGCGTACTGCTGGGTCGCTTCCTGTTCCAGCGCCTGCGAAGGCACCATGCTGGACATGTACTGGGTCCGGTTGACGCCGATGGCGCCGGACTGCGTGGTATTCATGCCGGTGCAGCCCGCCAGGGCGCCCAGCACGAGCGCCGCGCCCGCATTGCGCAGCAGATGACGTTTCCGGTTCATGGCGGACCTCCCTGGCAATTCGAAGAACGACAGCGTATCAAACTACCGGATCGCCACACTGGCCGCGGTGGCGCAGGGCATGGTCGATCAGGACCAGCGCCAGCATCGCTTCGGCGATGGGCGTGGCGCGGATGCCGACGCAAGGATCGTGGCGGCCCAGCGTCTGCACCATGACCGGGTCGTTGGCGCGGTTCACTGAGCGGCGCTCGACCCGGATGCTGGAGGTCGGCTTGATGGCCAGCGACACGGTGACCGGTTGGCCGGTGGAAATGCCGCCCAATACCCCGCCCGCGTTATTGGTCAGGAAACCGTCCGGCGTGATTTCGTCGCCGTGTTCCGAGCCGCGCTGCGCGATGCTGTCGAAGCCCGCGCCGATCGATACGCCCTTCACGGCATTCAGGCCCATCATCACGTGCGCGATGTCGGCGTCCAGGCGATCGTAGATCGGTTCGCCCCAGCCCGCGGGCAGGTTCTCGGCAACGACCTCGATCCGGGCGCCCACGGAGTCGCCGTCGCGACGCAACTGGTCCATGTAGGCTTCCAGCTCCGGCACGACCGCTGCGTTGGGCGCGTAGAACGGATTATTGGGAACGTCGTCCCAGGAAACGAAGGGGATGGCGATGGGGCCAAGCTGGCTCATGTAGCCGCGCACCTTGACGCCGTATTGCTCGGCCAGCCATTTCTTGGCGATGGCGCCCGCCGCGACGGTCGGCGCCGTCAGGCGCGCCGAGGAACGGCCGCCCCCGCGCGGGTCGCGCACGCCGAACTTGCGCCAGTAGGCGTAGTCGGCATGGCCCGGACGGAAGGTATCCGCAATATTTGAGTAATCCTTGCTGCGCGCATCCGTGTTGCGGATGAGCAGGCCGATGGGCGTGCCCGTCGTCACTCCCTCGTATACCCCCGACAGGATTTCCACTTGGTCGGCTTCCTGGCGCTGCGTGACGTGGCGCGATGTGCCAGGGCGGCGACGGTCCAGTTCGAGCTGGATGTCGGAGACATCCAGCGGTAGCCCCGGAGGACAGCCGTCCACGACGCAACCGATGGCCGGCCCGTGGGATTCGCCGAAATTGGTGACGGTAAAGAGGGTACCTAGGGTATTGCCGGGCATAGGGAGTCAACAGGTCGGGTTTGCAAGCAACCCCGATTATGACACCGCCGAGGCCAAAGCCTGGATTTCGGACGCCGGCGCAGGCCGTCCCAGCAGGAAACCCTGCATCACCCGGCATCCCAGGGACTTCAGGATCTCGCGCTGGCCTTCGGTTTCGACGCCTTCAGCCACCACCGGCAGATGCATCGCCTGGCATAGACCGAACAGAGCCGAAACCACCTCGCGGCTGCCGGCGTCGGATTCCAGTGCGGAGATGAAGCTGCGGTCGATCTTGACCCAGTCGATGGGCAGGCAGCGCAGGTGGTTCAAGCTGGAATAGCCGCAGCCGAAATCGTCCAACGCGACGCCGATGCCCATCGCCCGCAGCGTGTTCAGAATCTTCACATGCCGTTCATAGTGCAGGATGAAGAGGGATTCCGTGATCTCCAACACCAGCTTGCGCGGCGCCAGATTCGCGACCGCCAACGCATTCGACACCAGTTCGACCAGGCCGTCCTCGTTCATCTGCTTGACCGAGAGGTTCACATGCACGCGCCAGGTCGCCGGCCACAGCGCCGCCTGCGTACATGCCCGCTCCAGGATCCAGGCTCCCAGCGGCACGATCAGGCCGCTGCGCTCAGCCAGTTCGATAGTCACGGCCGGCGATACGCTGCCGAGCACGGGATGATGCCAGCGCAGCAGCGCCTCGCATCCCTGCACCATGCCGGTACCGCTGTCGCAGACCGGCTGGTAATACAGTTCAAACTGCTCCATGGCCGGCGTGGTCAACGCCAGCCGCAGATCGTTTTCCAGGCCCTGTTGGTCGCGCTGGCGCGCCAGCATGCGGAAATCGAACAGATTCCAGCCCGGCCCGCCGCGCTCCTTCAGCGGTAGCAGGGCCACTTGCACACAGCGCTGCAGCTCTTCCACGCTGCGGCCATGCTCGGGATACAAGGCCGCGCCGACGCGGAATATGGCCATCAGCGGGCGCCCCCCCAACTCGTAGGGCGCGCTCAGGGCTTCCAGCAGCTTGGCCGACACTTGCGCCGCCCCTGCTTCGTCCACATCGGGCGCGCAGACCGTGAACGCATCTGCCCCGGTGCGCGCCACCATGCCGCCCATGGACCTGCAGATCAGGCCCAGGCGGTTGGCCACCTGCACCAGCAGGGCTTGGTCTTCGCCCGCGCGCAACATGGCGCTGATCTCGGCATATTGCTCGAAGCTCACCAGGAAAAAAGCGCCGCGGCGCGAGTGGCCCTCGGCATGGTTGAGCCAGGCACGGACGCGCCGGTGCAATTCCTGCTGGTTCAGGACACCGGTCAGTTCGTCGCGCGTCAGGCGTTGACGCAACAGGCGTTCTCTGCGCACGAAGACCCAGCACATTGCTACAAGTGCGCCCGCTAGCGTCAGGCACAGTGCGAGCAGGTAACTCTCACGCACGAAGCCCCCTATCCATAAGCCCCTGACGTTGCGGTTCGACGGGGAACCCAAGGACTGTAACATTTTTTAAGATATGCATTATTTTCGCAAAAAAACGCCACACTTCAGAGGCAACGCACCTCTTTTCCCTGTATTCCTACGGTTACTCTGGTTGCTCGCGGAAGGTCCGGATGGCCACGAAAGGCTTGCACCGGCCCTTTGCGCCATGCTCGCCCTACCACTTACGACAGCTACACCCGAAAAATTAATACACCGTGTCTCGATAGTTGTCATTCAAAATCGGACAGCATCGAAATAATTGCACAGCTTGCCTCCTTGTGGCGTGAATTTAGTAATATTCGGCACGTTCTGTGACATGTAGAATTGCTGTACCACTGATGTATTAGTGATTCGTATCACACCCGTATCCAGGCCTTCCAGCGCTGATCGCGATCCGACGCCACTCCAACTGGACAACTGGCAGTCCTCGGTTCAGGCCACGCGGCGGCCAGGAAGGGAACCTCCAAATACATGTCCACATTCCGCCGGCTACTTTTCTTCACCGCTCTCCTGATCGGCCTCGTTCTGCTTGGCGCGCAGACGGTGGGAATGCTGGCCGCGCACCGCTATCTGAGCTCGCAGCTGGCGCAACGAAGCGACGACGGCGCCAACACGCTTGCCTGGGCGCTGTCACATGCCGCCGGCGGCCCCGGCGAGCTGGCAACGCTGGCGGATGAACTGTACGCGCAAGGCGGCTACGCACTGGTGCGCATCACCGCCGAAAACGGCCTCCCAGCCATCGAACGCCGAACGCAGCACACTGACCTTCAACCCCGTGAACATGATTGGCGCGATACCTGGCTGAACATGGAAGCGCCCGCCGTGTCGCGGCCTTACGCGGCTGCGGACGGCAGCTCGCGAGGCACCGTTACCGTGCAGGCGGACTCGCGGACTGCCCGCGACACCCTGTGGCAAGGCGGCGTGCGGGTTCTGGGGCTGGTGCTGGCCGCGGGTCTGCTGTGGGTCCTGCTATGCCTGAACCTGGCGCGGCGGATGGAAGCGCGCACTTCGCGCGACATCTGCGAACGCGTGCGTGCGCTGGCCCCTGGCAACCGCGAGACATTGAACGGCACGTGCGAACTGGCGGGCGTCGATCAGGCGCTGGTGGACGCGCAGCGCCTGGTCGCCGCCACCGTCCAGGAACAGAATGCCCGGATCGAATCGCTTCAGAGCGAGATCTACAAGGATCCCATCACCCGACTCCACAACCGCAAGTATTTTGTCGATCAGTTCAGGCTGACGCTGGCGGACAAGGATCCCGAAGCGGGCGGCCATCTGCTGATGTTCCGACAACGCGATCTGGCGCAGATCAACCGACACCTCTCGCGCGCCTTCACGGACCAGTGGCTGCGCTCGTCGTCCGACCGGCTGCGCAAGCTGGTGGCTGAATTCGGCGGCCCGGCAGCCCTGCTCGCGCGCATTAGTGGTTCGGATTTTGCATTGCTGCTGCCGCGCACCTCGGCGCCGCAAGCCAGCCTGCTGGCCGAGCGGGTGCGGCGCGAACTGCGCTCGCTGCGCGTACCCATGGACAAGCATGAGTCCTGCCGCTGGGCTCTGGCGCTGGCCTCTTACGCGCCCGGAGATGGCATGAGCGATACGCTGGCGCGACTGGACCACGCGCTGATGTGCGCCGAAAGCGCCGACGACGACCAGATCGCGCCGGCCAGCCGCGCGCCGGACAGCACGCGCATCGGCGAATACAGTTGGCACGACGCGCTGGTGACGGCGCTCGAACAGCACAGATTCTCCTTGTCCGTGCAGCCCCTGCACGACCTTTCCGGCGCCCTGCTGCACCAGGAAGCCAGCCTGACCCTGCATGACACCAGCGGCGCCGATCCCGTGCCGGCCTCGATCTTCATGCCCCCTGCCGTCCGCCTCGGCCTCTCCGCGGAATGCGACATACAGGCCATCCGCCTGGGGCTGGATTGGCTGTTCGCGCGCCCGGGCGCGCTGGCGGTGCCGATTTCGCTGGCATCGATCGCCCAGCCTTCGTTTCAGTCCAGACTGCAACGCATGCTGGCCGACCGCCCGGCCCTGAGCGCGCGCCTGATCGTGGAAATCGACGCGGCTGCCCTGGCTGCGCAAGGGGCGGACCTGCACCCGCTTTGCGACATCATCGTGGCCGCCGGCGCGCGGGTCGGCGTGAGCCGGCTGTCGTACCAGTTCGGCGCCATCGAACGTCTGCACGAGTTCCCCTTGTCGTACCTGAAGCTCTGCGGCGGCTTCATCACCGGGCTGCTTCACAGCCCGGGCAGCCAGCACCTTGCGGCCACAGTAGTGGCGACAGCCGCCGCGCTGAATATCGCGGTCTATGCCGAAGACGTGCCTGACATCGCCACGCAGAACGTCTTGGCGGGCCTCGGCGTCCACGCCATGCGCGGGCCTGTCGTAAACTCCGCCCAAACGCACGACCTCGCACCTGATCATCCATGGGTTTCCAGTTGACGGAAGGCATGCTGCTTCGCATCTGTTGGCTTTCTCGCGTCCGCTGGCCTTTGCGCCCGCGCCGCACCGGTGACGCCCCCGCGGTTCGGCAAACCATGCTGCTCCGCCTGGGGTTGTTGTTGTGCAGCTTGCTCGGTCCCGACGCCGCCCTGGCCTACGGCCCGGGCGTTTCCTATGAAGACCTGCATCTGGGCCTGACGGCCGGTGTCGCCACGGCCTGTGGCGTTGCCTGTGCGGTCGCGTGGGCAGCCACCCGCAATGCCATTTACGGAGCGGGCCTGGCTTTCATGCTGCTCGAAGGCGTATTCCGCTCCATGCCCACGCTGCTGCCGCCCGCATCGCTGCAAGCCGGTTCCTATGCGGCCTTGCTGGCGCTCACCACGCCCATGCTTGCGGCGGCGTGCGCCACCAAGCTGGCGACGGCCTGCCGCTGGGCCAGCGCGGCGTTGGCGATAGTGTCGATACTGGCGCTGATCATCGCCTACGACCCAGGCAACGGTATCGCGTCCGCCACGATCGCCGGCGCCTGCGCCATCGCCAGCCTGCCGCTGGCCATCTGGTTCCTGATCCGCGCCGCCGGCAGGACTCCCGCACGCGCGGCCGCGCTGGCCTTGGCTGGCGCTTACGGCGTCTCGGCCTGGCTGCTCGGGCACGACGCCTGGTTGCCCCAGAGCGGCGCCGGCGCGATTGTCGAGCTGGCGCGATTGCTGCTGGTGTCGAGCGCCTTGACGCTACTTGCAATCGATCAGCACGGCGGCCCGCGGCAGGGATCGAAAAGCGCAGGCCACGAGCACACCGATGCCGAGCACCTTGCCCAAGGCGAGCTGAGGCTGGCGGAACTGGCCGGAGCGCTCGACACGCAGCGCCAGATGAATGCGCTGATCTCGCACGAATTGCGTGCACCGCTAGCCACCGTCAGCGCAGCGGCCCAGTCCCTGGACATGATACTTGCCGAGAGCGGCGAGGCCGTGGACAACCGCCTGGCGCGCATTCATCGCTCGGTCACCCGAATGACCGAACTCATGGATCAGTTGCTGAATCAGGACAGGCTGGGCGAGCAGGCATGGACGCCTCGCGGCGAACAAACCGACATGGCGGATCTGGTGCGCGATGTGGTCACCGCGATGCAGCCCGATACGGCGCATGCGCTGATGCTGCAAGCCGGCGCGTCACTGCCGGTCTATTGCGACCGCCCCCTGACCAGCGTGGTGGTGCGCAACCTGATCCACAACGCCATCAAATATTCACCGGCGAATGAACCCGTCCGCATAGAGACCGGCGAAACCCGGGTGGGGGCCATTCCGATGGCTTGGGTGGCGGTCACCGATCGCGGTCCGGGCATCGGCATGGAGGAGCAGGCCAAGATCTTCGAACCGCACTTTCGGCGCTCGGCGCACCGGGAGACGCAAGGCATGGGCATCGGCCTCTATCTGGCCCGGCGCATCTGCCAGAACCAGGGCGGCTCATTAACCATGGAAAGCGAGGTGGGCGTAGGCACGCGCTTCGTTGTCACCCTGCCGGCAAGCGGTCCGACGGCTTGACCGCCGCGGGCGTGTTCAGGCCGCGAACACGTAACCCTGGCCGCGCACTGACAACACGGGCAGCTTCAGGCCCGCGCTTTGCGCCTTGGCGCGCAAACGGCTGACCAGCACATCGATACGGCGCAATTCAAAGCCGCCCGGGCTGTCCGGCAAGAACAATTCCGCCAGGACCTGGCGGCTGACCGCGCTGCCGGCGGCATCCATCAGGGCAACCAGAAAGGTGCGCTCCTGGGCGCTGAGGTGCAGTGAAGCGCCGTCGGGCGCAACCAGAATCCAGCCGCCGTCCTGCAGGGACCAAGACGTATCCGCGGCGGCGCGCGTTTCGGCATCCACAGGGCGCGGCGCCTTGGCCAGACGCATCCGGCGAGCCAGGCTGCGGATGACGGAACTGAGTTCCAGCAGATCAACGGGCTTGGTCATGTAGACATCGGCGCCGCCCTCCAGGCCGCGCACCCGGTCTTCCAGCGCGCTGCGGCCAGTCAGCATGACGATACCGACAGGACTGAGGGCGCGCAGGCGGGTCGCCACGGAGAAACCGTCTTCTCCGGGCAGATGGGCGTCAAGAATGACGATATCGCAGGGTTGCTCCTGCAACCGGCGATAAAACGCCGCGGCATTATCACAGGCAAATGCCACCCGGAAACCATAGCCACCCAAGCCTAACGCCAACTCCTCCCGGAAGTCGGCGTCATCCTCAAGCAGACCGATACACAGCAAACCATCTGCGCCAGCCATATTTAGAGTGCTTTATTTTGAAGATTATCGACAAATGCCCCATGGACGCAGGGTCCCGGGTATTCCGTTGGCGACAATCTTACGTCTTTTACAATGGAAACGAATGATTGCAGTGAAAAAAACTGCGATATTCCTTGTCCAAATGGCTATTTTCCCGTAAATCCCGGGAAAATCGCTTTCGCGTTTCTCTGGTTTGTACGGCTGGCGGCCAGTATCAGGACGAGCAGCTGACCTCCAGGCCGCCGGCCCAATCCGGCGGCAATGCCGCATAGCGCTCATGGCCCGGCTGGGCCTCGTAGGGGTTGCGCAGCAACTTCATCAAGGTGTCGAGCTCGCCGGCATCGCCCCCCTTGGCCGCCCGGATCGCCTCTTCCGCCAGGTGATTGCGCAGCACATAGAGCGGATTGACGCGATTCATGCCCGCGGTAACATCCTGCACCGGCCGGCCGTCCTGCGCATGCCGCTCCACCAGGCGATCCAGCCAGGCTCCCGCCGCGGGCCGATCGATAAACAGGTCTTCGAACGCGCTGCGCTGGCCCGACAAGGCGTCGGCAAGGCGCCGCCAGGTCAACGTAAAGTCAGCCTGATTGGCGTCCATCAGTTTGAGCAGGTCGTCCAAAAGCGCTTCGTCGGCCGGCCGCCATGCGGCCAAACCCAGTTTGGCGCCCATGCGGTCATGGAAAGCGCGCGTGAAAACCGGCTCGAATTCGTCCAGAACGGCCCGCAGCCCCTCCACGTCCTGCGCCAGCACGTGCAAGCTGCCGCCCAGCCGATAAAGATTCCAGAGGGCCACGGACGGCTGGCGGTTCCAGGAATAACGCCCTTCCGAGTCAGAGTGATTACAAATATGGCCCAGGCGGAAACCATCCATGAAACCGTAGGGGCCATAGTCCAGCGTCAACCCCAATATGGACATGTTGTCGGTATTCATCACGCCGTGGCAGAAGCCCACTGCCTGCCAGTCCGCCATCAGTTGCGCGGTGCGCCGCGTGACGGCGCGCAGCAGGTTGATATAGGGCGTCACGTCGTTCGAGGGCTCGCCCGCCCCCGCCTCCCGGCATTCCGGGTAAAAACGGTCTATGACGTAGTCCGCCAGCGTCTTCAGCATATCGGGCTGGCGGCGCGACGACCAATGTTCGAAAGAGCCGAAACGCACGAAACTGGGGGACATGCGCGTCACGATGGCCGCCGTCTCCACGGTTTCCCTCATGACAGGGTCGTCGGAAACCACCAGCGCCAGCGCGCGCGTCGTGGGCACGCCCAACCCGTGCATGGCCTCGCTCGCCAGATACTCGCGCACCGACGAGCGCAGCACCGCACGGCCGTCGCCCATGCGCGAATAAGGCGTCATGCCCGAGCCCTTGAGCTGCAGCTCCCAACTGCCCCGCGGCCCCTCGACCTCGCCCAATAGGTGGGCGCGGCCATCGCCTAGCTGGCCGGCCCAGACGCCGAACTGATGGCCGCTGTAGACCGCCGCCAGCGTGTCGCCGCCCGGCAGCGGCTGGGCGCCGGAAAACACACTCAGGAATTCGGGCGTGGACAGGACGGAAGGGTCCAGGCCGATCAGCTCGGCCGCCTCCGCATTGCCATGCAGCAAACGCGGATTATTCAGGGCCTGGGGCGCCAGCCGGGTGTAGAACGCCGCGGGCAAGCCGGCAAAGGAATTGACGACGCGCAGATCGCGTAGCGTATGGGCGCTCATGCGCGTTGCCTCCTGGCCGCCCGCTTGGCGGGCCGCACGTAGAAAATGGCGCTAAGAAAGAAAATGGTCGACAGCAGGATCTCACCCCAGGCCATCAGCACGGACAGCGGAGCAGGATCCGACATGGCCCGCACCACGCCCTCCATCAGGTAAAGGAGCGACAGCATCGAGGCCCACTGGTAGGTATAGAGATTGCCGCGCAGGATGCCGCGTAGGGGAAACGCCAGCGGCAGAGCCTTGAGCAGCATCCAGGAACCGCCCGGCCGCACCGGCGCCACCACGGTTTCCCAGGTGACGCAAAGCACGATCAGGGCGAACAGCGAAACCGAGGCCAACAGGCGCAAGCGGAGGTTGAGTTCAGGGTTCATGCTGCTATTATCGCCTGATGAATCGCCCTGCCGAGCCTGCCGCCACCACGCCGGCGGCCACCGAGCACTCGCCCCCGCGCTCTTCATGGATCGCGAGGGCCGGACGCGTCATGCGCTTCAGCGCCGAACGCGCCGGCGAAGAGAAACTGCTGCAAGTTGCATCCAGCCTCACCTTCACCACCGTCCTTGCCATTGTGCCCATGCTGGCCGTGGTCCTGTCGCTGTTCACTGCTTTTCCGGTGTTCCAGGAATTCCGCGTCGCGCTCGAGGATTTCCTGACCAACAGCCTGATGCCGCCGTCCGTGTCGGACAACATCATGGACTACCTGAACCAGTTCGCGCGCCAGGCTTCGCGCCTGACCGCCATCGGCGGCGTGTTCCTGCTGATCACCTCGCTATTGCTGATCATGACGATCGACAAGGCGTTCAACGACATCTGGCACGTGACGCGCCAGCGCCCGCTGCGGCAGCGCGCGCTGGTGTACTGGGCCATCATCACGCTGGGACCGGTCGTGGCCGGCGCCAGCCTTTGGGCGACCTCGTTCGTGGCGCGCGAATCGCTGGGCCTGGTGCGGGACGTGCCGGAGGCCGTCAGCGTCGCGGTGTCGTTCATCCCGCTGGTACTGACCGCTCTCGGTTTCGCGGCGCTGTTCGTCATGGTTCCCAACCGCGAAGTCCTCTGGCGCGATGCCCTGGTTGGCGGCTGCGTGACGGCCATCGTGCTGGAAATCATGAAATCGGCGTTCGCCTATTACCTGACGCGTTTTCCCACCTACACCGTCATCTACGGCGCGTTCGCCACCCTGCCGATCTTCCTGCTCTGGATCTACCTGTCATGGCTGGCCGTGCTGCTGGGAGCCATCCTGGCATCCAGCGCGCCGCTGATCCGCCTGGGCCGCTGGGAAATCAACCGCTATCCCGGCGCCCCCTTTGTAGACGCGGTGGACGCGCTGCGTGCGCTGCGCCAGGCGCAGACGGGCAATCCGCCGGGGCTGCCCGCCAATCTTCTGGCCGCGCAATTGCGGCTGCATCAGGACGAATTGAACGAAGTCCTGGAAACACTGGCTGAAATGGGACTGGCAACGCGCAGCCCCGAAGGTCTTTGGGTTCTGACCTGCGATGCCCGCAAGACCTCCATGGCGCCGGTGGTGGACCATTTTCTGCTGGATCGCGGCCAAGCCAGGGTCCGCAATGACCCGGAAATATTGCGAGTCGCCGCAGCCGTGATTTCCCAGCAAAATGCGCCCACGCTGGAAGAAGTCTGCGGAGAAGCGCAAAATACCGAAAATGGAATCGCTCCGGTGCTGCAGCTGGAAGCGAAAAAGAACTAGTAAATAGGATCAGGGCGCAGTCCGCCCAGGAGGAACCGATGTTGAAGGTCAGCGAGATTTTGCGCGTCAAGGGCGATACGCTCTATACGGCGTCGCCCGATATGCCTGTGTCCCAGGCCGTGCAAACAATGAGCGAGCAGGACATAGGCTCGCTGGTCATCATGGAATTCGGGACGCTGACCGGCATGCTCACGTTCCGCGAGATCATCCGCCACATGCATGCGCATGGCGGCGCCGGCGACACCACCATCCGCTCCATCATGGACGACGCGCCGGTCAGCGTGTCGCCCAACACCAGCGCCGACGAAGTGCAGCGCCTGATGCTCGAAAAGCATGCGCGCTACATCCCGGTCATGGACGGCCCCACCCTGATGGGCGTCATTTCGTTCTACGACATGGCCCAGGCCATCGTGGCGGCCCAGCAGTTCGAAAACAACATGCTGAAGGCCTACATCCGCGACTGGCCCACGGAAAGCGCCGAACCGGCCAAGTCCTGAGTCCAGGGCCAGCCTCGGCTGGTCTCGCCATACTTCACACCCCAGCCGGCGCCGCTTCGATCGCGGCGCCGCGCATATCCGGCGCATGCCGCTGGCTGCGCCAGGCGTCGTAGATCAGTTCAGGGTTGTTCGCGGCCAGCAGAGCCGGATCGGACAGCATGCGGCGCCAGCGGCGCGCACCGGACTGGCCATTCACCAGCCCCAGCATGGGCCGCGTCATTACGCGCAGGGGCACGCCTCGCGCGACCTGCCGCGCCGCATATTCCATCATGGCGTCCACCACCTGCGCATCGCTGGGCAGCCGCAGCGACGGCCACAGCTGAAGGGAGACTTCCGACAGCACCCGCGGCGTGTGCCAGGCGGCCCGGCCCAGCATGACACCGTCGAAATCGCCTGCGGCGCGCACGGACTGCTCGGCGTCCGCCAGACCGCCATTGAGCACGAAGGTGCAATCCGGGAAGTCGCGCTTCAATTGCCGCACCACGTCATAGCGCAAGGGCGGAATCTCGCGGTTGTCCTTGGGTGTCAGGCCCTTGAGCACCGCGTTGCGGGCATGGGCGACAAACACCCGGCAGCCGGTATCGTAGATCTTGCCGACGAAGTCACGGACAAACTCATAGGATTCGTCATAATCCAGGCCTAGCCGGTGCTTGACGGTGACCGGGATGTCCACGGCGTCCTGCATGGCCTTCACGCAATCGGCCACCAGGGCCGGCTCCGCCATCAGGCAAGCGCCGAACGCGCCCTTCTGCACCCGCTCTGACGGACAACCGCAATTCAGGTTGATCTCGTCGTAACCCCACTTTTTACCCAGCCGGGCCGAATGCGCCAGCGCGTCGGGCTCGCTGCCGCCAAGCTGCAGGGCCACGGGATGCTCGGCTTCGTCAAAGTCCAGGTGGCGTTCGACATTGCCGTGCAGCAACGCGCCGGTGGTGATCATTTCCGTGTACAAGCGTGCGCGCGGCGCCAGCAGCCGATGGAAAAAGCGGCAATGGCGGTCGGTCACATCTATCATCGGGGCGACGCACAGCCGCCAGTCGGGGGAGTCCAAGAATCACTCTACAAAACAAGGGGATGCGGTATTTTACGGTGCTTGGCGGCTTTGTGTCCGGCCGCCGGCTCCGGCCGCTGCGCCGAACCGCAGCAAGGTCCACCCGCCTTGTGGTCTAAAATTGCGCCGCCGCAGCCGAAACAGGCATGCCCGCGCGCCCGTTAACCCCTAGATTCCGCACATCAATGGCCGTATTCACCCCTGTCTCCGAAGACGACGCTCGCGCCCTACTGGCGCATTTCGATCTGGGCGAGTTTGTCTCGCTTCGGGGGATTACCGCGGGTATCGAGAATACCAACTACTTCCTGTACACGACCCGCGGCGAATACGTGCTGACGCTGTTCGAGGTGCTGACGCAGGCCCAGTTGCCGTTCTATATCGAGCTGATGTACCACTTGGCCGAGCGCGGCATTCCCGTGCCCCGGCCCCAGACCCTGCGCGATGGCACCCGCCTGACGACCCTGCACGGCAAGCCCTGCGCCATCGTTTCACGCCTGCCCGGCGGCTACGAACCCGCGCCCAGTGCGATGCATTGCGCCCTGGCCGGCGCCACCCTGGCCCGCGCCCACCTGGCGGCGCGCGACTTCCCGCTGCACCAGCCCAATCTGCGCGGGCTGTCCTGGTGGCTGGCGACGGCTCCCAAGGTCATGCCCTTCCTGGAGCCAGCCCAGGCTCAGTTGCTGTCGTCGGAACTGGCCGACCAACAGGCTGCCGCGGCGACACCGGCCTGGCAGGCGCTGCAGACCGGCCCGGCCCACTGCGACCTGTTCCGGGACAACGTCCTGTTTGCCGGCACCTTCGAGGATCCGCTCATGGGCGGCATCATCGATTTCTATTTCGCCGGCTGCGACACCTGGCTGTTCGACGTGGCGGTAAGCGTCAATGACTGGTGCATCGAGCGCGAGACGGGCGAGTTCGAGCCTGAACTGGTCGATTCCTGGCTGGCTGCCTACGCGGCCGTGCGCCCCTTCACCGACGCCGAACGCGAGGTCTGGCCGCAAATGCTGCGCGCCGCCGCGCTGCGCTTCTGGATATCGCGCCTGTACGACTTTTTTCTGCCGCGGCCGGCGCAAACCCTCAAACCGCACGACCCCCGGCATTTCGAAAGAGTGTTGCAAGCGCGCCACCGCCCGGGTCTGCCAATATTGCCGTAACCGTTGCTCCCCCCATAATGGGGATAGCGCGTCCCTTTTTGAGAGATCACCCCCTTTAAATAGCCATGCAAGCAGCATTCCTACCCGCGTCATCCGGCTGGCAATGGGTCCGAGACGGCTTCCGTCTGTTCCGCAAGCAACCACTGGCCATGTTCACCTGGGCCATGGCCATCAGCCTCTTGGTCATCTTCGCCACCGCGACGCCGCCGGTCGGCCCCATCCTGGTGGTGGCGCTGATGCCCATCATCACGCTGATGACGCTATCGGCGTGCAAGCATGTCGAAGCCGACCGCGTCATGCTGCCCTCGATGTGGGCCAAGCCGCTCAAGCAGCCCGGTGTGTTCAGGAAGCTGTTCCTGATGGGGCTGCTGTACGCGGCGCTATGCATCGCGACCGGCCTGATCATTTTCCTGCCATTCACCGACGCGATGGTCGAAGGCATGCGCATTGCCTCCGTGGAAAAATCCATGGAGCCCATCCTGTCCGCCATGGCCGTTCCGCTGACCCTGTTCGCGATCGTTTACGTCGTGATCGCGGCGCTGTTCTGGCACGCCCCCGTGCTGGTCGCCTGGCATGGGCTGCGGCTGGTCCAGGCACTGTTTTTCTCCGGCATCGCCTGCTGGCGCAACAAGCTGCCTTTCCTGGTCTACGGCGCCACCTGGATCCTGGTGTTTCTTTTCATCGACCTCTGCGCCGGCCTTCTGGTCGCCATCGGCCTGTCGCCGCAGCTTGCCGGCACGCTGCAGATTCCCTTCAATATCGCCGCGGGTGGCGTGCTGTACTGCAGCTTCTATCCTGCCTATACCTCCGTGTTCGGCATCGAGAACGCCGGCGCGCATCTCGACGACGGCAACGGCGCCCAGGCATAGCGCCACGCGGCAGGGCGCCAGCGCCCTGCGCATCGCGAGCACCCGCCCACGCCGCGATATGAATGCCACGTCGATGGCATGACGCATCCCAAAGGTATGCACCGCGGCGCAAGGCATCAACAGGATGCCGGACCTCGGTCCAGGCGGCTTGCGTCCCAGCAAGCCGCGCGCGCGGCCACAGCAGCTGGCGACCTTGAGCAGCCTGATCCTGTCCTGCGGCGGCGCTGGCCGGCCGTTTTTCATTGCACGCTCTGCAGCAATTGCACCATGACCGGAAAGGCCAGCACGATGAACGTGCAGGGAAAGATGCAGCCTATCAGCGGCAGCAGCATCTTCACGGGGGCCTGCATCGCCTGTTGTTCCACCCGCAAGTGGCGATCGCTGCGGCTTTGCGCCGCCTGCGCGCGCAGCACCGGCCCCAGGCTTATCCCAAGCGCCTCGGCCTGCGCCAAGGCTGCGGCCCAGTTGCGCGCAAGCGGACTGTTGCTGCGCTCCGCCAGGGCCTTGATCGCCGCCGTCCTGGAGACTCCAGCGCGCATTTCGGCCAACGCGTCGGCGAGCGCGTCGCGCAACACGCCGGGCGGCCCGCTTTGCGCCGCCATCTGCAAGGCCCCGTGCACGCTCAGCCCGGCCTCCACGCATAAGGTCATCATGTCGAACACGAAGGGCAGGTCGCGTTCGATGCTGCGCCGCCGTTTGACACCCAAACTCCGCAGCCAGAGGACTGGCGCGCCGCCAGCCGCCAGGGCAGACACTAGCGTCCAAGGGATCCACCCCCAGGCCTGCGCCTGCGCCAGCACGATGGCCGCCGTCGCCGCCATCCCGCCGGCGGCGACCGCCGCGCTCCAGCACAGCGCCGCCACATGTGCGTAGCTGATGCCGGCAGGAAGTGCCGCCCGCTCGATCGCACGAGTCAGCCGGATGCGCCAACGCCAGGTGCACAATGGTCCCGCCAAGGGCGCCACCGCCGAAATCCAGGGCCAGGCCGCCCGCCACCACCACGGCAAGGCGGACGACGCGCCCTGACGGTCCAGCAGCAAGGGCTTCAAGACCACCCACGCCAGCCACCCCGCGGCCAGCGCAGCCATCGACAGACTCAGGTACAGCCACATCGCGTCCGCTCCTCTCAGATATCGATCCGGATGATGCGCCGGATCAGCAGCATGCCCACGGTTTCCAGTACCGCCACGATGGCCAGCACCCCCCACCCCACGGGCGTATGCCACAACAAGCCCATGATGTCCGGCTCCAGGCGATCCAGCACCGCAAGCAGCAGCAGGGGCAATGCCCCTACGATCCATGCCTGCAATCGCCCCTGTGAGGTCAGCGCCAGCAGCTTCGCCTGCAACTGCAACCGGGCGCGCAGGGTCTGGGCAATGCTCTCGAGCGCCTCAGCCAGATTGCCGCCCGTCTGCGCCGCGATACGCATGGCCGCCACGACGAGCGCGGTCGAATCGGCCGGCATGCGGTCGCGCAGGTTCTCAAGCGCGGCATCCCATGGCACACCCATGCGCTGCTCGCGCAGCATCAAGCCGAACTCCTGGGCCAAGGGCGCGCCGCTCTGCTCAACGACATGGCGCAGGCCGGTCGTCAATGCCACCCCCGCTCGCAGGGCGGAGGCAAGCATCAACAGCGCCATCGGCAATTGCTGCTCAAACCGCCTGGCGCGTCGGCGCCGCAGCGCGTTCACAAGCGCCCTAGGCAAGCGCGAAGCGAACGCCGCAGCCAAGGCGGCCACCAGGCCGCTGCCCGTCGCGGCAAAAGCCAGTCCTGCCGCCATCGCGGCGCAAGCCACGGCGCCTGCCCACAACTGGGCCGGGTCTATGAACAGGAACACCTCGCTCAGGCGCAGGCCCGCCTCTTGGGTGTAGACCTCGCGGTAACGGCGTAGCGCGGGCGCAAACCAGCTCTGGGCGCGCCACGCCAGCAGCAGCACGGAGATCATGGCGCCCCCCGCCGCCAGCCAGATCATGGCGTTCCTTGCGAAAAAACGGCGATTCCCGGCCCCGCCTTCTCTGTGCCGGAGAACCAGGCGGGATCGATGGCCTCTCCGGCCTGGGTCCAGTCGCGCGCAAAGCCGGGCAAGGCGCCACAGCCCGTAAAGCCCTGGACTCGGTCGTATCGGAAAAGATCCTGGAGCTGTATGCGCCCGCTCTCCATGCCGGCGATCTCCGCAATCGACGTCACCACGCGCCGCCCGTCAGCCAGCCTGGCCTGCTGCACCACGATGTCCACGCTGGCCGCGATGTGTTCGCGCACGGCCGCCAGAGGAAGGTCGAGGCCAGCCATCAGGATCATCGATTCCAGGCGCCCCAGCGCATCGCGAGGCGAGTTGGCGTGCAGCGTCGTCAGGGATCCCTCGTGGCCGGTGTTCATGGCCGTCAGCATGTCGAACGCCTCCGGCCCACGGCACTCGCCCACCACGATCCGGTCTGGCCGCATGCGCAGCGCATTGCGCACGAGTTCGCGGATGTCGATGCGCCCGCGCCCCTCCTGGTTGGCGGGCCGCGCCTCCAGCGCCACCAGATGATCGTGGTTCAGGCGCAGCTCCGCCGCATCTTCGATGGTGACCACGCGTTCGCCATCGGGAATCTCGTTGGACAGGATGTTGAGCAACGTCGTCTTGCCAGCCCCAGTGCCTCCGGATACCACCAGGTTCCTGCGCGCTCTCACGCAGAGCGCCAGGAATTGCGCCATGGCGCCGCTCAGAGAACCCGCCGCGATCAGATCGGACATCCCCGGACGACGCAGCGGAAACTTGCGTATGGTCAGGCTCGCGCCCCTGAGGGCCACCGGCGGAATGATGGCGTGCACCCGGGATCCGTCAGCCAGGCGGGCATCCACCATGGGGGAGCTTTCGTCTATGCGCCGCCCCAATGGCGTGACGATGCGCTCGATCGCCCAGCGCAGCGATTGCTCGCTGGTGAAGGCCGCCTGATGGCGCGACAAGCGGCCGGCACGCTCGACGTAGATCTCGTCATGGCGGTTGACCATGATCTCCGTGATGTCCGCGGCGGCAAGCAAGGGCTCCAGAGGTCCCAAGCCGACCGCTTCGTCCAGCACCTCGCGGCAAAGCGCGGCCCGATCGGCGCCCGCGGGCAAGTCGGCATCGGTCGCGACGATGTGCGTCAGCAGCCGCTCGGCCTCGGCTCGCAGCATGACGTCGCTCATGCCCGCCACGTCACGGCGGCGCAGGTCCAGCGCCGCCAGCAGAGCCGCATGCAGGCGCCGGCGATCCTGCAACTGATGTTGCGGCGAGCGTAGCGGTAACGGCGTCACCAGCGCAGGTGGTATTGGCGGCTCCTGCGCTGCTGCGCCATCGCGTGCGGCGCCGTCAGACGCCGGATCGTCCGATTGCCCAGCCTGCTCAGGGATGAACGCCAACGACACCCGCAGTCGACAAGGCCCGATCAGTATCTCGTCGCCCGGCAGTACCGGTGTGTGGCGCACGATCCTCTCGCCGTTCACCAGGGTTCCCCCCAGCGTGCCCAGGTCTTCGAGAACGATCCCGGATTCCTCCCGCGACAGCCGTGCATGCTGACGCCCCACCCGCCAGTTCACGATGCGCAGCCCGCAATGGGCGCCGCGCCCGATGAGTACGGGAGGGGCCATCGTCGATCGGTGCACGGTGGCGTCCTCGAACATCATTTCTATGTCGATCATGGCCTCGCTTCCGGTAGAGAAATCGGAGCATCGTCTTGTTGCGCCCCCCACTGCGAACCCGCACCCGAGTAGGCATCCCATCCTGCCGCCGCAGGCACTGCGGTTCCCAGGCGCGGCGACACGGGAAAAGCCGCCCCCAGCACGCCCCGCCCCCGCCGCACACGCTCCGCCATGGCGGGCTCAGCCTGCGTAATGAGCTTGGGCGTCACGAATATGGCGAGCTCGGTTTCCCGCAATTGATAGCGCCGCGAAGAAAACAAGGCGCCCAGAATCGGGATGTCCTTCAGCCATGGCAGACCGTCGGTTTCTTCGTCCCGTTCGCGCGACAGGAAGCCGCCGATGACCAGCGTATCGCCGGACCGCACGTTGAACTCGGTGGATGCGCGGCGCGTGCGCAACGCCGGCCCGCCGGGCACGCTCAGCGCGTTGTCCACCGAACTCGCCTCTACCTCGATCAGAGATCGGATGACTCCGTTGCGGTCGATGCGAGGGGTAATCCTGAGCATGACGCCGTAGGGCTTGAACAAGGTGGTCGAATTGCCGCGCGTATCGGTCGACGAGTAAGGGACCTCTCCACCGGCAAGAAAGGTGGCGCTGGCGCCGCTGCGCGCGAGCAATTGCGGTTGGGCCAGCATGACGGCTTCGCCGCTTTGAGCCAGCATCGCGATGCGGGATGACAACAGGGCGTTGACGCCGAAGTAGCCGGCCGCCGACGAGGCTGGACCCACCGTTTCTATGATCCCTTCTCCCGGGCGGCTCATGCGCCCCCGTGACCCGGCGTCCCAGGCCAGGCCCGCATTGATGCCCCCCTGGGACAGCCCATCCCAGCGCACGCCCAGATCTCTTAACCTTGAGGTGGGGATCTCCACGACCTGCACGTCCAGCTGCACCATGCGGTCCCAGCCCACTTGCCCGGTAAAGTCCAGCACGGCGGGATAGCGGTCCGCCAGCGCCGTGATGCGCAAACGGTCGTCATCGGAAAGGTCGTCGCCCTCGATCAGGATGCGGCCGCCCACCTCGGTACTACGCGCACCGGGGATGCGGGCAAGCAAGGCCTCGACTTCTGCCCGCAGGCGCGGCGCCCCGGCCGGCACGACCCTCAGTTCATACGCCTTGGCACGGCCGCCATTCGCCCATACATGCATGGACGACACGCCCTCGGCGCGGGCGAACACCACAACCTCGCGCCCTTCGGCCTCGATGGCGCCGATTACCTGGCCATTGCCTATCGCCACGCGCTTGACTCCGGGGTGCGACAGGATCCGCGTTTCGCCCACCTGAAGTTCGATCACTTCGTCCTGCGGCCACGCTGCGGGACTGAACAGGCAGAGCGCCAGGGCAAACAGGTTGACGACGGCATGCTTCATGGCCGTTCCTTCTTGAAGCCAGTGTCCCGGACAGCCGCTGCCGGATCCGGTGCGCCCTCGCCCATCCTGGACTCCAGCCGGTCGCCGTACAGGATGGTCACGCCTGACGCGGTTGACGGTCCCGGGTCCAGCCCTATCAACGAAGCAAGGTCGCCTTGGGCTGCGCCGCTGACTACCGCTGCATCGTCGCGATGGCGCAGCATGGCGGTCAGCGCCCCGCTCTGCCGCGCCGCCACGAATCGCATCGCCTCATCGGGCGTCGCAGCCAAGGTAATGTTGCCGCCCTTGCCTTCGCCATCGGCTTCGCCCCCTACCATCAGCACGCGCATGCCTTGCAGAAGAGGCACCGTCAGGTCCCGCTGGCGATGGGCAAAACTCACGTAGATATCAATCGCATCGCCCACGCGCAGCACATCTGCCAGGCCGCCCAGGTCCGCCGCCGCCACCGTCAACGCGCGTTGCCCTCTATGCAGGCGGGACGCCAAGGCCGGCGCCGGCGCCGTGAACGTCAGATGCCCCCGAAGCAACGGTTCACCGTTGGCGACATCGGCCAGCAAGGTGGCGCCTAGCAGGCTGGAAAGATCCAGGGGGTCGATGCTGGCCCGCGAAGCCCAGGGCTGCGGGATCTCGCGCACGGCGAGATGCAGCTCTTCGAGCTGCGTGCCGGCAGGCAGGTCATACGCCGCGACCAGCCGGCTGACCATGGGCGTACGCGCCTCGGCCTCGAGCGCCTGGACCCGCTGCTGCACGTGCTCTCGCACCGCCCACGCGGACACAAGCCCCGCGATCAGCGCAACGGCATACACGCCCGTTCTGCGCAGGCGCTGCACGACATGGGTAAGCCAGTTCATCATGGCGTTCTGCCGCTGACCAGAAGCCCGCTGCCGCCTTCCAGCGGCACCAGCGACAGCCGCATGCGCCCGCCCGGGCGGACCCACCAATGCCCCGACTCCTCGGACGCCGGCATGCGGCGCCAGCCATGCTGGGACAGGCGCTCCTCCAACAGCGGAGCCAACTGCCCGGGCGGCAAAGCGTATTGCCAGATGCTCTCGGAAACCCGCAAGCCGTCCTCCATCACCGCCACGTCCAGCCTCAGACGCGCGCCGGGCGGGAGCCAGGCAGGCGACGGGCTGTCCGGCGCAGCCAGGAGGCTGACCGTCGAAATGCTGCCGACCGTTCGGCGTGCGCCCAGTCCTTCCATTTGGACGACCCATCGTTCCTGGCCCACTTGGCCGGACAGAATGGCCTGGCCGGACAACACGTTGAGGTCGGCCAGCGCGGGCTGCTGGGCAGATAGATAGCGGATCAATTCGGGCGTGGTGAGCGGCGTGTCGAATATCAGCACGCGCGCCGGGATGCCATGCAGCCAGATGCTCTCCGCCAGCAGGCCGCGCTGCGAACCCGCAGGAAAACGCAAGGCCTCCAGCGCGGTGATGCCAGGCGTGGTCCTGCCGGCTGCCCCGCCCTTGGTCGCGAGATCCTGTCCGGCGGCGACGTTGCGCCAGCCCACGGCCGCCACAGCCAAAGCGCCAGCCAACAACAGGCGCAGGGTCCGTGCCATGGCCAAGGTCCGCCAACCGCTCCCCCACGGTACAGTCAGACCAGCAGAAGTTGGCGACAGGCACAGTCCGGTCATTTTCCCGCCCCCTTGCGGCTGGCGAGCCGGTCCTCGGGCACCACATCCGCCCATTCGGACAGCCAGTCCAGCGACAGGCCGGGCCTGCGCCACGGCCCGTCCAGGCGATCGACGACAGGCTTCAAGCGCCGCGCCTCAGCCAGCGAGGCGCTTTCCGCCTTGCGCCAGGGCGTAGGCGCCCGGCCGATGCGGCGCTGCGTGTCGGCGTCGCCGTGCGCATATCCGGCGCCGCTTGCCACATGCGTGCGGCGGGTGATGTGCAGCCAGGCCGCAGTGTCCCGATCATGGCGAGGGGTGCTTGCTGTCGCCGACAGCAGCCTCAGGTCCACGCCGAACCATTCGTCCTGCAAGACAGAGACCCGCGCCGACGCGATACCGGGCAGCGGCGCGCTCTTGCCCGACAGCGCCATGCCCCGAGGCGCGTGCTGGTTCTGCGTGGGTTGCCCCAACGCGCCAGCCATGGCAGCTTTGCGGCTGGCCTGTGCCATTTCCAGCGCCGTGAACTGCAATCCGCCTATCCAGGACCCCGCCCAAAGCAGCAGGGCGAGTAGCGGCAGCATCAACAACGCTTCGATCAAGGCCTGTCCTCGCTGCCTGGTGCGTATCCGGTTCATGGCGCCTGCCTTGCCTGAGCGGCCTCGCCGGCCGTAATGGCGGACAAGCGCGCTTGCCAGTAAGGACGGAACAGCGTGGCAAGTTCATTCCGGCCATCGGCACGGCGTTCCGGCCGAGCGAAGTAGGTCTCCGCCGCCGAGGTCACCGTGACAGCATCCTCCGGACCCAGGGCGGCATAGCGGAATCGCCCCACGGGCGCCCTGACCGCGCTGTCCGCATCCGTGGTCTTCAAGGAAGAACCGGCAAGCCGGACGGCCACCGCGAAGCGCAGAGGCTCGCCGCTGCGCGGCAAGGCGATGTCGCGATAGGCCGGCAGGCCCCGGCCCGGCCAGCGCTGGGCGGCAGCCATGGCGTACGAATTGGCCATGGGATTGCTGATGTCCTTGAACAGATCCCAATTGGTCGACAGCTCCACCCAGCGCCAGAAATCCTGGTCGGAAAAATCGAGAGGCGGCTCGTCGACGTACTCAAGACCTTCGGGAGCCTTAATCTTCTGGCCCTGCGCCGTGCCCCAGCCCATGGCGTATTCGCGGAAGTAGCAGCCCCGCCAGCGGTTGAAGCGCAGCGCATGATATGACTGGGTATCGAGTGCGCCCCAGCGTCCGTCCGGCCCCAACCACGTGTAGCCGCGGCGGCGCAGCTCATGGCGATGCAAGGGACACAACGGGTGGACCATCCAAGGATTGCGGCGCGTGGCGTTGCGCCGGTTGAGAAAACCATAGCGTTGCGCCGCCTGCTCGACTGCGGGCCGCAGGCCGGCCTCCCGCGTGGCCAGTCGGCGCCCCACGTAGCCGGGCCAGCCATCGGTCAGCAGCCGCAGGCTCGCGCCGCGGCCAGGCGCGGCATCCGCGCCGGACGCAGGGGCGCCGTCCGACAGATTGGCGGACAACACCTTGTTCATGATGCGCTCGCGCGAGGCCGCCAAACCGGCGACAGCAGACGCCGCGCTTGCTTCCAGGACCTGATGGACCACCCGATCGTGCTCGCCAAACGCCGATGCAAGCCTCTGCTCGGCGTCGGGTACGGCCCGCGCCGTTTGGTAAGCCGCCCCCACATCGGGGCCGAACAGCATGGCAATCAGGCCGGCGGGCGGATTGCCACGGTTGCGCTGCGTCTGCATGGTGCGCGCATACTGCGCGGACGCAGCCAGCGTGACCAGATGCGCCATGGCGACCTGATGCGCGATCTGTGTCCGGTTGATGTAGGCAAGGGCATTGAGCGCGCGCGCTTGTTCCAGCGCCCCGCTGTACGCCGCCGCGTCCGCGGCATGCGTCAACCGTTGGCGCGCACCCACGGTCTGTCCCAGGTTGTACAGGACGACCAGGGAGATGCCCCCCGCCGCGGCCATCAACAGGCCCAGGACCAGCGCCTGGCCCCGCTGTTGGACCGGCGATGCGCAAACACGCGTAGTCACTTCGCGTCCGTGGCGTTGCCGGTGAAAGACTTGAGCGTCCGGGCCTTGGTTTGAGCCGCCGCTTTCTGCGCGGCCTGTTGCGCCGCCCGATTCTGTGCGCCGCCGTCCTCGCCGGCGAGTTCGCGTGCCATGGCGGCGGTCTGCGACCGCACCACCTGGCCGAAGTACTGATACACCGCAATGGCTGCCACCGCGACCAAGGCCACGACCACGATGTACTCGGTCATGCCTTGTCCCAACTGACGCTTCCGTAACCCTGACATATCCGTTCTCCGGCACTGTGAAGACAGGCTTCAGTGTCGGCGTCCGGCCCCGGCGTCGCCATTCGCGGATGCCGAGGCGGATAAAGTGGTCACGGGTCCGTTGACAGCTCACGGACTGCGGCGGCCTGCGCAGGCCAGCCGCCACGCAAGCGGACCAAATCTTGTAACCCTTTAATATTCAAGGGTTTTCCCTATTGCCGGACCTATGGCTCAGCAGTAGATTTGAGTTGCCGGGCTGTCTGACACCCATCGCGTGCGAAGCCGGGCAGGAGCGCCTCAGACTCACCTTGAGCTGGGGCGCTCTTCCATTTGCAGCGCGCAAATGCGCGTCGCCCTCAAGAATGCGGCCCGGACGCGGGCCGCCATGCCTCGAAGCCATCCCCGCCCTAAGCGGCCCGCAGCATTCCGTTGTCGATGACGACGGCGTCGCGCTCCATGACCTTCGCCCGGAAGGCCCCGTCCCGCCAGATGTCCACGCTCAGCGTCTCGCCGGGATACATCGGCCCCGAAAAGCGCAGCGACACTGCACGCACGGCCCCTTGCGCCGCAGCCTGCAAGCGTCTGGCGACGGCGTGCGACACCATGCCAAACGTGCACAGGCCATGCAGTATGGGCCGCGGAAATCCCGCGGCCTGGGCGACCTGGGGGTCGCTGTGCAGCGGGTTGTAGTCGCCATTGAGCCGATACACCAACGCCTGCTCCGGCCGGGTGCGCACCTGCACGGTCCAGTCCGGCGGGCTGCCGGGCATGGCGTGCGCCGGGCGCGCCTGCCTGCCGGCATTCGCCATGCCGCCATCGCCCCTGAGCACATGAGTCGCCGAAGTCCGCGCGACGAGCCGTCCCGTGGCGGCATCCGTCAACGTTTTTTCGGAATACAGCAACAGTCCCTTTTCCCCCTTGTCCACCGCCTCCACGACGCGGGTCTTGCCGATCAGTTCGCCTGCGGCGGGAATGGGATGGAACAGTTCCATGCCCTGTTCGCCGTGCAGCAGCCGCACCGTATCGGCCCCGATATCGGGCGCGGTCAGCCAAAAGCCCGGATAGCCCAGGACCACGGCCATGTAGGGCAGCACAAGCGGATCGTGCTGCCTGCCCACGTAGGCCAGGTCGGACGCGTCCAAGGGATCCTGTCCCAGTCCCACCGATAGCGCGTACAGCATGGCGTCGCGCGCCGTACAGCGTTGCCTGATCTCCGGCAATTCATAGTTCAGCAGTTGCTCATAGCTCAAGCGCATGACGCCCCCCTCTATTCCAAAAACGATTCCGTAGTCTGGCCGCCAGGTCAGATCGGATCCCAGCTCATCACGTCGGGCGAGCGTTCCAGGGGATAGAAGTGCTTCTGCATCGCCGGAATGGCGACCTCGGCGATGCGCTGCGGCGTCCAGCCGTCGCTGAAGTGCACGGAACGTAAGGGGCGCGGCTGGCTCATCAGCATGATTTCGTTGGCGCGCACGGCGAATATCTGGCCGCTGACTTCGCGCGCGGCATCGCTCAGCAGGTACACGGCCATCGGCGCGATCTTGCCTGCCTCCATCTTCTTGAGCTTTTCGACGCGGTCGAGCTGCTGCGGCGTGTCGGTGGGGATGGAACTGGTCATGCGGCTCCAGGCCGACGGGGCGATGCAGTTGGAGCGCACGCCGTAGCGGCCCATGTCCAACGCGATCATCTTGGACAAGGCCACGATGCCCAGCTTGGCCGCGCCGTAGTTGGCC
>JALDYL010000241.1:0-6449 GCA_032153965.1 Achromobacter sp. | reverse complement strand
CCCGGCGCCAGCGTGCAGATCATGGAAGCCTTCATGGTGCCCGCCGACGCGGCTGCGCCCTGGTCGGTCACCGTGTCCATCGACGCCGAACGGCCGGCTTACCTGCGCTTCGCGCCGCCGGACGCGGCGGGCTGAATCAGGCAGCCGGCGCTGGCGCCGGGCTGCGCATCCTCCAGGGCGCGTATGCGCATTCAAGGACGGCGGCCAGAAAGCAGATGCGCAGCGGCTCGATCAGCAGGCCGGTGGACGAATCGCGGAACGGGCTGCCGAACAGCAGCGAAACGACGTGCGCCAGTACCTGCCAGGTATCCAGGTCGTGCGGGCCGATCAGGCGCGTCGCGCCGTACCACAACCATGCGGCGCCCCAATCGATCAGGCGGTAGCCCACGATCAGCGTCACCAGCAGCACCGCGCTGCTGTGAAAAGCCAGGCGCACGCCGCTGGCCAGGGGCAGATAGCGCTTGCGGTACCCGGCCACGAAATGCTCGATGAAATCGCGCAGAAAGCGCGGCACGGCGCGGTAGCGGTCGCCCAGCCTTTGCAGCCTTTCATAGCGCCTGAGTTCGGCGTCGTCGCGCACGTCATAGCCATAGACCAGCGCGGCCATCACCAGCCAGAGCACCGGCAGCAAGGCATAGAAGAACAGGCTCACCAGCGCCGCGCCCAGGCTGGGCCCTTGCGCCTCCACCGGCGCCACGCCCGCGGCCCAGGCATTCGAGACGGGCGTCAGCATGTTCGTCAGCGACTGCAGCAACGCCTCCAGCCCGCGCCGGTCGGCCAGCCATTGCCAGGCCTGGTCCTTCCAGCGGCTGATGACGTACAGGCCGATCAGGATCCAGTTGGTCTCGCACAGCACCACCAGCCACTGCCAGCGGCCACGGCCCGTGCGCTCGCGCGCCTTGACCGCCGCCTTGCGCACCAGCCAGGAGACCACTACCGAGACCAGCAGCCAGCGGGAATCCAGCGCGTCCAGCACATTGCCGTGCTCGCCCAGCGGATCCAGCCCATAGGCCAGGCGCGAGTACTGCCGCACGATGTCGCCCAGAAAGCCCCAGGCCGCGTAGTAGGCGAAGAACGGCAGCAAGGCCACCGTCAACGCCTGTCCCAGCCGCGCCCTGCTCCCGTCCGTCTCCGCCTGCCCGGCGCGCGCCGCTTCCTGCGCGCCTCGCAAGGCCGGCAGCCCCGGCAGCAGCACGAGAAACATCGCGACGGTGGTCACCAACTGAGCCAGCGCCACCAACGTCAGCACGGCCAGGCCGGCCAGATGATTGGCGAAGCCGGTCTGCGCCGCCACCCACAGCAGCACATCGCGGGCCAGCGTGCCTGCCAGCACCAGCGCCATCAATTGCGGCCAGACCCGCAGCCACAGCCGGCCGGTGAGCGCCCATGGCGCGAGTACGGACTCGAGCATGCCTACACCCTGCAGTGCGCGGATTGAAGCGGACGATCTTAATGCCGCCGGGGCGCGCCGAGTGTTACCGCTCGCCACGATTACGCACAGGGTGTCAATATACGGCCATGAACACACTGACATACCGCCCCGCCACCGCCGACGACGTCCCCGCCTGCCTGACGATCCGCGGCCAGACTAGAGAGAACGCATTTTCCGTGGAGGAACTGCGCGCGCTGGGCATCACCGTGGACAGCTGGGCCGCCGGCGTGCGCGCGGGCGACCTGCCCGGCTTTGTCGCCTGCGCCCACGGCCGGGTGACAGGCTACTGTTTCGGCGACCGCGATAGCGGCGAAATCGTGGTCCTGGCCCTGCTGCCCGAAAGCGAAAACCAGGGCGCGGGCAAGACCCTGCTGCAACTGATGGTCCAGCATCTGGCAAGCCTGGGACACGAGCGCCTGTTCCTGGCCTGCGCCAGCGATCCCGCCGTGCGTTCCCACGGCTTCTACCGGCACCTGGGCTGGATTCCCACCGGCGAACGGGACGAAGCCGGCGACGACATCCTGGAACTGTCGATCAGATAGTTTCCAGGCGCCAGCCGCCGCTGCCAGCGGCCAGCCGGTGCGTCAGGTCCAGGCTGTCCATGAACGCGTCGTCATGGGACACCACCACCAGGGCGCCGCGATAGGCGCGCAGCATCGCCTCCAATGCCTGCATCGAAGGCAGATCCAGGTGATTGCTGGGTTCATCCAGCAACAGCAGCTGCGCGGGCGGGTCCGCGTACAGCGCGCAGGC
The DNA here is from genome assembly GCA_032153965.1 of Achromobacter sp. Taxonomy (GTDB): domain Bacteria; phylum Pseudomonadota; class Gammaproteobacteria; order Burkholderiales; family Burkholderiaceae_B; genus Achromobacter. The sequence continues at coordinate 4,264 of JALDYL010000241.1, read as the reverse complement.
CAGCGCGGCCTTCAGGCGCTCGCCTCCGCTGAGCGCGCCGCTGGGCGCCGCGATCTTGCGCGCGTCCAGACCCAGCTGGGCCAGACGCGTGCGCAAGTCGGCTTGCGTCGCGCCGCGATTGGCCGCCTGCAACTGCGCCAGCACAGGCTGCTGCGGCGCCAGCATGGCCAGCTCCTGATCCAGATACACGGCCTTTGCCGCGACCCGGCAGGTTCCGCCCGATGCCTGCAGCTGTCCCGCCAGCACCTTGAGCAAGGTCGACTTGCCGCAACCGTTCGGACCGACCACGCCCACCCGCTGCTGCCCGCCCAGCGTAAGGTCGATGCGGCGCGTGGCGGCCGGGACAAACGGCAGCTCCACCGCGTCCAGCTCGGCGACGCGGCGCTGCGCCGGCATGGCGTCTGGCGGCGCATGCAGCACGATGGCGTCCTGGTCGTCGACCCGCGCGGCCGCCTCGCGCACGCGCAAGGCAAGCTGCTCGCTGGCCGCCGCATGCTGGTGGCGCAGCTTGCCCGCGGAGGTTTCGCTGCGCGCCTTTTGCCGGCCCAGCAGGATCTTGGCCTGATTGGCGTCGCGCGCTTGGCGGTTGCCGCGCGCCTGGCGGCGCTCCTGGCGTTCGCGCTGTGCACGCAGGGCCTGTTCTTCGCGTTGCCGCTCATGCTTGCGCTGCTCCAGCAGCGACAGCGCGTTGCACCGCTCCTCTTCCTTGCGCTGCGCGTAAAAGCCGTAACCGCCCCCATACCCGCGCAGCCCAAGCGTCGACAATTCCACGATGCGCTGCATCGTCTCCAGCAGTTGCCGGTCGTGGCTGATCACCAGCAAACCGCGCGGCCAGCGCCGTAGTTGCTCGGCCAAGGCCAGCCGGTTCGGCCGGTCCAGATGGTTGGTAGGTTCGTCCAGGATCAGGAAGTCGGCGTCCGACAGCAAGGCGCCGATCAAGGCGACACGCATGGCCTCGCCGCCGCTGAGCGCGGCGGCCGGCGTCGCGGCATCCAGATGGCCCAGGCCGCAGCGCTCCAGCTCCTGCTGCAACGCGAGGCGCGCATCCCAGCGCTCGCCCACGAGGTCGAAGTCCTCGGCGGCGGCGCTGCCCGCTTCGATGCGCCCCAGCGCAGCCAGCGTGGCCTGCATGCCCGCCAGGCCGGCCACGGTCTCTGCCACACGCGGCGCGGTCTGCTGGGCCAGATAATGCACGCTGCCCGAGCCCAGGCAACGGCCGCTGGCGGGCGGCAGCAGGCCGGCAAGAATGCGGGCCAGCACGCTCTTGCCCACGCCGTTGCGGCCCACCAGCCCGGTAGGCCGCAGGTCGAACTGTTCGTTGAGACCGGAGAATAGCGCCCTACCGTCCGGCAGAACATAGGACACGCCTTCCAGCGCGATATAGGGATTCGTCATGTGCAATTCCAAGGATGCCAGGAACTCCCCCTGCTCTTTGGGGGTGGGTGGAGACTGGCCGTCGTGTAGACGGCAGCATCAGTGGCGCATGGCGAATGACTCCCTGTGAAGTGATGAATACCGCATTGTAATGGGGATCACCGCCTGACCTGGGCATCCTGTTCGATCGTGGCCAGCAGAACGCGCCTGAGCGCGCTGGTCAGATGGCTGCGCGCCTCGTTCTCGAACAGTCCGACGGTCCGTTGCGCGGAGGGATCATCGAAGTAGGCCACGCGCAGCCGCGGATCCTCCTCCCAGTGCGCCGCGCGCGTCAGCGGCACGATGGTCACGCCGACATCCTGGTGGACCAGTTCGACCATGGTCCGCAGCGAATTGATTTCCAGGTAGTCGCCGAACTTCAGATGGTTCCTGCGTATGAAGGCATCGATCAGCGCCCCCGTATGCGTGTCGCGCGAAGGCCGCAGGAAAAGCCGCCGCGCCATCAGGCTGGCCACCTCCGCCTTGCCCGCCGCCTGGCGGTTGGCGATGAACACGAACGGTTCTGTGTAGAGCGGCGTCCATTGCGTGCCGGAAGGCAGCTTGTGGGCGTTCTTGACCGCCAGCGCCGCGTCCAGCTCCCCAGCCCGCACGCGCAGCGACAGGTCGCCGGAAAAGCTGATCACCGGCTGCACGTTGAGCTTGGGATGCGAGTCCCGCAAGGTCAGCACGGCGCGCGCCAGAAACGCCATGGACGTGCCCACCGACCCCACGTCGATGGAACCCACCAGCTCGTCGCCGGCGGGGCCGTCGCGCAGGTCGTCGTACAGCGCCAGCAGCTGTTCGGCGCGCGGCAGCAGCCGGTGTCCGCCTTCGCTCAGGGACACGATCTTGCCGCTGCGGTCGAACAGGGTGACGCCCAGGTCGTCTTCCAGGGTCCGCATCTGCAGGCTGACCGCGGCCGGCGTCAGCGACACCCGCTCCGACGCGGCGGCGAACGAGCCGCTGCGCGCCACGGCGACAAAGGTGCGGAAGAAACGGATCGAGCTCATCGGATGGATGCCATATCGGTAAGAAGAACTTTATATATCACAAAGTAATTTTAGTTTTACTTCTTTATGACAGGACGTCAAAGTTACGTCGTCCCGCAGCCGAGCCGGCATAGCGGCCCCGTCAACCGTATCGTCACCATCGCGCTGCCGCGGCAGGCGCCGGGACGTGAGCTACGAGCCCCCTATGTTTCGCTTCGCACTCTCGCGCATCGGAATGGCCATACCGACACTGCTGATCGTGTCCGTCGCCGTTTTCGTGCTGATCCGCATGATCCCGGGCGATCCGGCCCAACTGCTGCTGGGCGACCTTGCCGACCCCGCCAGCCTGGAAGAACTGCGCCAGCGCATGGGCCTGGACCAGTCCTGGCCCGCGCAGTTCGCCTTGTGGTTCGGCGACCTGCTGCAGGGCGACTTGGGGAAATCCATTACCACCGGCCAGGCTGTGCTGGCCCTGGTCTGGGACCGCTTCCTGGTCAGCGCCCCCATCGTGCTGGCCGCCGTGGCGGCCGCAGCCCTGGTCGCGGTGCCGGCCGGCATCATCGCCGCCTGGCGCCAGAACCGCGCCACCGATATCGCGCTGGTCGGCATGGCCACGCTGCTGGTGTCCATCCCCACCTTCTGGCTAGGCCTGCTGCTGTTGCTGCTGCTGGGACTGAAGCTGGAATGGCTGCCGGTCGTGGGCTACGTGTCGGTGTCGGAGGACGCGGTCGCGGGCCTGCTGTACCTGGCCATGCCCATCCTGACGTTGTTTCTGCATGAAATCGGCGTGCTGATGCGCATGGCGCGCGCAAGCGCCCTGGAAGTCCTGCGCCTGGATTACGTGACCCATGCCCGCGCCAAGGGCCTGAGCGAGCGCGCGGTGCTGACCCATCACGTCTTCAAGAATTCCTTCGGCCCCACCTGGACCCTGATCGGGCTGGTGCTGGGCAACCTGCTGGGCGGCATCGCGGTGGTCGAGACCGTGTTCACCATACCCGGCCTGGGCCGCCTGCTGGTCGATTCCATCTTCGCCCGCGACTACCCCGTGATCCAGGGTTGCCTGCTGTTCGTCGCGGTCATCTACGTGCTGGTCAACCTGTTCGTCGACCTGCTCTATCCCGCCTTCGATCCCCGCGTTGGAGCGGAGTAAACCGCCATGCAACTGACTACAGCCATCCATCCCGCAAAGCCCCGGCGCCGCCGCCTGCCCGCCAACGCGGCCATAGGCGGGGTCATCATCGCGATCGTCGTGGGCGCCGCCCTCATCGGCGCCGTCTGGACCCCGCGCGACCCGCTGGGCATCAGCTTCGCGTCCCGGCTCAAGCCGCCAAGCGCCCAGTTCTGGCTGGGCACCGATGAATTCGGCCGCGACGTGCTCAGCCGCTTGATGGTGGGCGCCTCGACCAGCGTCTGGATCAGCCTCTTGACCGTCTCGTTCTCCGTCGTGCTGGGCACCGCCATCGGCGTGTTGACCGGTTTTGTGCGGGGCTGGACCGACCGCATCATCATGGCCTTCAACAATGCGCTGCTGGCATTCCCCGGGCTGCTGCTGGCCTTGGGCCTGCTGGCGGTGGTGGGCGCCAACAAGTACGGCATCATCCTGGCGCTGGGCCTGGCTTACACGCCTTCGGTGACGCGCATCGTGCGCGGCACGGTGCTGTCGCTGCGCGAGAAGGAGTTCATCGAATCCTCGCGCGTGCTCGGCAACTCCGAGCTCTACACCATGTTCCGCCACGTGCTGCCCAATTGCGTGGCGCCGCTGACGGTGCTGGCGACTTCCATGTTCGGCTGGGTCATCCTGGCCGAGAGCGCCCTGTCCTTCCTGGGCCTGGGCGTGCCGCCGCCCGCGCCGACCTGGGGCA
>JALDYL010000240.1:0-6451 GCA_032153965.1 Achromobacter sp. | reverse complement strand
CCTTGTCGAACTTCTCGGCTTGCGAACGCAGGCTGTTGTTCAGGCGCTGGAGTTCATCGTCGCGCTTCTTGAATTCGGCTTCGATCTTGCTTTGCGCTGCCTTGGCCGGGCTCGATTCGCGCAGGATCCGCTCGGTATTGACGAAACCGATCTTCGTGCCTTGAGCCTGCGCGGGAATCGCAGCAGCCGAACCGAGTATGAGCGCACCTACCAGGGCAATCGAGCCGCCCAGTTTGCCGCGGCGCTTGGCGCGCAGCGAATTCGAGGTTTTAAGTGCGGAATCAGACATCATGAAAATCTCACCTTCCAGTAAGGCAAAGCCAAAGTGTGTATTGTGCCACTAAACAGCAAGGGAGCCGGCTGTGCGCCCTACTCCCTTGTTTTCAAGCGTAACGGCGCTTAGAAACCAGTCCCGATCTGGAACTGGAAGCTTTGCTTGTCGTCGCCCGACTTCGAATTGAGCGGACGGGCATAGGACAGCTGCAACGGTCCCATCGGCGACTGCCACGACAGGCCGATACCGGCCGAGAACCTCCAGCCGCACGGATCCTCGACCTCGCTGCCGGGCTTGCCGCCAGTGCAGCTCTGGCCGCTGCCGGCCGAAACCTGACCCGCGTCCGAGAAAATGAACCAGCGCAGGGTGCGATCCTTCGACGCGCCCGGGAACGGCAGATAGAGCTGCGCGTTGGCGATGACGCGCCGCGTGCCGCCCAGGTAGTCGCCGGTCTTCGAATCGCGCGGACCCAGCGACGAGCCCTCGTAGCCGCGCACCGTGCCGATGCCGCCGGCATAGACGTTCTTGATGATCGGGTAATCCTTGCTGCCGTAGCCCTGCCCCCAATCGACCATGCCGTTCAAGGCCAGGGTATAGGAGCCGCCCAGCGGCACGAAATACTGCTGCTGAGCCGTCAGCATCGTGTACTGCAGATCGATGGTCGACAGGTCGGCCTTCAGGCGGGTATAGCCGCCCTTGGTCGGCGCCAGGCCGCTGTCGCGCGTGTCCTTGGTCCAGCCCGTGGTGAAGATCACCGAGTTGGTCGCGTCGCCGTAGTCCTTGACGAACTTCTCGTAGGCTGCCGGCGAATTGTTGAACAGGTCGATCTGGTTGCGTTCGATGTTCGCGCCCAGCATGATCCGGTCATATTCCGAGATCGGCACGCCAAAGTTCATGCCCAGGCCCATGGCCTTGACGCGGTAGTCGCCGTCGTTGTTGTTCCAGGGCTCGGTCACGCGATAGTAGGCGGACGTGGTGCGGCTGATGCCGTCCTTGGTCCAGTACGGATCGGTGTGCGACAGCACGATGGCGCGGTTGGTCTTGCTGGTGTTCAGCTGCAGGGTCAGGTTGGTGCCGCTGCCGAAGACGTTGTCTTCGCTGATGCCGGCCGACAGAATGGCCTTTTCGGACGAGCCGTAACCCACGCCCAGGTTGATCATGCCGGTGGGCTTTTCCTTGACGTCCACGTTGACGTCGACCTGGTCGGGGGAGCCCGGAACCGGATCGGTCTTGACGTTGACGTCGCTGAAATAGCCCAGGCGGTCGACGCGGTCGCGCGAGGTCTTGATGTCCTTGGCGTCGTACCAGGCGGCTTCCTGCTGGCGCATTTCGCGGCGCACGACTTCGTCGCGCGTGCGGGTATTGCCGCCGATCTGGATGCGGCGCACGTACACGCGGCGGCTGGGGTCGACGTAGAACGTCAGGTCGGCCTCATGCTTGGCGCGGTCCAACTGCGGGTTGGGGTTGACGTTGGCGAACGCGTAGCCCAGTTCACCCAGGTAGTCGGTGATGGCCTTGGCCGAGCCGTTGGCCTTGGCGGCCGAGAACGTCTCTTCCGGCTTGATTTCCAGCAACGCGCCGATTTCCTTGTCCAGGCCCAGCAGATTGCCGGCCAGCTTCACGCTGCGCACCTTGTAGGGCTCGCCTTCGTGCACGGTGATCGTGATGCGGATGTCCTGGCGGTCCGGCGAAATCGTGACCTGGGGCGGCTCGACCGAGAACTCGAGGTAGCCTCGGTCCAGGTAGAACGAGCGCAGGCGTTCCAGGTCGCCTTCGAGCTTTTCGCGCGAGTACTTGTCGGTATCGGTGTACCAGGTCAGCCAGCCCGGCGTGGTCAGCTTGAATTCGTCGAGCAGATCGCTTTCCGAGAAAGCCTTGTTGCCCACGAAGCGGATTTCCTGGATGCGCGCGACCGAGCCTTCGAACACGTCGAAGCTCACCCCCACGCGATTGCGCGGCAGCGGGGTCACGGTGGAAGTCACTTCGATGCCGTACTTGCCCTTGGACAGGTACTGCTGCTTCAGTTCGTATTCGGCGCGCTCGAGCATGGAGCGGTCGAAGATGCGGCCTTCGGCGAAGCCCACCTGCGCCAGCGACGTGGTGATGGCCTTGGAGTCGAACTCGCGCATGCCGTTGAAGTTCACCGACGCGATCGTGGGGCGTTCCTGCACGACCACCACGACGACGTTGTTGTCCGTCTGGATCTGTACGTCAGTGAAAAAGCCGGTGCCGTACAAGCGGCGGATGGCTTCGGTCGCCTCTTCCTCGGTGAACTTCTCACCCACCTTGACGGGGAGATAGCCGAAGACGGTGCCGGCGTCAGTTCGTTGAATACCCTCTACGCGGATATCCCGCACGACAAAAGGGTCGAAGGCGTGGGCGATGGCCGGAACCAGCAGTGCGGCGATCAAACCCGGCAGTACACCCTTTTTGTGATGAAACATCCGGCGAAAAGACATCCTTGAGTATCCTCGGTCGTGCAAATGGCGGGGGATTTTATGCTAAATCGCGTTCAAGTGAACAAACGCGTGAAATCATTGAATAGCGCAAGCCCCATCAGGCTTGCCAATAAACCTATGCCGGCGCGCTGTCCGATATCGATCCACCTTGCTGGCGGCGGGCTACCCCGTACAATTTCGACGAAATAGTACAGCAGATGACCACCGTCCAGCATGGGAATAGGCAGCAAATTTAGTACGCCCAGGCTGATGCTGATCAAGGCGATATACGCGATATACGCAACAATTCCGATTCTGGCGGTCTGGCCGGCGTAATCCGCGATGGTCACGGGACCGCTGACATTGCGCCAGGAAACGTCGCCCGTCACCATGCGGCCCATCATGCGCAGCGAGAACCAGGCGGTATCCCAGGTACGCACGGCGCCCTTCCATAGGCTTTCGAACACGCCATAGCGCACGGTGACCATGGGAATGTCGCCACCCAGCTGGACCCCCAGGCGGCCGATCACCTGGCCGTTGACGGTCTCGGCGCGCGGCGTGACGTTCAGGGAAATATTGGCGCCGTCGCGCGCCAGCGTAAGCGCCAGCGTCTTGCCGGCGCTTTCCTGGATCTGCCGCACCAGGGCGCCGGTGTCCGGCGTGGGCACGCCATCCACGGCCAGGACCAGGTCGCCCGCGCGCAGGCCGGCCGCCTGCCCTTCGCCGCCGTCGTTGACGGCCCGCACGGCAGGCTTGGGCTGGGCCAGGCGCACGCCGGCCGCGGCCAGCGGGTCGCCGCCGGCGGGATCCATGGTGTTGGACGGCAGGACCAGTTCGCGTTGCTGGACGGCCCCTGCGGGAGTCTTGACCTCGATGCGGGCGCTGCCGCCGGTCGCCATGACGTCCATCAGGCGCCAGCGCGCGTCGGACCATGAGGCGACCTCCTGACCATCGATGGCCAGGATGTGGTCGCCCGAGAGCAGGCCGGCGCGCGCGGCGGGCGTGTCGGCCGCGGGCTGAGCGATGACGGCCACGGGTTCCTCGGTGCCGGCCATGTTCAGGCCGGCGTACAGGAAGACCGCAAGTATCAGGTTGAAGATGGGGCCGGCCGCGACGATGGCGATGCGCTGGCCGACGGGCTTGCGGTTGAAGGCCCCGGCGATTTCCGCCGGGCTCGCGCCGGCGGGAGGATCGTCCTGCATTTTGACGTAGCCGCCCAGCGGCAGGGCCGAGACGGCCCATTCGGTGCCGTGGCGGTCGGTACGGCGCAGGATGACCTTGCCGAACCCCACCGAAAAGCGCAGCACCTTCACGCCGCACAGACGGGCCACCCAATAGTGCCCCAGCTCATGGAAGATGATCAGGGTGCCAAGCGCAACCGCAAAGGCCAGCAGGGTGAAAAGCATCGGGGTCGGAGAAATCTAGAAAATCAGAGGCCGGCGGACGATGGCGATCGAGCCCACGTCAGGCCAGGCCCAGGTTGCCGGCGAAAACGCGCGCGTCCGAGTCTAGCGCGAGCACGTCGTCAAGACTGTTGAGCGTAACAGATGCTTGCCGCGCCTGCCACTCCAGGGTCGCCTCGATGACCCGCGGAATCCAGGTATAGGCCAGCCGGCCGCTCAGAAACGCCTCCACCGCGATCTCATTGGCGGCATTCAGCGTCACGCAGGCCCCCTGCCCGGCGCGCAGCGCCGCGAACGACAGGGCCAGGCACGGAAAACGGGCCAGATCGGGCTTCTCGAAGTCCAGCCGGCCCAGGCGCGTCAGGTCCAACGGACCGACGCCGCTGTCCAGCCGTTCGGGAAAGCCCAGGCCGTAGGCGATGGGCGTGCGCATGTCGGGCTGACCGAGCTGCGCCAGCACCGAGCCGTCGTCGTACTCCACCATGGAATGCACCACGCTCTGGGGATGCACCACCACCTCGATGCGGTCGGCGGGCATGGCGAACAGCCAATGCGCCTCGATCACTTCAAGACCCTTGTTGAGCATGGTGGCGGAATCGACCGAAATCTTGCGGCCCATGCTCCAGTTGGGGTGGGCGCAGGCCTGGGCCGGGGTCACGTCGTGCAGGTCTTCCAGGTCGCGTCCACGGAACGGGCCGCCGGAAGCGGTCAGCAACAGGCGGCGCACGCCCGGCGCGGGACTATCCGGTGCGACCGCGCGCCCGCCATGGGGCAAACACTGGAAGATCGCGTTGTGTTCACTGTCGATAGGCAGCAGTTCAGCGCCGTTGTCGCGTATGGCCTGCATGAAGAGCGAGCCGGCCGCGACCAGCGCCTCTTTGTTGGCCAGCAGCACGCGCTTGCCGCCGCGGGCTGCCGCCAAGGCGGCCGGCAGACCGGCGGCGCCCACGATGGCGGCCATGACCGAGTCGCATTGGGAATCGGCGGCGGTATCGGCCAGCGCCTGCGCGCCGATCCGGATTTCCGGCCTGGGCTGGCCGCCAGCCCAGGCGGCAATGAATTTTTCGCGGGCAGCCGCATCGGGCACCACCACGACCGCTGCCCGGCACGCCTGCGCCTGCTGCGCCAGGCGCTCCATCCGGCTGTACGCCGACAAGGCATAAACCGCCAGGCGCTCGGGGTGGCGGGCGATCACATCCAGCGTGCTTTCACCGATCGAACCGGTGGATCCCAGCACGACGACGCGTTGAAAAGCCGTCAAAACAACACTCCAGACAAAAGTAGCGCAAACGGCGCGACCGGGAGAATGGCGTCAATGCGATCATAGACCCCGCCGTGGCCCGGCAGCAGCGTGCTGGAATCCTTGCGGCCGGCGCGGCGCTTGAGCAGCGATTCGAACAAGTCTCCGACGATCGACACCACGCCCAGCAGCGCGGCGATGGGCAGGGCCAGCCACAAGCTCCAGCGCTCGACCAGCGCGTGGCCGTAAGTGCCCTCCCACAGACTGGAAAGGCCGATCCAGATGACCGCGCCCAGGACGCCGGCGACCGCACCGGCCATCGTCTTGCCCGGGCTGACCCGCGGAGCCAGTTTACGCTTGCCGAACGCCCTGCCGGCGAAATATGCGGCGATATCGGCGACCCAGACCAGCGCCAGCAGCGACACCACGAAGCCGGCGCCGTGCGCCACGAACATCTGCGCCAGCACGGCCCAGGCGGCAAACGCGGCGGGCACGGAAAACACCGACCAGCCCAGGCTGGCGGGTGGCGCATCGGAATGGCCGCGCACCACCGCCGCCAAGCCGCCGAACAACCACACCGCAGCCACTGCCGGCACCAGATAGCGCAGCACCCAGGCGGGATCCGCAATTCCCGTGCCGTCGCCCGCCAGCCAGGCCGAAGCCAAGGCCAGCATGCCCGCAAACAGCAGCACGGCGACGCCGACGGCGATCAAGGGGGAAGGCGGTTGCGGCAGCGTCAGGCGCAGCCACTCCCAGTTGGCGCAGGCCGCAGCCAGGGCCAACAAGGCAACGAACCACCAGGGGTTCGCGCTGATCATCGCAGCAGCCAGAACGGCCAACAGTACGACTGCGGTAACGATACGCTGTCCCAACATATGACGGTCTCCTCGTGTACAACCTGGAAAGACGCGCTGGTCGTCCGTTTATTTCGCGCCGACTTCGCCGAGTTGCGCGCTGGTGCGGCCGAAGCGGCGTTCGCGCGTGCGGTACCAGTCAAAGGCGGCCGCAAGCTCGGCGGCGCCGAAATCCGGCCAGTAGCGATCCGTGAAGTAGAACTCCGCGTAAGCCATCTGCCAGATCAGGAAATTGGAAATGC
>JALDYL010000239.1:0-6564 GCA_032153965.1 Achromobacter sp. | reverse complement strand
CTTGCCCGCACGGCGGCGGCGCGTTCTCGGGCAAGGATCCGTCCAAGGTCGACCGCTCGGCCGCCTACGCCGCCCGCTACGTGGCCAAGAACATCGTGGCCGCCGGCCTGGCGCGCCAGTGCCAGGTGCAGGTCAGCTACGCCATCGGCGTGGCCGAGCCCATCAACATCACCGTGTACACGGAAGGCACCGGCGTCATCCCCGACGACCAGATCGCCAAGCTGGTGCGCGAGCACTTCGACCTGCGTCCGAAGGGCATCGTCAACATGCTGGATCTGCTGCGCCCGATCTACGCCAAGACCGCCGCCTATGGCCACTTCGGCCGTTCCGAGCCGGAGTTCTCGTGGGAAGCCACGGACAAGGTCCAGGCGCTGAAGAAGGGCGCGTAAGCCTTCCAGGCGCCAGATCGAGAAAGGCCCCCGCAATTCAAATGCGGGGGCTTTTTTCTGTCTGTCACGATTGCATCGCCGGCATTCGCCGGCGCCGATGTCCGGCCCTCAACTCCGCGAATGTCCTTTCGCGCGGTGGTTCAATGGACGGACCATGGCGGCGGCAACCCCGTGGCCTGGCCGATGGCCTCCAGCTCTTGCGCCAAGACATGGGGAATACGCAGGCCATCTGCGAGAGCCGCCCGCTCGAAGGCGGCGGCTCGCGCTCCCGGCAGACGGGCTTGCGCGCCGCCGCGCTGGTGGAAGCCCGCGGCCCATTCGCGCATATAGTCGGCAAACGACGCCGAGCCCGCGCGTTGCGGATTTACCAGCCAGATCAAAGTGCTTTGTCCGCCCGCGGCGCCGCTGCGCGGCGTGTGATGCACCTTCTGGCGCGACTCGGGCTCGGCGCCGGCCAGCGCGCCGGCCAGGCATTCGGCCAGGATGGCCAGCCCCATGCCCTTATGGGCCGCCATGGGTAGCAGGGCCCCTTCCAGGGCAGCGCCGGCATCGGTGGTGGGCCTGCCTGCGGCATCCAGCGCCCAGTCGGGGGGGATGTCACTGCCTTCCCGGGCGGCCAGCAGAATGTGGCCGCGCGCGGCCACACTGCAGGCCATGTCGAAAACCAGGGGCGCCGCGCCAGGGACAGGGCAGCCAAAGGCGATCGGATTGTTGCCCACCGTCCGCCCCTCATAGCCTGGTAGGGCCATGAGCGGAGGCGTGCGCTGGAACACCAGGGCGATGTGGCCGCGCTCAGCCGCCAACAGGGCATAGTGGCCCAGGGCGCCCAGGTGGCCGCAGTCGCGGATGCGGCATATGACGGAGACCTCCGTTTCCAGCATTGCCAGACCTTCCTGTATCGCCATCAGGGCGGCGACCTGGCCCAGGGCGCCGTCGGCGTCGAGGGTGCAGATGCCTGGGCTGCGGCGCACGCCGATGTCGGGCGCGGGGTTCACTTCGCCGGAGCGTAGCTTCTCCAGATAGGAGGCCAGCCGCGTCAGGCCGTGGGTGGCGACGCCTCGCAGTTCCGTGCGCACCATCGCGCCAGAGGCCAGCGCCGCATGTTCGGGGCCGACGCCCGCGTGTTGCAAGACGGCAGCGACCCATCCGGTCAACTGGGCGGCGCTAGCGATCGGCCCGCTCATGCCCGCAGCTCCGGTGCGTGCTCGCGCAAGTGGCGCATGAAGCCGAGTTCGATGCGGGAGATGGAGACTTCGGTGTCGCCCAGCACTTCGCTTTGCGTCATCCGGCCGGCGGCCACGCGCAGCATGGCTTCACGCAGCTTCGCCGCGGCTTGCTCCAGCGTCTGCCCGTCCGTCAGGATGTCGCTGACGTCCACGTCGATATTGTCGGCAAAGCGCTGCGCGGTGGTCGGATTCCCGGTCAACTTGATGGTGGGCGACAGTGGATGCCCCACTGGATTGCCCACTCCGGTATTGAACAGAATCAGGTGCGCTCCGCCCGCGGCCAGCGCGGCGATATTCTCTACGCCTGGCGCAGGCGCATCCATGAACACCAATCCTTTGCGACGAGGTTTTTCACCGTAGCCGACCACCTCCTGCAGCGGCGAGGTGCCTCCCTTGCGTACCGCTCCCAGCGACTTTTCCTCCACCGTCGTCAGGCCGCCGGCGATGTTGTCCTCGCCCAGCGGCCACAGTTGCAGCCCTTGAAAGGCAGACTGGGCTTCCAGGCGCGCCACGGCCGCCAGCAGTCGCGCCGCCACTTCCGGTTCGCAGGCGCGCGCCGCCAGGCTGGTCTCGGCGCCCACGATTTCGTCGGTCTCGGACAGGATCACGACACCGCCGGCCTCCACCAGCCAGTCAGCCACCAGCCCGGTGGTCGCATTGGCAGTCAAGCCCGAGGTGGCGTCGGAGGCCCCGCATTCGACGCCGATCACCAGCTCGCTCAAGGGCATGGGCGCGCGCATGATGTCCGAACTTTCGACCACCAGCGCAGCGGCATCGCGGATTCCGTGCGCGACTGCTTCAATGGTGCCCCCGGCGCTCTGCACATCGAGCGCCCGCACCGGGCGGCCGGTGGCCGCCACGGCAGCGGCAAGACGCTGCGTGGTCACGGGTTCCAGGCCGACGATCAGCACTGCAGCCACATTGGGGTGGGTGGCATAGTTCAGCAGCACACGATCGTGCTGGGCCAGATCGTCCCCGAACTGGCCGCGTCCGTAGGCAACGCAAATGGGCACCGTGCCCTTGACGGACTCGCAGATGCGGCGCGCCACCGGGTTGACGTTGTCCATCGCCGCAATGACAGCGACATGGTTGCGGATGCCGAAACTGCCATCGCCGCGCGGGTATCCCCAGACGGATGCGTTCATGAACGGTCCCCCCTGCCGCGCAGGCTTTCCAGATTGTGAAGATGAATATGGGCGCCCGCAGGTATCGCACCCAGGGCGCGGCCGATGGAGGCGCCGTATTTGCGCACTTCGCTGCCTGCGGCGATCTCGGTCACGGCGAACTTGTGACCGGATGGGATGGCATCGCGCAAAACGACGCGGTACGCGGCCGAGCCGGCTGCGACCGAGATGGCGCTGCCGGCGGCCAAGGGCACGAAGGCCGTGGCCACGTGGTCGCTCGGGTCGATCATCAGGGCGAGATTGGCGGTCATCATTGAACCTCATAGCGAAGAATGGCGTCGCGGTAGTAGCCGGATTCGGCCTCCAGCGCCTTGGAAAACGCGGACTGCTGCAGGCCGGTGACCTGGATGCCCAGCTCCTGCAGGCGGGCCTGCACGGGCGCCTGGCCCAGCAGCCGTTCAAAGGCGGCGGAAATCTTGCGCACCTCGTCCTTGGCCGTCTTGCTCGGCATGAAAAAGCCGTACCAGACCTGCGGCAGGCCCTGCTGAAACAGGGTCTGCTCGGAAATCGCGGGCACCTGGGGAAGCAGCGGGGAGCGCTGTTGCGCCAACACGGCTACCGTGACGAGGCTGCCCCCGTCCAGCAGGCTCTTGGCGGCCGAATATCCGACGGCGCCATATTGAGTGGATCCCGACAGTACGCCCGTCAGCACGTCAGGCGCACCCTTGTACGGCACCGGCAGGAATTGTCCGCCGGCCTGGTGAGCCACGCCTTCCAGGGCGATATGCATGGGCGTGCCGCGTCCGGGGATGCCGATGGACAAGTCGCGCCGCTCCTTCAGGCCTTGAAGCAATGCGTCAGGACTGGCGTCAGTCCCCGCCTTGGCGACAACCACCGACGGCACCACGCCAACTTGCAGTACCGGTAACAGGGATTCCAGCGGCCGGTAGTGCGCATCCTTGAGCAGATGCGGCGCAATGGTGATTTCCTGGTTTCCTCCCGCCAGCAAGGTCGTCTGGCCTTCGGAGGCATTCATGACCGCGCGGGCGGCAATCGTGCCGCTGCCGCCGGGGCGATTTTCCACCACCACGGGACGTTGCAGTTCCGTACCCAGTTGCTGGGCCAGATAGCGCGCCATCACATCAACGCCGCCGCCGGCCGGCAACGACACGACGATGCGGATGGCCTGATCCTCGGCCCGGGCAGCGCCAGCCAGTGACAGCGCACCCAGCGCGACCACGACTGCGCGTTGCAGCCAGGGCAGGCCCTTGCGGGGCGCGCCTGGCCGCTTGTGCATTTCAGACATCATGTCCTCCTTCAGCGTCCGGCGTCAGGTTCGGCCGAGCTGAAAACCTTGCCCTAGAGCGTGTCGAACACCGGCCGCACCGTGCGGTTCCGTAGCAGCCATTGGCCCTCCCGCAGACACAGCTCATCGCTGTATTCCGCGATGGTTTCCGGCTGCCGGGCGGCCACCGGCAACACGGGGGGCAGAGGTTCCTGGCCCAGATGGCGGTAGACCGAGACATAGCTGAAGGCGCGTATCCGGCCGGGCCCGGCAGGCTCCAGCAACACGTTGGTCAGGATGTGGCGCGTCAGGCGTTGGACGGGGCGGGCCTTGAAGGACGAGAGCAGCGCCGCGCGGCCTTCGATGCGTTCATCGGGGCGTTGCAGCACGCCATCGACTGCGAATAGATCGGCAGCCTCGTCGTACCTTGCCGCATCCACCAGCATTGCAAAGCGCTGGATGGCGGCGATGCAGGCCATGTGATCCTGCGGCGTGATTGCTTCCATGGTCATGTTTTTGAATGTCTCCTTTGGGTGGCTCTTATTTTTGCCGCCTTTTTTCTAAACATGATGCCAATCGTCGTTAGAATTTCTAATGTCACCCATGGAATTGCTTGATAGCCAACATCACGATGAGCCGCAGACTTCCTCCTTTGAAGGCGCTTCAGGTATTCGAGGCGGCCGCGCGTCTGCGCAGCTTCGCGCAGGCCGCGCAGGACCTGCACGTCACCCCCGCAGCGGTCAGCCAGCAGATCAAGGGCCTGGAAGAATGGCTCGGCTTTGCGGTGTTCCGCCGCACGCGCGCGGGGCTGGAGCTGACGGAGCGGGGCGAGAGCCTGGCGCCCTCGCTCAAAAGCGCTTTTGACTTGATCCAGACGGCGACGGAGAACGTGACCGGTCCGCAAGCCGCCGCGACGCTGACCTTGAGCGTCCTGCCCAATTTCGCGATGCGTTGGCTGATACCCAGGCTGCCTGATTTCACGCGGCGCCATCCCTGGATCCAGATCAAGCTGCTATCGGTGACCCATGCGCTGACGGATTTCTACGACACCTGCGATCTGGCCATCCGGGCTTATGAGCACGACCCGCAGTTCTGCTTCGAGCCGCTGGTCAGCCCGGACATGGTGCCCATGTTGTCTCCTCAGCTGTATCGGCGCGGCGCGCTATTGCAGCCTGACGAACTATTGCGCTTTCCGCTGCTGCACATCACCACGTCGCCGGAGGATTGGCCCCGCTGGTTCCGGGAAACGCGCCGGGACGGGGAACGTCTGCCCGATCCCGCTCTGCTCGCCAAGGGGCACCAGTTCGACTCTTATGTCGTGGCAGTCGAAGCGGCGCTCGCAGGCATGGGCGTCGTGCTCGGCCGACCTTCGTTCGCCACTGAAATACTGCGGCGCAAGGAACTGCTGGTTCCCTTCGAACGTCCGATCGCGAGCAACAAGAGCTGGTATCTGGTGTATCCGCGCGCCGAGTTGCCGCGCAAATGCAGGGTGTTCCGCGAATGGCTCTTGAGCACATGCGCTGCCAGGTAGCGCGGCGTTCCTGGCAGCGGATGTGGCGGGCGCACAGACCTTACAGTCCCCAGGCCGACAGATCCGGCCGCCGTAGCGCCGGCGCCAGCACCGGCTCCAGCGCCGCGGCGCAATCCAGCATGGCAGCGTCGCCGCCTGCGGGCGCCAGCAGCTGCACCGCCATGGGCATGCCTTCGGCATCGAATTCCACGGGCAGCGAGATGGCGGCCGCGCCCAGGAAGTTGGCGGGGCGCAGCAGCTTGCCCAGGCCAGCGTGGCGGGTGTCGTCGGCGTCCAGCGCTTGCGCGGCCTGGTCGCAGGCGGGCATCAGCAGGGCGTCCAGGCCCTGCATGGCTTGCGCGAACGCGGCCATGTCGGCGGCGCGGCGCTGCAGCGCGGCTTCGTAATCGGACTGGGCAATGCGGCCGCCCGCCGCGATGCGCTTGCGCACCACTTCCCACAGCGGCGTGGCCGGGTCTTCGGCCAGCGTGCCGTAATAGCGGTAGGCCTCGTAGGCCAGCACCACGGAGTTGTCGTCGGCCATGCGGGCAAACGACAGGGCCGCGGGCGGATGCCAGGGCGTGGGCGTGTAGCCGGCCCGCGCCAGGTTTTCCTCGGCCTCGCGCCAGGCGCGCAGGCCGGCGTCGGCCAAGGGGGCGGGCCAGGCTTCGGGCGTCAGCACGGCCACCGGACCCGGGCCGCGCACGGCGGGCTGATGCAAGGCGGCGATGGCGCCTGCGGGAAAGTCCAGCGTGGCCGGGTCGCCGAGGTTGGGGCCGGCCAGCAGTTGCGTCAGCAGTCGGGCGTCCGCCACGGTGCGCGTGATCGGGCCCAGCACGTCCAGCGTGTCCGACAGGGGCAGGCAGCCGCCGCGGCTGATGACGCCGGTGGACGGCTTGTAGCCCACCAGGCCGTTCAGCGCTGCTGGCGCGCGCACCGAGCCGCCGGTGTCGCCGCCCAGCGCCAGCGGCGCCAGGCCGGCGGCCACGGCCACG
Organism: Achromobacter sp.; assembly: GCA_032153965.1. Taxonomy (GTDB): domain Bacteria; phylum Pseudomonadota; class Gammaproteobacteria; order Burkholderiales; family Burkholderiaceae_B; genus Achromobacter. The sequence continues at coordinate 35 of JALDYL010000239.1, read as the reverse complement.
CCCGCGCCGCTGGACGAGCCGCCCGGCGCGCGCGC
>JALDYL010000238.1:0-6586 GCA_032153965.1 Achromobacter sp. | reverse complement strand
GCACGACCTGGTTGGCGTAGGCCTGGCCTTCGTTGATCTGGCGCTCGCGGTCCTGACCCGCCTTGACGGCGTCGTCGAACGCGTTTTGCACCTGCTCGGGCGGCTGCACGTTCTGGATGGCGACGGTGCTGACCTGCACGCCGGTCTGGTAGCGGTCCAGAATCTGCTGCATCAGGGTCTGCACTTGCGTGGCCACCGTGGTGCGGCCTTCGTAGAGCACGAAGTCCATCGACTGCTTGCCCACGACTTCGCGCATGGCCGTCTCCGACGCCTGGCGGACGGATTCATCGGGATCGCGCGTCATGAAGAGGTAATCGGGCGCACCGTCGGCACGCAGGCGATACTGGACGACGAACTGCATGTCGACGATGTTCTCGTCCGTCGTGAGCATCAGCGCTTCGGGCAAGACCTTGTTGCGCGCGCCGCCACGGAAACCGACCTCGAACGTGCGCAGCTGCGACACGTTGACCATTTCGTGGCTCTGGATGGGATACGGCATGCGCCATTGGAAACCGGCTTGCGACGTCGACTTGTACTTGCCGAACTGTGTCACGACCGCGACCTGGCCTTCCTGCACGATGTAGAAACCGCTGGCCAGCCAGATGCCGGCCGCGACCAGGGCGATGACGCCCAGGCCGATGCGCGCACCGCGCGGCGACGGCGGCGTCATGCCGCCGCGGTTTCCGGGGCGGTTATTGCCGCCCCCGCCCTTGCGCCCAAACAGGGATCCGATGCGATTGTTGAAATCGCGCCAGACCTCGTCCAGGTCGGGTGGGCCGTCTCCGTTGCCTTGAGGCCGCTTGGGCGGCGGCTCGGAGCCATTGTTGTTCCCACGACCCCAGCCGGGGTCATTCAGATTGAAGAGTTTGATAATTCGCGGCATTGTTTCCCACAATCTGTCCGGTCTCCGCAATTGCCCCGCGCAACGCATCCAGACCGGCGCGCTCGGTGGCGCTTACAAATACTCGCGCAATCGTACCATGTGCATCGCGTTCCACCCGCGGCTCCAATCCGGCCAGGTCGATCTTGTTGTATACGAGAATGGTGGGAATGGCGGCCGCGCCGATCTCTGCCAGAACCTTGTTGACCTCGAAGATCTGTTCGTCGCGCTGCGGGCTGGCGGCATCGACCACATGCAGCAATAGGTCGGCGTGCACGGTTTCTTCCAGGGTGGCGCGGAACGCCGCAATCAGGCCGTGAGGCAGGTCGCGGATGAATCCGACCGTGTCGGACACCACCACCGAGCCCGCCCCTTCGATCCAGATGCGGCGCGTGGTCGTGTCCAGGGTGGCGAACAACTGGTCGGCGGCATAGCTGTCCGCGCGCGTCAGCGCGTTGAACAAGGTGGACTTGCCGGCGTTGGTATAGCCGACCAGCGACACCGACAGCGCGCCGCCGCGGGCGCGCGCCCGACGCTGGGTCACGCGCTGGCGCTCGACCTTGTCCAGGCGTTCGCGCAGCACCTTCACCTTGGCGCCGATCATGCGGCGGTCCATTTCGAGCTGGGATTCGCCGGGGCCGCGCATGCCGATACCGCCGCGCTGCCGCTCCAGGTGGCTCCACATGCGGGTCAGGCGCGTGGCCAGATGCTGCAGCTGCGCCAGTTCGACCTGCAGCTTGCCTTCATGGCTCTTCGCGCGCAGGGCGAAGATGTCGAGGATGAGCGCAACGCGGTCGACCACGCGCAGATTGAAGGCGCGTTCCAGGTTGCGTTGCTGTGCGGGGGACAGCGGCTGGTCGAACAGGACAATGTCGGCCAGCAAGGCCTGGGCCATGGCCACGCCCTCGTCGGCCTTGCCTGAACCGATGAAGAACTTGGCGTCGGGCCGGTCGCGCCGAGCCGTCAAGGTGCCGACGATTTCCGCGCCAGCGCCCTTGGCCAGCATGGAGAATTCCTCGGCATGGGCCGCGAAGTCCGGATCTCCCAGATCCACGCTGATAATCAGAGCGCGCATACATGCACCATATTGGAGCCAAAGCGAAAATGCCCGCCGACGAGAACCGTCCGGCGGGCAAAAAAAGGTAAAGCTGGAGCGAGACTATTCAGCAGGGACTTCCACCTGGAAATTTACGGCGCGTGCGGGAACAACGGTAGAAATGGCGTGCTTGTAAACCATTTGCGTGACCGTATTACGCAGCAGCACCACGTACTGATCAAAAGATTCGATTTGCCCTTGAAGCTTGATACCGTTCACCAAGTAAATCGACACGGGCACATGATCCTTGCGCAGCGTGTTCAGGAACGGATCTTGCAGAGTTTGCCCTTTATTGCTCATTGGCCAGGCTCCATTTGTTTGTTATTGAGTGGTGGCGTACTTCTGTACTGGTGGGGTACGCCGAAACTTGTACTCTACAGGGTTTTCCCGGCCCGTGCTACTTGGCCGGGAAGCAAAAGTGACACCAGAGTTTTCCGATGGGAAAGCTGCCGCCGCTCAAGCCTGCAAGACCTCCGCAAGCGCCTTCAGCAGCAGTTCGCACTGCTCGTCGGTGCCCACGGTAATGCGCAGAAACTGGTCGATGCGTTCATGGCGGAAATGGCGCACGATGATGCTGCGTTCGCGCAGGGAGGCAGCCAGGCCCGCAGCATCCCTGGAGGGGTGCCGCGCGAACACGAAATTCGCAGCCGACGGCAGCACCTCGAAACCCAGGGACTCCAGGCCCGCCGTCATCCGCGACCGGGTTTCGATCACAGCCTGGCGAGTCCGTTCAAAGTACTCCGCATCTTCCAGGGCCGCTACCGCGCCCGCGGATGCCAGACGATCGATGGGGTAGGAGTTGAAACTGTTCTTTACACGCTCCAGCCCGTCGATGAGCTCGGCGCTGCCTACGGCGAAACCGACGCGCAGCCCCGCCAGCGAACGCGACTTGGACAGCGTCTGCACGACCAGCAGGTTGTCGTAGCGGTCGACCAAAGGAATGACGGACTCTCCGCCAAAATCCACATAGGCCTCATCCACCACGACGACCGCGTCGGGGTTGCCGGCCACGATGCGTTCGACCTCCGCCGCGCTGAGGGCGCGGCCGGTGGGCGCATTGGGATTCGGGAAGATGATGGCGCCTGCCTGCCCCTTGCCGCCAGGCAGATAATCGTCGACGTCGATACGGAAATCGGACGTCAGCGGCACCGTTTCGTACTGGATGCCGTACAGGCCGCAATAGACCGGATAGAAGCTGTAGGTGATGTCCGGGAAGCGCAGCGGCCGCTCATGCTTCAACAGCGCCAGAAAGACGTGCGCCAGCACCTCGTCGGAACCGTTGCCCACGAAGACCTGGCCCGGCTGCACGCCGACGGTGCTGGCAATGGTCTGCCGCAGGCGGTCGGACGAGGGGTCCGGATAGAGCTTCAGCGTGTCGTCGCAGGCTGAGCGGATCGCGTCGAGCACCCTGGGCGACGGGCCGTAGGGATGCTCGTTGGTATTCAACTTGACCAGGTTCTGAAGCTTGGGCTGCTCGCCCGGGACATACGGACTGAGCGTCCCGACCACGGGACTCCAGAAGCGGCTCATGGATCAGTTTTCCTGCGCGTAGGGGTTGTGCGAAGACTTGAATTCGATGCGCAGCGGCGTGCCGGCCAGGTCGAACGCGTTGCGGAAGCGCGTTTCCAGGTAGCGGCGGTAGGAGTCCGGAATGGCGTCCAGCGCGTTGCCGTGGATGACGACCAGCGGGGGGTTCTGTCCGCCCTGGTGCGCATAGCGCATCTTCGGCCGGAAGATGCCCTTGCGGGGCGGCTGCTGCTGCTCGACCGCGGTCTGCAGCTCGCGCGTCAGCTTGGGCGTGGACAGCTTGGCGAACGCCGCGGCATGCGCCGCGTTGATGGACTTGAGCAAGGGCTTGATGCCCTGCCCGCGCAAGGCCGAAATGGTGTGCATGCGCGCGAACGACAGGAAGCGCAGCTTGCGCTGGAATTCGCGTTCGATGCGTTCCTTGGCTTCACCGTCCAGGCCGTCCCATTTGTTGATGGCCACGACCACGGCGCGCCCCGTTTCCAGCACGAAGCCGGCGATGTGGGCGTCCTGCTCGGAGATTTCGGTCTGGGCGTCCAGCATCAGCAGCACCACGTTGCTGGCCTCGATGGCCTGCAGCGTCTTGATGACGGAGAACTTTTCGACCGCCTCGAACACCTTGCCGCGCTTGCGCAGGCCCGCGGTGTCGATCAGCGTGTAGCGGCGGCCGTCGCGCTCGAAGTCGATCTCGATGGCGTCGCGGGTCGTGCCCGGCATGTCGAACGCGATCACGCGCTCTTCGCCCATCAAGGTGTTGATGAGCGTGGACTTGCCGACGTTGGGACGGCCGACGATGGCCAGCTTGATGCGGTGATCGTGCTCGCCCTCTTCGGGCGCGTCCTCTTCGGCCGGCGGCTCGGCCAGGTCCTTCAGGGCCAGCTCGATCAGGTCGACGATGCCGTCGCCGTGCGCCGCCGAAATCGGATAGGGCTGCCCCAGTCCGAGCTCATGGAATTCGGAGATGGCCGAACCGGCGCCCATGCCTTCCGCCTTGTTCACCGCCAGCAGCACGCGCTGCTGGCCGGACTTGCGCAGCAGTTGGGCGATTTCGTGGTCATGGGCATTGATGCCCGCGCGGGCATCCACCAGGAACACCACGACGTCGGCCTCGGCGATGGCCTGCCGGGTCTGGCGGGCCATCTCCAGCAGGATGCCGTCCTTGGCGACGGGTTCGAAACCACCGGTATCGATGGCGATGAAGGGGATCTCGCCTACCCTGCCCTCGCCGTAATGGCGATCGCGGGTCAGGCCGGAATAATCGGCCACCAGCGCGGCGCGCGATCGCGTCAGGCGGTTGAATAGGGTCGACTTCCCCACGTTGGGGCGGCCGACCAGGGCGACGACAGGCTTGAAAGACACGGTGTAAGGCTTTGTTCTATAGGTTTTAATTGGCGCCGATCAGGACGAGGTTGCCATTACCCGTCTGGACCAGCACTCCCTGGGAAGTGGTCTGCGGCGGCGAAACCACGGGACCACCGCCTACCGACAGGCGCGCCATCAGGCTGCCGTCGCTGCGCGACAGGAAATGCACATAGCCGTCCAGGTCGCCGACTGCCAACGCACCGCCCAGCATGGCGGGCGCGGTGACCTGGCGGTTCTTCAATGCTGCCTGCTTCCAGACATTCCCGCCATTATCCAACGCAAATGCATTGACCACGCTGTTCTGGTCCGCCGCATAGGCGAAGCGCTCGTCCAGCGACAGGCCGCTGACGCTGGAGAAGTCCTTGGCCCACAACGGACGGCCGCCGGCCGTGACATCAAAGCAGACGATACGCCCCTGGTAGGCCACGCCGCAAAGCAGATTGCCCGCGATACGGGGCGCGCCGACCACGTCGGTCAGGCGCTCCAGGTCGCTGGCGCCGCGCGGCGTCGCGACGGTGCCTTCCCATTGCACGTTACCACTATTGGACGCGATGGCCATCAGCTTGCCGCCTGGCAGGCCGGTAATGACCAGGCCTTCGGCCAGGACCATCTGCGACACGCTGCGCAGGGCCAGCGAAGGGCCGGGACGCTGCACGTTCCAGACGCGCTCGCCGCTGTTGGCGTCGAAGGCCTGGATGCGGTAGTCGCCGCTGCGGACCACGACGATGCCATAGCCCACGACAGGCGGAATGGTCACGTCGCTGGTGGCCCGGACCTTCCACTTCACCTTGCCGGTGTCGTCAAAGGCGATGACGTCGCCGTTCGGCGCGGCCACCGCGGTGGTGGTGCCGTCGCTGCCGGCGCCGGCGGACAACTTGCCGTCGACACTGGCCTTCCAGATGGCGCGGCCGCTCTGCAGATCGAACTTGCCGACCGAGCCATCCGGCGTGGCGGCGTAGATGGCATCGCCCAATACGGTGGGCGCGAAGCCCAGGCCCGAGCCGCTGCCGACCGACACGCTCCAGACTTGGCGCACGGACATGCCGGCCTTGTACTCGGTCAGGGGGGCGGGATCGTAGCGGCCGTCATCATGGGAAAACATGCCGCATCCGCCCAGGGCGAGCAAGCCCGCCAGGCAAACGGCGCCACGCCACGTACGACCAGGTGCAAATTTACGCATTACAGTCACGCTCCGCTCAGGGCATCCAGTTTCAGTTGCACAACCTGGGTCAGGGGATTTGCCGTACCCAGGCCATCAATGGCGCTTTGCCATGCGGCGCGCGCTTCCTCGCGCTTGCCTTGCGCGGCGAGGATATCGCCACGCCGATCCGCGAACAAGGCGGCAAAGGCTGCCGGCGGATTGTTCAGTTGCGCCAAGGCCGGATCGTATTGCTTCTGGTCCAGCAACATGCCCGCCAGGCGCAGGCGCGCGACGGCTTGCATGGACGGGTTCTTGCCCTGGGCGGACAGCCATTCCAGCTGTTCGCGGGCGCCGGCGTCGTCCTTCTGGGCCTGCAGCGCCTGAGCCGCCACCAGCGCGCCGCGCGTGGCGTAGCCCGTGGACGGATATTGCTCGCGCAGCGTGGCCGCAGCGGTCTTGATGCGCACCGCCGAGTCGGCGCCGCCCAGGCGGGCTGCGTCTTCCAGCGCTTCGAAGTAACCCATCGCCTGGTTGGCGCGGTGCGATTGATAGGCCTTCCAGCCCCACCAGCCGCCCCAGG
>JALDYL010000237.1:0-6650 GCA_032153965.1 Achromobacter sp. | reverse complement strand
TCCAAGACGCCCGAGAAGTTCGGCACCGGCATGATCGCCGGCGTGGCGTCGCCGGAAGCGTCCTCGCACTCCAAGACGCAGGTCGACTTCATCCCCACCATGAGCCTGGGCATCCCCGGCGACGCGGTGATGGCGCTGATCCTGGGCGCATTGCTGATCCAGGGCATCCAGCCCGGCCCGCAGCTGATCACCGAGCATCCGGACATCTTCTGGGGCCTGATCGCCAGCTTCTGGGTGGGTAACGTGCTGCTCATGGTGCTGAACGTGCCGCTGATCGGCGTGTGGGTGAAACTGCTGCAGGTGCCGTACCGCTACCTGTTCCCGTCGGCGCTGTTCTTCATCGCGGTGGGGGTGTTCAGCACGCAGAACAGCCTCTTCCAGATATGGGAAGTGTTGGCGTTCGGCGTGATCGGCGCGATCCTGATGACACTGGAGTTTTCCGTTGCGCCCATCCTGCTGGGCTTCGTGCTGGGGCCGATGGTGGAAGAGAACTTCCGCCGCGCGCTGCTGTTGTCGCGGGGCGATCTGGCGGTGTTCGTGGAGCGGCCGATCAGCGCCTGGTTCATCGGCGCAAGCGCGTTGCTGATCTTCCTGCAGGTGTGGACGTTCCTGCGCCGCAACAAGAACAAGGGCAAGAGCAAGCCCGAAGTGCCGCAGGCGGCCTGAGCGCGTTTCCGTTTGCCTGCACGCGGCCCGGCTACCTGCCGGGCCGTTTGATTTGTGCGGCGGCATCCCTCATGCTTGAGGCTTCCCGAGCCCGCACACTTAGCCATCATGCACATACTCTTTGCCTGTCCCCACCATGATCCCGCCGCCTGGGTTCCGCTGCTGGAAGCCGCCATGCCCGGATGCCGCATTTCGGTGTGGAACCCGGATGGCCCGCCTTCGGGTGCGCAGGCGGCTCTGGTCTGGCGTCCGCCGGCCGAACTCTTCAAGCACGAAACCGGCCTGACCACGCTGTTCAATCTGGGCGCCGGCGTCGACGCCTTGCTGAAGATGCCCGAAATTCCGCCGCAGGTGCGCATCGTCCGGCTGGAAGACGCAGGCATGTCGGTGCAGATGGCCGAATACGCGCTGTATGCGCTGCTGCGCGTCTCGCGCGATTTCGAAGCCTTCGACCATGCGCAGGCGCGGCAGCACTGGGACACCCGCGAAGGCTCGCAGCAGGCGGACTGGCCGGTGGGCGTGCTGGGTCTGGGGCAGGTGGGTGCGCGCGTGGCGCAGACCCTGGCCGAATTCGGCTATCCGGTGGCGGGCTGGTCGCGCACGCCGCGCGAGATTCCCGGCGTCGAAACCTTTGCGGGCGCGGCCGCCTTGCCGGCATTTTTGGCCCGCACGCGCTTCCTGGTGAACGTGCTGCCGCTCACGCCGGACACGGTCGGCATCCTCAATCGCGAAACGCTGTCGCAACTGCTGCCGCATGCGCATCTGGTCAACGTGGGCCGCGGCGAACACCTGGTCGAGGATGACCTGGTGCAGATGCTCGAAGAAGGCGAGATCGATGGCGCCACGCTGGACGTCTTCCACACCGAGCCCTTGCCCAAGGACCATGCGTTCTGGCGCGATGCGCGCGTGCATGTCACGCCGCACATCGCGGCGCGCACCTTGCGCGACGAAAGCATCCGCCAGATCGCAGGCAAGGTCGCGCAGTTGCAGCGCGGCGAAGCCATCACCGGCGTGGTGGACCGCTCGCGCGGCTACTGAGCCGGCGGCAGCGGGGCTTTTTCCAGCCGCTGGTACATCGCGGGCAGACGCTCCGACAGGAAATCGAGCAGGGCGCGCACGGCGGGCATCATGCCCCGCCGCGACGGATAGATGCAATGCACGATGCCCTCGGGCGACTGCCATTGCGGCAGCACCTGCACCAGCTGGCCGCGCCGCAGCTGTTCATGCGTGGCGATCGAAGGCAGCAGGGCGATGCCGCGGCCGCGCACCGCGGCCTCCGTCAGCACGATGAAGTCGTTGCAGGACAGCTGCGGCTTCAACTCCACGTGCACCTCTTCGCCCTTGTCGTTGCGCAATGGCCAGCGCACTTCGTTTTGCGGATCGCTGAAGCTCAGCGTGGTGTGGGTGGCGAGATCCTGCGGCGTGTCGGGCGTGCCGTGGCGCTGCAGGTAGCTGGGGCTGGCGACCAGCGTGCCGCGCGCCGTGCCGAAGTGGCGCACGACCAGTTCGGCGTCGGTATCCAGCTTGGTGCGCACCCGCAGCGCCAGGTCCACGCCCTCGCGGATCAGGTCCACGCGGCGGTTGGTCACCAGCAACTGCACCGACACGGCGGGCCAGGCGTCCAGGAATTCCGGCAGCAGCGGCGACAGCACGTCCTGCGCGATGGACACGGGGCAGCTCACGATCACGGGGCCCGTGGGCTCGGCCTGCAACTGCCGCATGGCGTCGTCCGCGGCGCGGGCTGAGGCGGCCATTTCACGGCAATAGTGCAGATAGCGCTCGCCGGCCGAGGTCAGGCGCAGGCGGCGCGTCGTGCGTTGCAGCAGGCGCACGCCCAGGCTTTCCTCCAGGTGCGAGATCCGGCGCGACAAGCGTGACTTCGGAATGTCCAGCGCGCGGGCCGCGGCGCTGAACCCTCCCTGCTCGACCACCTGGGAGAAGTAATAGAGGTCGTTGAGATCTTGCATTATTGTTCTATTCCTGGAACGAATAGTTCATCATAACCGGATTTATGTGAACAATTAACCGGTCTACAGTGACGCCATGCACTCGGGATCTGATCAAAGCCTACGGATCCTGACCGCCCGCAACGAGCGGGCCCTCACTGGAGAAATTTGCAATGAAGACCCTGGTTATCCTTTCCTCTATTCTCGGCGATCGTTCCAACAGCAAGCAATTGGCCGATCACCTGATCAACCGCGTCAAGGCGTCCAACCCGGCCGCCGCCATCAAGGTCCGCGACATCGGCGCCCAGCCCATCCCGTACTTCGATGGCAACACTGCCGGCGCCCTGTTCACCCCGGCGGATGCCCGTAGCGTGGATCAGCAACGCCTGGTTGAGATGAGCGACGAGCTGGTCGCCGAATTGATGGAGGCCGATCGCATCGTCTTCGCCGTTCCGGTCTACAACTTCAACATGCCCGCGCAGTTCAAGAGCTACCTCGACCATCTCGCCCGCGCCGGCATCACCTTCCGCTATACCGCCGAAGGGGTGCCGGAAGGCCTGGTCAAGGGCAAGCAGGTGTTCGTGCTGACTGCCCGCGGCGGCAAGGCCGAAGGCACACCCTCGGACACGCTGACGCCTTACCTGCGCCAGATGCTCGCCTTCCTGGGCATGAACGACGTCACCTTCATCGCCGCCGAAGGCATGGCCATGGGCGAAGTGGCCGCGCTCGAAGGCATGGCGCAGGCCAAGCAGCGCATCGATGCCTTGCTGCCCGCCGCGCGGCAGGACAGCCTGGCCGCGTAAGCGCAGGCGCCCAAAGCAAAAGGCGAGCCTTGCGGCTCGCCTTTTTTCTTGCAGGCAGAGCAGGGATCAGTCGCGCAGGCGCTTGATCAGGCTGGAGGTATCCCAGCGGTTGCCGCCCATTTTCTGGACGTCGCCATAGAACTGGTCCACCAGCGCCGTCAGCGGCAGGCGCGCGCCATTGTGGCGGGCCTCGGCCAGCACCAGGCCCAGATCCTTGCGCATCCAGTCCACCGCGAAGCCGAAGTCGAACTTGTCGTCGACCATGGTGCCGCCGCGGTTCTCCATCTGCCAGCTTTGCGCCGCGCCCTTGCTGATCACGTCCAGCACGAGCTTCATGTCCAGGTCGGCCGCCTGGCCAAAAGCGATGGCTTCGGACAGGCCCTGCACCACGCCGGCGATGCAGATCTGGTTGACCATCTTGGCCAGTTGGCCCGCTCCGGGCGGCCCCACCAGCGTGACGGCGCGGCCGAAGCATTGCGCCACGGGCTTGATCGCATCGAATACGGCCGGTTCGCCGCCGCACATGATGGTCAGTGCGCCGTTGACCGCGCCCGCCTGTCCGCCCGACACCGGGGCGTCGACGAAATTCAGGCCCAGGTCCTTGGCCTGCGCGTAGAGTTCGCGCGCCACGTCGGCGGACGCGGTGGTGTGGTCGACGAAGACCGCGCCGGGTGTCATGCCGGCGAACGCGCCGTCCGGCCCCAGCACCACGCTGCGCAGGTCATCATCGTTGCCGACGCAGGCGAACACGATCTGCGCGCCAGCCACGGCTTCACGCGGCGTGGCCGCGCTCTTGCCGCTGAACTCGGCCACCCAGGCCTGGGCCTTGGCGGGCGATCGGTTGTAGACCGTGACCTCATGCCCTGCTCGCGCCAGGTGGCCGGCCATGGGCAGGCCCATCACGCCCAAGCCGAGGAAAGTGACTTTCTGGGGTACGACAGCGTCGTAGCTCTTGGTACCGATCGTTGCCATGCAGGGGACTCCGCTTTATGTGATCAGGGCCATCAGGGGCGCTGGCGCCTGTAAACAGGCCCTAACCTTAACGCAATCAAAAGCCCGCGGCGAGCCCATCGCGCCGGCTGTCGCTTGCGCTGACATAGCCGTCCACGGCCGGGTCGCCCAGGCGCCAGATGAACTGCCCCGATCCGAAGTCCATGTAGGGATCCGCCATGCTCTCGAGCACGTGGCCGCGCGCGCGCAGCCCCTCGGCGACGGCCGGAGCCAATCCGCTCTCCGTGTCCAGCGAGAGTCCATGGTTCCATTTCCAGCGAGGCGCGTCGCAGGCGGCCTGCGGTTGCTGTCCGTAGTCCAGCATCCGCACCAGGGTCTGCAATTGCCCCTGGGGCTGCATATTGCCTCCCATGACCCCGAAACTCATGACGGGAGCGCCATTGCGCATCAGGAAGCCGGGGATGATGGTGTGAAAGGGGCGCTTGCCGCCGGCCACCGCATTCGGGTGGCCGGGATCGGTGCTGAAGCAATGGCCGCGGTTTTGCAGGCTGACGCCCGTGCCCGGTACCACTACCCCGGAGCCGAAGCCCATATAGTTCGACTGGATGAAGCTGACCATCATGCCGCACTTGTCCGCGGCCGTCAGGTAGACGGTGCCTCCACGCGGCGCATGGCCGCTGGCATGGGCCTGTGCCGCATTGCGGTCGATCAGGCGCGCGCGCTGTGCCAGATAGTCCGCGGCCAGCATCTGTTCGGGCGTGACGCGCATGTGCCGGGCGTCGGCCACGTGCGCGTAGACATCGGCGAAGGCAAGCTTCATTGCCTCGATCAGCAGGTGCTGCGTTTCGGGGTGGTCCACGGGGCGCGCGGCCACGTCGAAGTTCTGCAGGATGCCCAGGGCGATCAGGGCGGCGATGCCCTGGCCGTTGGGCGGAATCTGATGCAGGGTGTGGCCGCGGTACGTCTGGCTGATGGGCGTGACCCACTGCGGCGCGTAATCGCGCAGATCCGCCAGCGTCAGCGCGGCGTCGTGGGCCTGGGCATGCGCCACCAGCTTGTGGGCGGTTTCGCCTTCGTAGAAGTCCCTGCCGCCGCTGGCGGCGATGCGTTTGAGCGTGGCGGCCGCGCCTTGCAGCACGAAGTGCTCGCCGACCTGCGGGGCGCGTCCGCGCGGCAGGAAATGCTCGGCAAAGCCTGGCTGCGGCTGCAGGACGTCGGCCTGCGCCGCCCACTTTTCCTGCACGATGGGCGACACGGCAAAGCCGCGCTCGGCGTATTCGATGGCGGGCGCCAGCACGTCGGCATAGGCCAGGCGGCCCAGCTTTTCATGCAGCGCGGCCCAGCCGGCGACGCAACCCGGCACCGTCACGCTGTCCCAGCCGCGGGTCGGGATGGCGCCCTGATGCTTGCGCCGGAAGTAATCCATGTTCCAGGCTGCCGGCGCCGTGCCCGAGGCATTCAGGCCATGCAGCTTGGAGCCATCCCAGACGATGGCGAAACAATCCGATCCCAGCCCGTTGCTGACGGGTTCCGTCAGGGCCAGCGTGGCGGCTGCGGCGATCGCCGCGTCGACGGCATTGCCGCCTTGCGCCAGGATCCGCAAGCCTGCCTGCGCGGCCAATGGTTGCGAGGTGGCGACCACATTGCGCGCGAACACCGGGCGCCGGGTGCTGGGATAGGGGTTGTTCCAGTTGAAATTCATCTCGAATCATCGCGTGGGGTAAACCCCTAGCTTAACGTACCGGAACGACGTTTGAACATAAGCCGTATTGGGTTGTATCGATTAGTAGCGTTTGTCGGACTGAATCCCGGTCGCGCAAAGAAAAACCCCCGGGGCGGAACCCGGGGGTTTTCAGGGCGGAACTGCCGCAGTGGAGCGGCAGGTTGCGCTTTACTCTTCTTCGACGAAGGTCTCTTCGCGCTTCTTGCGGATCGCGGGCAGGGCCACCAGGATCACCAGGAAGACGGCGAAGGCCAACAGCGAGGCCGACAGCGGGCGCGTCACGAAGGTCGTGAAGTCGCCGCGCGACAGCAGCAGGGCGCGACGGAAGTTCTCTTCCATCATGGGGCCCAGCACCAGGCCCAGCAGCAGCGGGGCGCCTTCGCACTTCAGCTTGGACCACACGTAGCCGATGATGCCGAAGATGGCGGTGGTGAAGATGTCGAACGTGTTGTAGTTCAACGAGTACACACCGATCGTGCAGAACACCAGAATCGCCGGGAACAGGATGCGGTAGGGCACCTTCAGCAGCTTGACCCACAGGCCGATCAGCGGCAGGTTCAG
>JALDYL010000236.1:0-6678 GCA_032153965.1 Achromobacter sp. | reverse complement strand
GCGGGCCTTGCGTCATGATGTCGTCGGTGGTGAACAGGCCGCTGACCGCCTGGAAACCGATGACCAGCAGCAGCGCCAGCACCGACAGCGCGCCCAGGGGGTTGGGGCGGGGGGGCGCGGCGGCGCCCTTCAGGTAGCGGGCCACGGTCGCCGGGCCGCGCACGAATTGCGAAAAGCGGGCGTAGCGCGGGCCGAAGAATCCCCACAGCAGGCGGAACAGGATCAGGCCCAGCGCCGTACAGCCGAAGCGCACATGCCAATCCATGTACAGGCCGCCCAGCTTGACGCTGACGAATGCGCCGACGATGCAGGCGACGAGCGCCCAGTGGAACAGGCGGGTGGGAAGGTCCCAGATATGGACCGCGAGACGGTTGTTCTGCATGGTGGGATCGCCAGGGCTGTATTGCCGGGGACTTTATCACGCACGAATTGCCCCGTTGCGCGTGCAACGGGGCAGGGCTGCGCTTCAGTGCGTGGTGCGGCGCACGGATTCGATGCGATGCACGTGCTCGTGACGGAAGCGGATGCGCTGGCCAGGAGCCTCTTGCGTGGGCGCGCCGCAGGGCACGACTTCGGTCGTGTAGGTCGTCGTGCCGTCGATGGGCGCGTTGTAGATGACCGTGGCGCGGATTTCCGGGCCGTTCGCGGGCTTCAGGTAGACGATGTCGCCGATGTGGATCGGCATGTTGTCCAGCTTGGTGTGGGCCGGACGTCGGATCAGGTCCGAGGTAGTAAAACGAGTATTCATGGTGTTTGTTCTCTTGGTTTCTAGTTATGGGATGCTGCTTCTGGCCACGTGGCGCGCGGCATTCCTGCCGCGTGCCCATGCCCGCCGTATCAAATGGAGCAGGCGTGTCGTGACACTAACGCATATCTGCCGCCGTCCCTTTGCGCATTCTCATGTTTTTGCGCGCACGGGCTGGCGGCGCGATGCTGTCCATCAGTCCGGGACGGCATCATTTCGGGCGGCGCGATGCGCAAGGCAGGCAAAGGCCCGAGGGTTCATCCAGGGCTGGAAAGCCCTGGCGATTGCGGCGCGCTTATCGCTAAAGGTCGCTTGCGCGGGTTGCAGGCGCCGCTGATGGTCTTGTTGCTTCTTGCCAAGCCGGACTGGCGGTTTGGTGAAGGCGTTTGGTTCCAGGCCGCAATCCGGGTTTGCGTTCTATGCAAACTGGATGGGATGCGCGGGCTTGGATGATTTTCGAAGGTCTGCGAGGGTTAGTTTTGGTGCGTGCAGGGAGGGCTGATGTTCAGGCCTCAGAGCTGGCACCTTGGTTTGTCGCCGCGTTTTTTCGAATGGAAATTGGCGCTAACCGCAGAACTCAACCAACAATAATACAGGCGCTTGATGTTTCTTGCAAGCGTTTTGTGCTAGGGAGGAAAACATCCTCCCTATATCCGTCCCTTAATGCGCAGTCGGTCGGGCCTGGCGCTGGGCTTCGATGATGAGTCCTTCCAGGCGCGGAGACATGCGCAAGGCGACCTGTGCGCCGGTCTGGCCGTCAGGTTGGGTCTCGGTTTCCAGTGCGAGTTCGATGCGCTCGTTGTCGAAGGCCTCGGGGGCGGCCTGGATTTCCACATAGCGGGCCAGCAAGGCATCGACCGCCTTTTGCGCGTCGGCCAGCGCTTCATCGGTCAGTTGGCCCGGGCTCAGGTACTGGTTGACCACCCGCGCCAGGTCGTTCATGAAGAACAGCAGGGCGGCCGCGCCGCGGCAATCGGGATGGGCGAAGCCCCAGGTATCGGAGGTGGCGTTTTGAGTCATGTCTTGAGGCTGGCCTGTGTTGCGGGGGCCGTGATGGCCGAAAACGCCATTTTATGGGATCGGGCGGCGGGGCCGCGTCAGGCATACTGCCATGCCTATGATCAGACTCGCACGACCTTCAGACCTGGCCAGCCTGGCCGATATCGAACGCTCCGCCGCGCGGCGCTTCCTGGGCACGCACATGGCCTGGGCCGCAGGCGACGACACGGCGCCGCAGGACGAGCTTGCGCGGTCGCAAGCGGCCGGCCTGTTATGGATCGCAGAATGCGAGGGTCAGCCGGCAGGCTTTGCGCTGACCCGGCCCATGGACGGCGATCTCTACCTGGCCGAGATGGCGGTAGCCTTGCCCTGGCAGGGACGCGGCCTGGGGCGGGCGCTGCTTTGCGCCGTGTGCCGCCATGCCCGCGATGCCGGCTGCTACCGGTCCGTGGTGCTGACCACCGACCGCGGCCTGTCGTGGAACGGGCCGTTTTACCAGCGGCAAGGCTTTGCCGAACTGGCGGCGGCGGAACTCACGCCGGCGCTGCGGGCGCGCTTGCGGCACGAGGCTGCCATGGGTTTCGATCCGGCGTGCCGCTGCGCGATGGCGCATCCCCTGGAGCCATGATGCGGGCGGCGGACCCTGTGTCAACACGCTTCGATAGCAACAAAATCCGCCCGCCGGCAGCGCAGGGAGGCGCCTTCGGGATAATCTGCCCGTGGGCGGCCGCCCAGCTCGCGGGCGGCGTCGGTTTTGCGAATCCGCATGCAAGGAGGATGGGCATGGCATTGCTGCGAGCTTGCCTGCTGGGCCTGGCGACGGCGTCGCTGCTGTTTCTGTCGGCCTGCGTCAACAAGGAACCCCAGGAGCGGGCCGCGTTCATCCAACTGCTGCAAAGCCGGATGGGTAGCGCGTCGCTGCTGCCCATAGGCGTTCTTAGCGCACCGGAAAAAGAAGCCGTCGGCGGCTACGCCGAGGCCTACGAAGTGATCACCGATTTCCAGAAGGCCCTGGCGCAGGCGGCGGTATCCATGCGCGACGTGCCGGAAATCGAAACCCTGCGCTCGGTGGCCGAAATCGTGGAGCGGCGGATCCGCTTCGAGGCTGCGCGCAAGACGCTGGCCGAGCAGGCCGCCGAGATCCAGCGGGCCCAGGCCAAGGCGGACAAGGCCCGTGCGGCGCTGGCGCTGCCGCCCGATCTCGCGCCCGTCTATGACGGCGTCTACGACGAAGCCGTGACAGCGCCCGCGGCCGAGCTGCTGGAGGCCGCGGCCGCCATGGACGCGGTGGCTCGCGATGCGCTGGGCGTGGCGGATTTCGTGGCCGCCCATGCGCAGGACATCCTGCTGCTGGACGGGCAGGCGCGCGTCGCGACGCTCACTCTGCTGCAGGAGCTGAACCTGCGCCTGCAGGGGCTGAATGCGCAGTCGCAGGTCCTGGAGCGTGCGCGTGCCACTTTGATGCAGCTTGCCGGGCAGTCGCCGGACGCCCGCTGAGCAGCGCTTTGTACAATGCGGGTCTCGCGGCGTCAGCCGAGCCTGGGACGTAATATGAGCCAATCTTCCAGCGTGCACTACAGAACCTTTCTGCTCCTGCTGGTGGTGGTCACCATCGCATTCGGCTGGTTGTTATGGCCTTTTTACGGCGCTGTTTTCTGGGGCGCCGTTCTCGCCATCATCTTCGCGCCGCTACAGCGCCGGCTGGTCGCGCGCATCGGCGGACGGCGCAACCTGGCTGCGCTGATCACCTTGCTGCTGGTGCTGCTGCTGGTGATCCTGCCGCTCATCGTCATCAGCGGGTCGCTGGTGCGCGAAGGGGCGAACCTCTATCAGAGCGTCAAGTCCGGGCAGATCAACTTCGGCGATTATTTCCAGCAGGCCATGGCGGCGCTGCCGCCGTCGGTGCATGATCTGCTGGCGCGCTTCGACCTGACCGACATACCCAGCCTGCAGGAAAAGCTCAGCGCGGGCGCCATGCAGGCCAGCCAATTCCTGGCGACCCAGGCCTTGAACATCGGACAGGACACGTTCCAGTTCGTGATCAGCTTCGGCATCATGCTGTACCTGCTGTTTTTCCTGTTGCGCGACGGCCCGCAGCTATCGGCGCGGCTCAAGCGAGCCATGCCGCTGAGCGACACGCACAAGCAGCACCTGCTGCGCAAGTTCACCACCGTCGTGCGCGCCACCGTCAAGGGCAACGTCGCGGTGGCCGCGGCGCAGGGCGCGCTGGGGGGCATCATCTTCTCGATCCTGTCCATCCAGGGCGCGCTGCTGTGGGGCGTGATCATGGGCTTTCTGTCCTTGTTGCCGGCGATCGGCGCGGGGTTGATCTGGGCGCCGGTGGCGATCTACTTCCTCTTGACCGGCGCCACGATCAAGGGCGTTGCGCTGATCCTCTTCGGCGTGCTGGTCATCGGCATGGTGGACAACGTGCTGCGCCCGATCCTGGTCGGCAAGGACACCAAGATGCCTGACTACGTGGTGCTGATCTCCACGCTGGGCGGCATGGCCTTGTTCGGCCTGAACGGTTTCGTGATCGGCCCGCTGATCGCCGCGCTGTTCATGGCCAGCTGGGATCTGTTCGCGCCGCCGGTGGACGGGGTGGCGGGCAGTGCCGAGGACCAGCCGCCCGCAGGCAAATAGACGCGGCGGACTGCCGGGTGCTGTCCGCCCGTCCCGAGACGGGTGTATGGTGTAGCAGCGCCGGCCTTTATCGGGGCCGGCTTTTCGTATCAACCTCGACTTTTCGGGAGCGCGCGGGATATGGAATGGAAACTGCATCGATCGGGCTGGATCGAAGAGCGCAACTTCGATATCGAATTCGCCGAGACCCCGGAGGGCTATCACGCCCGGGTGCGGATTTTCGGATTTCCGGTGCTGGAAGACACCAAGCACGTGTTCCCCAACGAGGCGCTGGCCGAGAAGGGGGCGCTGACGCTGCTCAAGACCCAGTTCACCGGCACCCCGGACCTGGAAGACCGGTAGCCGACAGGCGCCGCGCGTTCGCAATAAATTGGGGACGCGCTGTTTTCACCACATCGGTATCGACGCGGCGAGGGGATTCCCATGGCGCGGATTGTGCGATTGCGAACTTCTGCAATAATTTCCGACGTTCGTTCGACCCCGGGCCGCGGGCCGAACGTAGCGTATCGGGAGGCGCATGGGTCCAGAGGTGTGGTTTCGAACGGCAGGCAGACGCTTGCGGACTTCGCAGGGCGAGGTTCCGGTGGCTGACGCCGAAAGCCTGGCGGGCGCGCGCGTGCGCCGGCCGCGCCGCTATTCCATGCGCACGGGCCTATTGACGCTCGTGTTCGCCTGTATCACGCCCGCCCTGGTCATGGCTTCGGTGGCGGTCTACGAAAGCTACGTCATCCAGAAAGAACGGATCTTCCGCGACACGATCTTCCTGGCGCGCAATCTCACCGCGATCCTGGACCGCGAACTCACCGGCGTCGAAGCCGGCCTGCAGATGCTGGCGTCGTCTCCGGATCTGGTGGCTGGCGACCTGGCCGGTTTTCACCGGCGGGCGCGAGAATCCGTGCGCTTCCAGATCATAGACAGCTATGTCCTGACCGATAAGGATGGCCGTCAGCTGATCAACACGTCCGTGCCGTTCGGCAATCCCTTGCCGATGACCGGCGCCTCCACGCAACTGGCCCAGGTGTTCCAGACGCGCGCGGCGGTGTTGACGGGTCTCTTCACCAGCAGGGTCAACCAAGGTCCGCTCATCGCGCTGGGGGTGCCGGTGCTGCGCAACGGCGAGGTCGCCTACAGCCTCAACGTCGGCATCCTGCCCGAGCGCATCGGCAACCTGCTGGGCCGGCGCGCACTGCCGGACGGTTGGGTGGCGGCCGTGCTGGACGACAGCGGCACGATCCTGGCGCGCACACGCGACACCTCGAAATTCCTGGGCCAGAAGGCCGTTCCCGAGCTGGCGCGGGCGGTGCAGCAGGAAAGCGAGGGCTCGCTGGAAACCATCACCAAGGAAGGCACGCCGGTCTACACCGCGTTCAGCCGCTCGTCGCTATCCGGCTGGACCGTTGCGGCCGGCGCGCCGATGAGCCTGCTGACCACCGACCTGTACCGCTCCATCGCCTGGATCGCCCTGGGCACCTTGCTGGCTTTCGGCCTGGGCCTGCTGCTGGCCTTGCGGCTCGCCAGCCGCCTGACTTCGTCCGTGCAGAGCCTGGTCGCGCCCGCGCTTGCGCTGGGCAAGGGACACGCGGTGGCGGTGCCGGGCACGCGCGTCAAGGAGGTCGCGGAAGTGGGCGGCGCCCTGGTGCAGGCGTCCCGCATGCTGGCGCATGCCCAGCACTTGGCGCACTACGATCCGCTGACCGGCCTGTGCAACCGCGTGCTGTTCAGCGAACTGGTGCTGCGCGAGCTGGCGGTGGCGCAGCGCAGCGGCGAATCCTTTGCCATCCTGGCGATCGATCTCGATGGCTTCAAGGCGGTCAATGACCTGCATGGCCACGCGGCAGGCGATGCGGTGCTTCAGGAAGCGGCCGAACGCATGGCCGACGCGATCCGCGTGTCGGATGTGGCGGCGCGGCTTGGGGGCGATGAATTCGCCGTGCTGCTGCTGGGGACGGACAGGGACAATTCGCGGCGTGTCGCACAGGCGCTGGTGGAAAGCCTGTCCCTGCCGTATCCCGAGGTCAGCGTCTCGGTATCCGCCAGCGTGGGCATCGCCGTGTATCCGCAGTCCGGCGTCACCGTGCGCGAGCTGCTGGAACGCGCCGATAGGGCGCTCTACAAGGCCAAGGGGCAGGGCAAGCGCAGGGTGGAGGCGGATCAGTAAGCGGACCCGTCCGCCTTCAGGCCTCGTGCAGCGGCGGCGGCAGGGCGGTCAGGACTTCGCCTGAGTTCAGCCTGTACCTGTTCCGATCCAGCGGCAACACCCGCTCCCCCTCCGTGGTGCGGAGTATGTAGCG
>JALDYL010000235.1:0-6734 GCA_032153965.1 Achromobacter sp. | reverse complement strand
TACGCGGCACGCCGCTGCTGCTGCAGCTGTTCTACATCTACTACGGCCTGCCCGAAATGGGCGTGGTCATCAACGGCTTCGTCGCCGGCGTGCTGGGGCTGACCTTGAACTTCGGCGCCTATCTGGCCGAGCTTTTCCGCAGCGGCATCCAGTCGGTGGACAGCGGCCAGTACGAGGCCGCGCGCGCGCTGGGCCTGGGCAAGGTGCAGCGGCTGCGGCGCATCGTGCTGCCGCAGGCCTTGCGTACCGTGTTTCCGGCGCTGGGCAACTACGCGCTGGTGCTGATCAAGGAAACCTCGCTGGTGGCCGTCATCAGCGTCTACGAGCTGATGCGCGCGGGCGAAATGCTGGCGGGCGCCACCTTCCAGGCGCTGACCGTCTACACCATGGTGGGCGTCATCTACTTCGCCATGTGCAGCGTGCTGGCCTACGTGTTCCGCCGTTCCGAAAAACGCCTGACCGTGCCGGGTTACTGGAGCGGGGCGGGCGAAAACCATGACATTTCGAAGGCCTGATGCGATGGATGGATTGAACTACGCCGCCCCTATCATCACGATGCAGGGCGTATGCAAATGGTACGGCGACTTCCAGGTGCTCGACGACCTGGCGCTGGAGGTGCTGCCGGGCGAGAAACTGATCCTGTGCGGGCCGTCCGGCTCCGGCAAGTCCACCACCATCCGGCTTTTGAACCGGCTCGAGGAACACCAGCAAGGCCGCATCGTGGTCGACGGCATCGAACTGAACGACGACCTGAAGAACATCGAGCGCATCCGTGCCGAGGTCGGCATGGTGTTCCAGCATTTCAACCTGTTCCCGCACCTGACGGTGCTGGACAACTGCACGCTGGCGCCGATGCTGGTGAAGGGCGTGCCGCGCGAGGAAGCCGAGGCCCGCGCCATGGAATACCTGGAACGCGTCAAGATCCCGCAGCATGCGTCCAAGTATCCAGGCCAGCTGTCCGGCGGCCAGAAACAGCGCGTGGCGATCGCGCGCGCCCTGTGCATGCGGCCCAAGATCATGCTGTTCGACGAGCCCACGTCAGCGCTGGACCCCGAAATGGTCAAGGAAGTGCTGGACACCATGGTGGCGCTGGCGCGCGACGGCATGACCATGGTCTGCGTGACCCACGAAATGGGTTTCGCGCGCGAGGTCGGCGACCGCGTGGTCTTCATGGACCAGGGCGCCATCGTCGAAGCCGACACGCCGGACAATTTCTTCCGCGCGCCGCGCACCGAACGCGCGCAGGCCTTCCTGGGACAGATACTGGGTTGACCCGGGCTTTCAAATTCCGTTTGGCGGAACCTGCGGAATGGTTCCATGACGGCGGCCTGAAATGGCTCTAGCCGGTTTCGGCTACGCTACCTATCATGCATGTCACGCGGGCGCGCATGCGCCCATGCACCGCCAATGGAAAACGATCAGGGAAAAACGATGAACGGCGCTGATAGTCTTTGCGATACCTTGCTGGCCAACGACGTGGACGTTTGCTTTGCAAACCCCGGCACATCCGAAATGCATTTTGTCGCGGCACTGGATCGCAAACCGAAGATGCGCTGCGTGCTGGGCCTGTTCGAAGGCGTGGTGACCGGCGCGGCCGACGGCTACGCGCGCATGGCCGACAAGCCTGCCGCCACTCTCCTGCATCTGGGCCCCGGGCTGGGCAACGGCCTGGCCAACCTGCACAACGCCAAGCGCGCCCGCACGCCCATGGTCAACATCGTGGGCGACCACGCCACCTACCACGTCCAGTACGACGCGCCGCTGACCAGCGACGTCGAAGGCGTCGCGCGCCCGATGTCGCATTGGGTCAAGCGCACCACCAAGGCCGCCGACCTGTCCGCCGACGCGGCCGAGGCCGTGGGCGTGGCGCGCCGTGCGCCGGGCAACATCGCCACGCTGATCCTGCCGGCCGACGCGGCCTGGACGGATCTGCCGGAAAACAGCGCCGCGCCGGTGCTGGCCAAGCGCGAGGCGTTGGCGCAGACCTCGGTGGAAGCGGTGCGCGCGGCGGCCGCCGCGATCCGCTCGGGCGAAGTCACGACGCTGATGCTGGGCGGTTCCGCGCTGCGCGAGCGCGCGCTGAACGCCGCCGGCCGCATCGCGCGCGCCACCGGCGTGCGGCTGGTGTCGGAAACCTCCAACCGCCGCATCGAGCGCGGCGGCTCGCGCACGCCGGTGGACCGCCTGCCGTACCCGATCGACCTGGCGGTGGCCAAGCTGAAGGACGTGCGCCATCTGGTGCTGGTGGGCGCGAAAGCGCCGGTCGGCTTCTTCGCCTATCCCGGCAAACCCAGCCTGCTGGCGCCGCCCGACTGCCAGCAGGTGGTGCTGGGCACGCCCGAGCAGGACCTGGCGCATGCGCTGGAGTGGCTGGCCGACGAACTGGGCATCGCCCAGGACGCGCCGCGCCTGGCCGCGGCCCCCGCCAACTACGAGGTGCCGCAATCCGGCAAGCTGACCGGCGCCGCCGTCAATATCCTGGTCGCGCACCACTTGCCGGAGCAGGCCATCGTCTGCGACGAGTCCATCACCCAGGGCCGCGAATTCCCCCTCTACAGCGTCAACAGCGCGCCGCACGATTGGCTGATGCTGACGGGCGGCGCCATCGGCATCGGCCTGCCCATGGCGACGGGCGCGGCGGTCGCCTGCCCGGATCGCAAGGTCGTGACCCTGCAGGCCGACGGCAGCGGCATGTACACCTTGCAGGCGCTGTGGACGCAGGCGCGCGAGAACCTTGACTGCCTGACGGTGATCCTGGCCAACCGTTCCTACGCCACGCTGCACGGCGAGATGAAGAACGTGGGCGTGCAGGAACCGGGCCGCAACGCCCGCCGCATGCTGGACCTGGAGGAACCGTACCTGGACTGGACGCATCTGGCGCGCGGCATGGGCGTGGAAGCGATCAGCGTGGACACGGTGGAAGGATTCGCGCGCGCGCTGCAGGAAGGCCTGAAGCGGCGCGGCCCGTTCCTGATCGAAGCGGTGATCTAAACACCCAGATAGCGCGTCAGCTGCTCGGGCTGCCGGGCCAGCGACGCGCTGTCGCCGTCCTGCACGATCACGCCTTTTTCCATCACCAGGCAGCGGTCGGTGTGTTCCAGCACCGCGCGGTAGTTGCGGTCCACGATCAGCGTGGACATGCCGCTGGCGCGGATCTGCCGGATGATCTTCCAGATCTCGGCCACGATCAGGGGCGCCAGGCCCTCGGTGGCCTCGTCCAATATCAGCAGTTCGGGATTGGTCATCAGCGCCCGGCCGATGGCCAGCATCTGCTGCTCGCCGCCCGATAGCTGCTGGCCGCCATGGCCCAGGCGTTCTTGCAGGCGCGGGAACACCTCCAGCACGCGGGCGTAGGTCCAGTCCTGACGGCCGTCGCGGCCGGCGCGCGCCGCCACCTGCAGGTTCTCGCGCACGTTCAGGTTGGGAAAGATGCCGCGTCCTTCGGGCACGTAGGCCACGCCCATGCGGGCGATGGCGTGCGGCTGCGCGCGGGTGCAGTCGCGCCCGTCCACCCGCACACTGCCCTGGGCGCTTCTGACGTGGCCCATCAGGCTGCGGATCAGCGTGGTCTTGCCCATGCCGTTGCGGCCCACCAGGCCCACGGATTCTCCCGGCGCGATATGCATGTCGATGCCGCGCAGCACATGGCTGGCGCCGTAATGGACGTGCAGGCCGCCTGCCTCGATCAATGCGGTCATACGCTGGCTCCATGGCTGTCTTCGCCCAGGTAGGCGGTGCGCACGTCGGGGTTGGCGCGGATCGCGTCCGGCGTGCCGCTGGCGATGGCGGCGCCGTTGACCATGACGGTGATGGTTTCCGCAACGCGGAAGACGGCGTCCATGTCGTGCTCCACCAGCAGGATGGCGTGGCCAGGCTTGAGCGTTTCCAGCAGATCCAGGATGCGGTCGGTTTCCTCGGGACCCATGCCGGCCAGGGGTTCGTCCAGCAGCAGCACCTGCGGTTCGCCGGCAAGGCACATGGCGATTTCGAGCTGGCGCTTGCGGCCATGCGGCAGCAGCCCGGCCTCGCGCGCGGCGTCGTGCGCCAGGCCGGTGCGCTCCAGCGCGTGGCGCGCAAGCTCGGCGCTGTGGCGGCATTCGGCGGCGGACCGCCACCAGTGCCAGAAGCGCTGGCGGCGCGCCTGGGCGGCCAGCCTGCAGTTCTCGAACACGCTCAGCTCGGGAAAGATGGTGGACCGCTGGTAGCTGCGGCCCAGGCCCGCGCGCGCCCGGTCGGGCTGGCGCCAGGACGTGATGTCGCGGCCGGCCAGCATCACTTGACCGCTGCTGGGCGCGAGTTCGCCCGACAGGATGTTGATCAGCGTGGACTTGCCCGCGCCGTTGGTGCCGATGACGGCGTGGACCTGGCCGCGCTGCAATTGCAGCGATACGCCGTTCACCGCCGTCAGACCGCCGAAGCGGCGCGTGACCGCGCTTGCGGCAAGCAGGACATCAGACATGGGGCTCTCCCTGGATGGGCAGGCGGGCGGGCGCGGGCTGGCGGCCGGCATGGGCGGCATCCGGCTTGGGCGCGGCGCGGGCGGCGTCGGCGTCCGCGCCGGGGGCGGGATTGCGGGCCGCATGCCGCTGACGCAGCTGTGCCGGCAATCCGGCCAGGCCGTTGGGCAGCAAGGCCACCAGCGCGATGATGGCCAGGCCCAGCGGCAGATGCCAGTGGCGCGCGTATTCGCCGAAAATCTCCTGCGACTGGAACAGTTCCTGCAGCAGCACCAGCGTCACGGTGCCCAGCACCGCGCCGCCCAGGCTGCCCATGCCGCCCAGGATCACCATCAGCAGCACCAGGCCCGACTGTTCCCAGGCCAGCAGCTCGGGCGTGACGAAGCCGTCCTTCAGGGCGAACAGAAAGCCCGCCAGGCTGGCCAGCGTGGCGCCGATGACATAGGCGGCGAGCTTGTACGGATAGGTCGAGTAGCCGGCCGCGCGCATGCGCTGTTCGTTGATGCGGATGCCGGCCAGCGCGGCGCCGAAGGGCGAGCGCCGCAGCAGTGCCAGGAAGCCCCAGGTCAGCGCAAGGCAGGCCAGCGCGAAGAAGTAGAAGGTCCGGGCATCGCCCAGGTCGAACGGCAGCCAGCCGCCCAGGGACAGCTCGGGCCGGAAGTACAGGTAGATGCCGTCGCTGCCGCCGCCGATCTTGGTGTCGTGGAATACGTAATAGGCCATCTGCGAGAAAGCCAGCGTGACCATAATGAAGTACACGCCGCGGGTGCGCAGCGCCAGCGCGCCGGTCGCCAGCGCGTAGGCCGCGGCGGCGAGCAGGGCGGCCGGCAGCAGCCACCACAGGCCGGCGGCTTCGGATTCCGGCGACAGCAGCGCCGCGATGTAGGCGCCGATGCCGAAGAAGGCGGCGTGGCCCAGGCTGACCAGTCCCGCGCCGCCCACCAGCAGCTGCAGGCTGAGCGCGAAGATCCCATAGATCATGATCTTGATCGCCAGGCCGGTGTAGTAGTCGCTGCCGCTCCAGGAAAAGGCGGCCAGCGCCAGCAGCGCCGCAATGGGCAAGAGTCGGTTCAACATGGTCAGCCCTGCTTGAACAGCCCTTCGGGCTTGCAAAGAAGTATGAAGGCCATCAGCAGGTACACCAGCACGCCTGCCGCGGACGGGAACAGCACCTGGCCGAAGGTTTCCACCACGCCCACCAGCATCGCGGCCAGGAAGGCGCCGCGGATCGAGCCTATGCCGCCGATCACGACCACCACGAAGCAGATGATGAGCACGCCGTTGCCCATGCCGGGATAGACCGAGGACACCGGCGCGGCGATGCTGCCGGCCAGGGCCGCCAACGCCACGCCCGCCGCGAACACCAGGCGGTAGAGCTTGTTGATGTCTATGCCCAGCGAGCCGATCATCTCGCGGTTGCTGGCGCCGGCCCGCAGCATCATGCCCAGCCGCGTGCGCGTGATGACCCAGTACAGCAGCAGCGCCACCGCAATGCCGACGGCCGAGATGAACAGCCGGTAGACCGGGTAGGTCATGACGTCGCCCAGCGCGATGCTGCCCTGCAGCCAGGCGGGCAGGGGCACGCCATGCACGTCATTGCCCACCAGGATGCTGCGCAGTTCTTCGAACACCAGGATCAGGCCATAGGTCATCAGCACCTGCTGCAAGTGGTTGCGCTTGTACAGGTAGCTGAAGAATGCGGCCTCCAGCACGTATCCCAGCGCGCCGGCGGCCAGCACGCAGACCGCCAGCGTGGCCAGGAAGCCGCCGCCCAGCCAGCGGTCGACGGCCGGTCCCAGCGCGAACGCCATGTAGGCGCCGATCATGTAGAAACTGCCGTGGGCAAGATTGATGATGCCCATGATGCCGAAGATCAGCGTGAGTCCGCTGGCCACCAGGAACAGCAGCAAGCCGTACTGGAAAGCGTTCAGGCTCTGGATGAGCAGGATGCTGATGTCCATGGGGCCTCCCTGTGGCGGATTGCGGTTGGGGTCAGAGCTTGCAGCCGCGGGCCGGATCGGCCAGCTTCTTCACGGCGACATCCACGACCTTGTTCTGCAGCCCGTCGACGCGGCGCAGGTAGATGTCCTGCACCGGATTGCCGGCGCTGGACAGCGTGAAGGGGCCGCGCGGGCTGTCCACCGTGGCGCCGCGCATGGCTTTGCGGAAGTCCTCCTTCTTGGCGAAGTCGCCCTTGACCGCGGCCAGGCCCGACTGCATCAGCTGCGCCGCGTCATAGCCCTGCACCGCGTACACGTCGGGCTGCGCCTTGTAGGC
>JALDYL010000234.1:0-6744 GCA_032153965.1 Achromobacter sp. | reverse complement strand
GGCGCAGCGCGGCCAGTTCGGCGCGGCGCACGTTGGCGTCGCTGGCGAAGTCCGGCCGTTGCTCCAGCGCGGCGATGCGTTGCGGCACGCCCAGCCGCGCCATGAAGGCCGCGTACTGCGCGAAGGGGATGCAAAAGCCGTCCGGTACGGTGGCCGCGGGCGGCAGCGCGGACTTCAGCGCGCCCAGGTTGGCGGCCTTGACGCCGCAATGGCGGCTGTCGCGCGTGGCCATGCCGGAGAGCGGCTTGATTGCCTTGACCGTCAGGTCGGGCTTGGGCAATGGCAGGGCGGCCTTGGGCGGCGGCGCGGTTTCAGGCTTGGCGATGCGCTGCAGCTGATAGCCGTTGCTGGTGACGGTCAGCTCGATCCACTGGCCGTCGTGCTCGCGCAGCGCCGCCACGGCATCGCGCACGTAGGCGTTGGGAATGCGCCAGCCCTTGGCCAGCAGATTGACGTGGGACAGCAGGGTGGAGGGCCGCTGCGTCACCAGGCCGGCCACGGGCGGCAGCGCGACCGGGACCTCGTCCAGCACCAGGATGTCGGTCGGCGCCAGGTCCGGCGTGTCGTCCACCGAGGCCACGATGCGCAGCCGGCCCTGGGCGACGCCGGTGTTCAGCGGCAGGAAGGTCTGCTCGCGCAGCAGGGATTCCTGCGTCACGGCGTTCAGCCCGGCGCTTTTCGCGACCTGTTCGTGCAGCGTGGAATTGGCCTTGAAGCGCACCGGTTGGTAGAAGCTGGCCTGCAGTTTCGCCTCGGTCAGTTGCAACAATTCGGGGTTGATCCGGTCGCCTTCCCAGAATTCATAGGTGTAGCCGGGCAGGCCGCGTTGCCAACTGAGCGTGCCGAACAGCAGGCGCCGCTGCGGGTCCTTGTACTGCGCGATCAGCGTGGCCTTGTCGTCGGCGGGCAGGAGGCGCCGCTCGCGCGCGAAGTTCTCGTGCAGCGCGTAGCGCGGCGTGTTGACGTAGTAGATCTTGCCGCCCTGTTTCCGGTCGATCACGAACAGCACGTGCGGGATTTCCAGCGGCGTTCCGGGGTTGTAGACCCGGGCAAGCTGCTGGAATTCGGCCTGGGTCCGGATCTGGGCCAGGAAGGCCGGGCCGCCTTTCTTGGCGTCCTCCGTCTGCTGCGCCGCGCGCTCGTCGGGGTTCAACGGGCGGACGTTCTCATAGGGCGAGGGCTTGCGGGCGGTCTGGGCCTGGACGGACGGGCCGAAGCAGGCGGCCAGCGCGGCCAGGACGAGCACGCGGGTCAGATGGCGGGAGGCAGGACGGGAAGGGACGGGCAATGGACGCATGGACGGGCGGGCGGGGCGCAGGGAGTGGCGATGATATCGGAGCCGTGCCGGCGTTTGTTTCCGGATGTGATCAACCATGCGTTGAAGTTGCTGCGGGGGCGCAAAATACCCAATTTCAGTGATGTGCTTAAGGCTGCTGATGTCGTTTAATACGGCCCAGGCTTAATCGCGCCCGCCGGCGCCGCGGGAAACCGGCCATCTCTGCACGCGGTGATGGAGACGGTTTCTTTGTAGGGCCTTTTGAAGGAGCAGCTATCGCTGCTCCTTTTTTTCGGCATATCCATGCGCCGCGCGCCATCAGGCGGTGTCGGCGCCCAGTCCCAATTCCGCCAGGATGGCGGCGGTGTGCTGCCCCAAGGCGGGCACGGCGCCCATGGCCGCGCTGGCGTCAGACAAGGTCGCGGGCGGCAGCAACGCCTGGATGGGACCGCCTGGCGTCGCCACGTCGCGCCAGCGGCCGCGCGCGGCAAACTGCGGGTGCTCCCAGACCTCGTGCATGTTGTTCAAGGCGGAGTTGGCGATACCGCCCCGGTCCAGCCTGGCCAGCACCTGTTCGCGCGACAGCGAGGCAAAGCACTGCGCGATGCGCGCATCCAGCGCCTCGCGGTGCCGCACGCGCTGGACGTTGGTGGCATAGCGCTCGTCGTCGGCCAGCGCCGGGTCCTCCAGCACGTGGGTGCAGAAGCTGCGCCATTCGCGGTTGTTCTGCAGGCCGAATATCACGGGCTTGCCGTCGCCCGCGAGGTATTGCCCGTAGGGCGCGATCGCGGGATGCGCCACGCCGTTGCGCGCGGGCGGGGTGCCGCCGTAATGCGCGAAATTCAAGGCATAAGAGGTCCATTCCGTCAGCGCCTCCAGCATGGTCACCTCGACGCGCAAGCCGGCGCCGGTGCGTCCGCGCTGTATGAGCGCCGACAGGATGCCGGAATACGCATACATGCCCGCGGCGATATCGGCGATGGAGATGCCCGTGCGCGCGGGGGATTCAGGCGTGCCGGTCAGGGAGATCAGGCCGCAAGCCGCCTGGATCAGCAGGTCGTAGGCCTTCTTGTCGCGATAGGGGCCGTCGTCGCCGTAGCCGGAAATGTCGCACACGATCAGCTTGGGGAAGTCCGCGCGCAGCGTCTCGTAGTCCAGGCCCATGCGGCGCGCGGCGCCGGGGGCAAGATTCTGGATGAAGACATCGGCCTGGCCCAGCAGGCGCCGCAGCACTTGCGCGGCCCCCGGCGCCTTGGTGTCCAGCGCCAGGCTTTCCTTGCCCCGGTTGGCCCACACGAAGAACGACGACATGCCGTGCACCGTGTCGTCGTAGCCCCGCGCAAAGTCCCCGGCGTCCGGCCGTTCGATCTTGATGACGCGCGCGCCCAGGTCCGCCAACTGGCGGCTGGCGAACGGGGCGGCGACGGCGTGTTCGAGCGCGATGACGGTGATGCCGTCTAGGGGGCGGGTGGCTGCGGTCATATCGTCCTGGAAGCGGGAGGTGGGCCGGGGCGCGTGCCGGACCCGGCGGCGGCGTAGCATTATGGAATGCGGGGTCCGCGCGCGGCCAGTCGATATTCTTTAAGCGGGATTCGAGGTTTTCTAATCGTCGCCCAGAGCCGGCCGTGGCTCGGTGACAAAGCTGATGAAGGCGCGCGCATAGCCGGGCAGGGCGTCCTGCTTGCGCATCACCGCGCGCTGCTCGCGCACGGCCCAGGACTCCTCGATCTGCACGCATTCGATCTTGCCCTGCGCCAGCGCGGGGGCCGCCACCGAACGCGGCACCAGCGAAATGCCGGCGCCTTCCTGGACGCAGCGCAGCACGGCGTCGAAGTTGGGCGCGTGCACGCGTACGCGGGGCTTGAGCCCCATCTGCTCGGCCATTTGCTGCAGGTACAGGAAGTTGCTGCTCTTGCGGCCGATGGCGACCAGATCGTGCGACAGCGCGGTTTCGAGCGAAACGCGCGGGTGCAGGCTGAGCGGGTGGCGCGGGGGGATGATGAAGATCAGTTCGTCCTGGCCGTAGCTGATGAATTCCAGCCCGCGCATCTCGATGGCGCCGGCGACCAGCCCGATGTCGGCGCGGCCGTCCAGCACCGCCTTGACGGTTTCTTCGCTGAGATGCTCCTCGAGATCCACGTTGACGTTT
Organism: Achromobacter sp.; assembly: GCA_032153965.1. Lineage (GTDB taxonomy): Bacteria > Pseudomonadota > Gammaproteobacteria > Burkholderiales > Burkholderiaceae_B > Achromobacter. The sequence goes on along the minus strand of JALDYL010000234.1, from coordinate 3,319 downwards.
GGATAGGCGGCCAGGAACCGGCTCAGCGCGCTGGGCAGGCTGCTCAGCGTGCTGCTGTTGGCGTAGACGCGGATATGGCCTTCGACGCCGTCGGTGTGGCGTCGCATTTCCGCCTGCAGGCGCTCGACGTTGCCCAGTATGGTCTGCGCATAGCGCAGCACGGTCATGCCGGCGGCAGTGAGCGACATGCCTTTCTGGGTGCGCACGAACAGCGGCACGCCCATGGCCTGTTCCAGGTTCTTCAGGCGGTAGCTGGCCGACGGCGCGGTCAGGTGCAGGTCGGAGGCTCCGCCGGTGAGGCTCTTGGCTTCGGCAATGGCGACAAAGACGCGCAGGTCGGTCAGTTCGTAGCGCAAGGAGGGCACCTGGATTCGGGCGGCACAGCGCCGTGGCGGGCCGCTGTTAGAAGGGCTCTAAGCCGGATAAGAAACTTTCGACTATTCGTGGTTCCGGCCTCGTCTCTATATTGTGCCGCACACAAAAGATCAACGGAGACAAGCATGAGACATGGATTTCCCTGGCGTGCCTTGGTTGGCGCCGCCGTGATCGCAGCGGGCGCGCTGGCGGGTGGCGCCGCAGCGGCGCAGGACTATCCGGCCAAGCCGCTGCGTCTGGTGGTGCCGTATGCGGCGGGCGGACCCACCGACACCTTCGCGCGGGCCTTGGCGGAGACCTGGAGCCGCAAGCTGGGCGCGGCGCTGGTGGTCGAGAACCGGACCGGCGCCGGCACCCTGGTCGGCACGGAAACCGTGGCCCGAGCCACGGCCGACGGTTATACCTTGCTGCTGACCACCGTGGCGCACGCGGTCAATCCCAGCATCCATGCCAGCCTGCCGTACCGCACGGTGGAGGACTTCGCGCCGGTTGGCCTGGCGGCCAAGGCGCCGCTGGTGCTGGTGGTCAACAAGAACCTGCCGGCCAAGACCTTGCCAGAGTTCATGGCCTATCTCAAGGCGAATCCGGGCAAGGTCAACTATGGTTCGGCCGGCATAGGCAGCGCGCCGCACCTGGCCGGCGAGCTGCTGAACCATCTGGCCGGCGTGCGCGCCATGCATGTGCCGTACCGCGGCAGCGCGCCGGCGATGGCGGATGTCATTGGCGGACACCTGGAGTTCATGATCGACAGCGCGCCCACCGGGCTGGCGCAAGTCCAGGCCGGCACGGTCAGGCTGCTGGCGACGTCGATGGCGCAGCCTCTGCCGCAGACGCCCGCCACCCCGCCCATTGCACAAGCGGTGCCGGGCTACGAGGCCTACACCTGGAACGCCGTCTTTGCCCCGGCGGGCACCCCGGCGCCGGTCGTCGACAAGCTCAACGCCACGTTGCGCGCCGCGCTTGCCGATCCGGAATTGCGGCGCCGCGCCTACGACATGGGGCTGGTGCTGCAACCGGACACGACGCCCGCCGCGCTGAGCGCTTTCCTGCAGGGCGAACTGAAGAAATGGGGCGAAGTCGCCCGCGCCGCGCACATGACCGCGAACTGACGCCTACCGATACAAGAGGAATTCTGCATGATCAAGCACCAACTCTGCGCGCAGCGCTACTTCGAGGACTTCGAAGTCGGCGAGGTCTTCGTACTGCCGTCCCGCACCATGACCGACGCCCTGTTCGCCGCGTTCCAGCTCGCCAGCGGCGACAATCATCCCGTGCACTACGACGTGGAATACTGCCGCGCCCACGGCATGCCCCATATGCTGGCTCACGGCTTCCAGGTCGCCATCCAGACGGCCGCGGGCGCGGGACTGTTCCCGCACATGGTGGAGGATTCGCTCAAGGGATTCCTGGAACAGAGCAGCCGTTTCCTGAAGCCCGTGTTCGTGGGTGACACGCTTTATTCGTCGCTGACGGTGGCGGAACTGCTGCCCGGACGCACGACCGGCGTGCTGGTCATGCACAGCCTGGTGCGCAACCAGCGCGACGAGGTGGTGATGGACGGCGTGCAGAAGTACTTGTTGCGCAAGGGCCAGGCGCAATAGCCGGCAACTCCCGGGAGGGCGGATCGGAACGCCTGCTCGGGAAACTCCCTATCTTCCAAAGGCGCGCCGCCCGTTGACAGCGGACTGCGGCGAATCGATACTTGAATCCAGTACGTATACGTACAAATGGCGCGCCCGTGCAGCATCGGTCGAACCCGTTTCCCACTGCTCTCGCAAAGGAGTAAGCAATGAAGGACGGCGAAATTCTTTCCGGATTCCTGGCTCCCCATCCGCCGCACCTGGTGTACGGCGAGAACCCGCCGCAGAACGAGCCGCGCTCGCGCGGCGGCTGGGAAAGCCTGCGATGGGCCTACGACCACGTGCGCGAGAGCATCGAGCGCCTGCAGCCCGACGTGCTGCTGGTGCATTCGCCGCACTGGATCACCCAGGTCGGCCACCATTTCCTGGGCGTGCCGCGCCTGGCGGGCCGCTCGGTCGATCCGATCTTTCCCGACCTGTTCCGCTACGACTTCGGCATGGACGTGGATGTGGAACTGGCCGAGGCCTGCTGCGAGGAAGGCCGCAAGCTGGGCCTGGTCACCAAGATGATGCGCAACCCCAAGTTCAGGGTGGACTACGGCACCATCACCACCCTGCACATGGTGCGGCCGCAATGGGACATCCCGGTGGTGGGGCTGTCGGCGAACAACACGCCGTACTACCTCAACACCCAGGAAGGGCAGAAGGAAATGGACCTGCTGGGCCGGGCCACGCGCGAAGCGATACGCAAGAGCGGGCGGCGGGCGGTGCTGCTGGCCAGCAATACGCTGTCGCACTGGCATTTCCACGAACAGCCCGAGGTGCCCGAGGACATGTCCAAGGAACACCCGGCGCGCTACGACGGCTATCTGTGGGACATCCGCATGATCGAGCTGATGCGCAAGGGCAGGATGGGCGAGGTGTTCGAGCTGCTGCCCCAGTTCATCGACGAAGCCTTCGCCGAAGTGAAATCGGGCGCCTTCACCTGGATGCACGCGGCCATGGGTTATCCGCAATTGGCTGGCAAGTTCCACGGCTATGGCACCGTGATCGGCACCGGCAACGCGGTGATGGAATGGAATCTGCAGGAGGCGGGGCTGTCCCGCCTTGCAGCCCCCGCCGGCGCGGCGGCCTAGCCACAGGAGACCTGCCATGACCCTCGTTTCCGCTTTTCTCGTTCCCGGCAGCCCGCTGCCGCAGTTGCGCAGCGACGTGGCGCCCTGGGGGCGGCTGAACCAGGCGCTGCGCGCGGCCGGCAAGGCGCTGGCGGCTTCCCGGCCCGATGTGGTGCTGGTGTATTCGACGCAGTGGATGGCGGTGCTGGACCAGCTGTGGATCACGCGCGCGCGCAGCACCGGCGTGCA
>JALDYL010000042.1:0-34486 GCA_032153965.1 Achromobacter sp. | reverse complement strand
CCATCACGCCGTGGAACTTCCCGGCCGCGATGATCACGCGCAAGGTCGGCCCGGCGCTGGCCGCCGGCTGCACCATGGTGGTCAAGCCCGCCCAGCAAACCCCGCTGACCGCGCTGGCGCTGGCCGTGCTGGCCGAAGAAGCCGGCGTGCCCGCGGGCGTGTTCCACGTCATCACCGGCAGCTCGCGCGATATCGGCGCCGCCCTGTGCGAAAGCGACGTGGTGCGCAAGCTGAGCTTCACCGGCTCCACCGAAGTCGGCCGCACGCTGATGGAGCAATGCGCGCCCACCATCAAGAAGCTGTCGCTGGAACTGGGCGGCAACGCGCCCTTCATCGTGTTCGACGACGCCGACCTGGACCGCGCCATCGACGGCATCCTGGCCTCCAAGTACCGCAACGCGGGCCAGACCTGCGTCTGCGCCAACCGCATCTACGTGCAGGCCGGCGTCTACGAAGAGATCGCCAAGCGCCTGGTCGCCAAGGTCGAGGCCATGAAGGTCGGCGACGGCTTCGCCGACGGCGTGACCCAGGGCCCGCTGATCGACGGCAGCGCCGTGGAAAAGGTGCAGGAGCACATCGCCGACGCCACCGCGCACGGCGCGAAGGTGATCGCCGGCGGCAAGCCCCATGCGCTGGGCGGCACCTTCTTCGAGCCGACCGTGGTGCGCGACGTGACCCAGTCCATGCGCTTCGCGACCGAGGAAACCTTCGGCCCGGTGGCCCCGCTGTTCCGCTTTGAAACGGAGCAGGAAGTCATCGGCATGGCCAACGACACCATCTTCGGCCTGGCCGCCTACTTCTTCACCCGCGACTACGCCCGCATCTGGCGCGTGTCCGAAGCGCTGGAGTACGGCATCGTCGGCATCAACACCGGCATCATCTCCAATGAAGTCGGCCCGTTCGGCGGCGTCAAGCAATCCGGCCTGGGCCGTGAAGGCTCCAAGTACGGCATCGAAGAGTACCTGGAGATCAAGTACCTCTGCGTGGACCTGGGCGCCTGACGGCACCTTGAGCGCGGCCCCCGCCGGCATCTGCCGGCGGGGGCCGCGCTCATTTGGCGCATGGACTTCCGGGAGTCCGATATGTTGCCTCCCGGCCCGCGCCCAGCATGGTAGATTTGCGCGTTCCCTGAACAAACGAGTCCGTATGAGCAGAACCTTTACCCGCGAGGACACCCGCCGGCTTGCCGCCATCCTGGCCGAAACGGCGCAGACTGAGGTCATGCCGCGCTTTCGCAATCTGCCGGAAGGCGCGGTGCGCGGCAAAAGCTCCGTCCGCGACCTCGTGACCGACGCGGACGAAGCCGCCGAGCGCCTGATCGGCGCGCGCCTGGCCAAGCTGCATCCGGGGGCCGTGCTGATCGGCGAGGAAGCCTCGGCGCGCAACCCCGCCCTGCTGAACATGCTGGTCGACGCCGACCTGGCGTTCCTGATCGACCCCATCGACGGCACCCGCAACTACGTGGCCGGCCTGCCGCTCTTCGGCATGATGATCGCCGCCTGCCATCGCGGCGACGTGATCGCGGGCGTCATCTACGACCCGGTCAGCCGCGACAGCGCGCTGGCCGTGCGCGGCGAAGGCGCCTGGATGGAATACGAAAACGGCAAGCAGGTCCAGCTTGCAGTGGCCAGCCCCGCGCCGCCCGAGGACATGGACGGCCTGATCTCGACTGGCGCCCTGCCCGAACCGCTGCGCACGACCGTCAACGGCAATCTGTCGCGCCTGGGCAGCACCGCCTCGCTGCGTTGCGCCGCGCACGAATACCGCATGCTGGCCGCCGGACACTGCCACATCGCGCTCTACAACCAGCTGACCGCCTGGGACCACGCGGCCGGCTGGCTGCTGCACCGGGAAGCTGGCGGCTATGCGGCCCACTTCGACGGCTCCCCCTACAAGCCCACGCACCGCAGCGGCGGCCTGCTGTATGCGCCGGACGCCGGCAGCTGGCACGCGGCCCGCAAGGCGCTAATGGGGGACATGGCGGACACCGCCGAGACTTGACAAACGGCCCCGGGAAAAGGTCAAAAACTCGGGGTTATCCCTAGGAGTTATCCCCAGTTCCTGTGGACAACCCTATGGAAAGGTCTGTAACAGCAGAAAAAAACCTTTGCGGGGCAAGCACTTGCTTAGACCGGTCAAAAACCGGCCGGCCTTCGGGCCTGTTACAGCGCGTCCAGCGCCTCGGCGCAAGGCAGTTCCACTTTCAGGGTCAGCATACTGTCGGCGCGGGTGCGCCCCAGGTTGATGGCAGCTATCGGCATGCCGTTGCGCGAGGCCGCCGACACGAAGCGATAGCCTGAATACACCATCAGCGACGAGCCCACCACCAGCACCGCATCGGCGTTCATGAGGCCGGCGTTGGCGCGGTCCACCCGCTCGCGCGGCACGGTTTCGCCAAAGAACACCACGTCCGGCTTGACGACGCCATTGCAGCGCGGACAGGGCGGCACCTGAAAACGCGTGAAGTCCTGGCCTTCCAGGTCGGCGTCGCCGTCCGGCGCATCCGCGGCATCCAGCTGCACCCAGTCCGGATTGCCCTCCTGCAACGCCTCCTGCCAGGCCTGGCGGCCGCCGCGCCAGTCGCAGGCCATGCAGCGCACTTCGTCCAGGCGGCCGTGCAGGTCGACGACGTCGCGGCTGCCGGCGGCCTCGTGCAGGCCATCGACGTTCTGCGTCACCAGCACCGAGACGCGGCCGCGCGACTCCAGCCGCGCCAGCGCCCGATGCGAGGTATTGGGTTGCACGTGGCCAAAGCGGCGCCAGCCCACCATGCTGCGCGCCCAGTAGCGCGCCCGCGCCAGCTCGCCGCCCATGAAGGTCTGCAGCGTCATGGGCGGCTTGCGCTTCCATTCGCCTTCGGTGTCGCGATAGTCGGGGATGCCGGAGTCGGTGCTGACGCCCGCCCCCGTCAGCACGAACAGCCGCGGGTGGCGGTCGACAAAGCCGCGCAGCGCGGCCAGATCAGAGACTCGTGTGTCCATCCAGACTCCTCAGTGCCGGCCGCAAAACAGACCGCAAGCGCCGCTCAGCCGCCCAGGCCGCAATCGGGCATGTCGCTGACCAGGCTGGCCTGCGTCACGTTGCTGCCCGGCGGCACGCTGCGGGTCAGCCAGACGTTGCCGCCGATGGTCGAACCCTTGCCGATGGTGACGCGGCCGAGAATCGTCGCGCCAGCGTAGATCACCACGTCGTCCTCGATCAAGGGGTGGCGCGCCAGGCCCTTCTTGAGTTCGCCGTTTTCACCCGGCGGGAAGCGCTTGGCGCCCAGCGTGACCATCTGGTAGAGGCGCACGCGGTCGCCGATGATGGCGGTCTCGCCGATCACGACGCCGGTGCCGTGGTCGATGAAGAAGCTGCGGCCGATGGTGGCGCCGGGGTGGATGTCGATGCCCGTGTCCGCATGCGCGATTTCCGCCACGATGCGCGCCAGCATCGGCGCGCCCAGGCGGTACAGCACATTGGCCAGGCGGTGATGGATCATCGCCGCCACGCCCGGATAGCACAGCAGGACCTCGTCCACGTTGTGCGCGGCCGGGTCGCCTTGATAGGCGGCGGTCACGTCCAGATCCAGCGCGGCGCGCACGCGCGGCAGTTCGGCGCCGAACTGCCGCACGATCTCGATGGCGCGCTGGCGCGTGTCCGCGGGCGCCGCCTGTTCGGGGCGGCCCGCGTACTGCAGCTCAAGACAGACCTGGTGCAGCAGCGCGTCCAGCGCCGCGCCGATGGTATGGCCGACGTAGAAGTCCTCGACCTCCTCGCGCAGGTCGATCGGCCCCAGGCGCATCGGGAACAAGGCGCCACAGAGGTCCTTGACGATCTGGCGCAGGCTTTCCTGCGAGGGAAATTCGCGCAGGCCCGCGTCTTCGCGCAGGCGGCCGCGGGGACCGCGCCAGGCCACGCGCGCCTCGCGCAGGCCGGACACGATGCTGTCCAGGTTCCAGTGGGCCGGCGCGCTGTAGGACGGCCCGCTCATGGCTGCGGCTCCCGCTGGAAGCCGGTGGAGGGATTGAATTCAAACATGGGTGCGCCTCGTTGACGGTGCATGGCCGCGGCGGCCTGGCCGCCGCAGCAATGCTGCTTCGCAATATTTCCGTCAACTGTAACCGCTCGCGCCGATTTCGCGGAATCCGTCCGACACGGCGCAGGGGTTATGTCTCCGCGTCCTGTTCATAGCCCTGCGGATTGGCCTGCTGCCAGCGCCAGCCATCCGCGCACATGGCATCCACGTCATGCCTGCTGTGCCAGCCGAACAGCGAGGCCGCCAGGCCGGGATCGGTCCACATGCGCTCGACATCGCCGGGCCGCCTGGCCTGCGCGTGCAGGGGAATCCGGCAGCCGTTGACCCGTTCGAACGCATGCACCAGTTCGAGCACGCTGGTGCCCTGCCCGGTGCCCAGGTTGACCGCAACGAATCCGGGATGGTTCTCCGAATACCCGAGCGCCTGCACATGCCCTTGCGCCAGATCCATCACGTGCAGGTAGTCGCGCACGCCGGTGCCGTCAGCCGTCTCGTAGTCGTCGCCGAACACCCGCAGGAAAGGCTGGCGCCCCACCGCAACCTGGGTAATGTACGGGAACAGGTTGTTCGGGAGGTCGCGCGGGCTTTCGCCGATCTGCCCGCTGGCGTGCGCGCCGATGGGGTTGAAGTAGCGCAGCGTCACCGCGCTGAAGGCGGGATCCGCCGCGCAGACATCGCGCAGCACGTCCTCCACCATCAGCTTGGTGCGACCGTAGGGATTGGCCGGCGCCAGCGGATGCTCCTCGGTCAGCGGCAGATAGCGAGGCTCGCCGTAGACGGTGGCCGACGAGCTGAACACCATGCGCGTCACGCCCGCCTCGCGCATGGCGCGCAACAAGGTCACCGAACCGCCGACGTTGTTGTCGTAGTACTTGAGCGGATCGGCGACCGACTCTCCCACCGCCTTGCTGCCGGCCAGATGCAGCACCGCCTGCACCGGCGTGCCGCGCGCGGCCGCCTCGGCCAGCACCGCCTCGACCAGGCCGGGGCTGCGGATATCCCCTTCCACCAGCGGAATCTCCACGCCGCACAGGCGCTCGACGCGGCGCACCGCCTCGCGGCTGCCGTTGCTGAAGTCGTCCAGCACCAGCGGCCGCTGGCCGGCCGCCAGCATCGCCACCAGCGTGTGCGTGCCGATGTAGCCGGCGCCGCCGGTCACCAATACATGCAGGTCCGGCATGGCCCGGCCTCCTTCACAGATGCGCCGCGACGCCGGGCACCCAGGCATGGCGCGGCCGCGGCGCCTGCGCATGGCTGCGGTAGCGGTCGATCCAGTACGAGGTGGACGCGTCGTGGCCCCAGTCCACCACGCCAGCCGACACCGGCACCGCCAGTTCGCGCTCGATGCCGGTGGCCAGGCGCTTGCCCAGTTCCACGCCCCATTGGTCAAACGGGTTGATGCCCCAGACCACGCTCTGCACAAACACTTTGTGCTCGTACAGCGCCAGCAGCGCGCCCAGTCCGCGCGGATCCAGCTGGCGCAGCACGATCAGGGTGGAAGGCCGCCCGCCGGGATGCACCATGTGCTGCGCCAGGCTCAGCGCGCGCTCCTGGTCGTCGATGTGCGCCACGTCCATCAGGGCCTGCTCCAGGCACTTGCCGCGCAACAGCGCCTGGCGCTGCGCCAGGCAGTTGGCCAGCAGCATGCGGTGCGCGTCCGGGCTGTCCGCATGGCCTTGCAGGCTGGCGATGAAGTCGACCGGCGCACCATCTTCGCTCTGATGCAGCCACTGGAAAAAAGTGTGCTGGCCGTCGGTGCCCGGCATGCCCCAGATGATGGGCGCGGTCGGCACCCCGACCGCCGCGCCGTCGCCCGCGACCCGCTTGCCCAGCGACTCCATCTCCAGTTGCTGCAGATAGGTGACCAGGTGCAGCAGCCGTGCGCTGTAGGCCGCGATGTTCAGCGAGTTGTGGCCCAGCACGCTGCAGTTGACCAGGCCCGCCAGCGCCAGCTGGATGGGCGCATTCGAGGCGACAGGCGCCTGCTGGAAATGCTGGTCCATCGCTTCGGCGCCCGCCCGCATGCCGATCAGCACATCCGCGCCCACCGTCAGCGCGATCGACAGGCCCGCCACCGACCATACCGAATAGCGCCCGCCCACCCAGTCGCACATCTTGAAGACCTGGCTGGACGGCACGCCCAGCGCGCGCGCCGCCGACACGTTGGCCGTGACCGCGGCCAGATGCTCAGACACATCGGCCACGCCGCCCTGCTTGAGCCAGGCGATGGCGGCGCGCGCGTTGTGCAGCGTCTCGGCGGTGGTGAAGGACTTGGACGACACCACCACCAGACAGCGGCGCGGATCCAGCCCGGCCACCGCGTCATGGAACGCGTGTCCATCGATGTTGGACACGAAGCGGATCTGCCGGCGCTGCTGCGCGCCGCCGAATGCCTGGACCGCCAGGCGCGGCCCCCAGTCGCTGCCGCCGATGCCGATATGCAGCACCGTGTTGAAATCCGCCGTCTGATCCACGCGGCGCACGAAGTCCGTCATGCGCGAATGTTCGCAGACGGAGTCCGCGTCCTGACCATCGGGCTGTTCCCGCGTGCGCCCGGCGCGCAGCGCCGTATGCCATGCCGGCTTGCCTTCGGTCCAGTTGACCGGCTCGCCCGCAAACAGTGCCTGGCGCGCGTCCGCCACCCCTCGCGCCTGCAGCAGCGCCATGGCCGCCGCCTCCAGCGCGGGCGACTGCCGTTGCATGCTCAGGTCCACGCACAGACCCGCCGCCTCGATGACCTTCAGCGCCGCGCCGTCCAGTTCCGCGCCGCGCGCGGCTTGCGCGAACGCCTGCCACTCAGGGCTGTCCGCCAGGCCGGAATTCGCCCTTAGCGCCTCAACCGCATACTTGGCCTTTCCCATCGCGTGATGCTCCTTAAAACGGTAAACGAACATGAGGGGCAATGCGCCGGAACGCGTTGCGGAAATCCTCCTCGATACGGGCCAGTGCGGCCACGGTGTCCCCTTCAAAACGCAATACCACCGTCGGCGTGGTGTTGGACGGACGCGCCAGGCCGAAGCCGTCGGCGTAGTCCACCCGGATGCCGTCCAGATCGTTGATGGACTGCGCGCCGGGAAACTGCCCCTGCGCGCGCAGCGCCGCCACCAGATCGAACTGCTCGCCTTCGGCGGTTTCCAGCTTGATTTCGGGCGTGGCGCAAGACTGCGGCAGGCTTTCCAGCAGCGCCGACGGATCCGGTGCCCCGGACAGGATCTCCAGCAGCCGGGCGGCCGCGTAGATGCCGTCGTCAAAGCCGTACCAGCGCTCCTTGAAAAAGATGTGGCCGCTCATCTCGCCAGCCAGCAGCGCGCCGGTCTCGCGCATCTTGGCCTTGATCAGCGAATGGCCCGTCTTCCACATGGTGGCCTTGCCGCCGGCCTCGGTGATGGCGCGCGCCACGTGGCGGCTGCACTTGACGTCGTAGATGATCTCGGCGCCCGGGTTGCGCGACAGCACGTCGCGCGCGAACAGGATCAGCTGGCGATCGGGCCAGATGATCTGCCCCGTCTTGGTCACCACGCCGAGCCGGTCGCCGTCGCCGTCGAACGCCAGGCCGACCTCGCAGTCGGAATAGCGCAGGCAATAGATCAGGTCCTGCAGGTTCTGCGGATCGGCCGGGTCCGGGTGATGACCCGGGAAAGAGCCGTCGACCTCGCAGAACAGCTCGACCACTTCGCAGCCCAGGGCGCGGAACAGCGCCGGCGCCGCGGCGCCGGCCACGCCATTGCCGCAATCAATGGCGATCTTCATCGGACGCGCCATGCGGATGTCGCCCATCAGGCGCGCCGTGTAGCACGGCATGATCTGCATCTGCGTGCGTCCGCCCGACGCGCTCGCCGATTCGATGGGCAGGCGCATCGCGTCGCGCAGCGCGGTGATGCCCTCGCCGTACAGCGAGGCGCCGTCCAGCACGATCTTGAAGCCGTTGTGCGCCGGCGGATTGTGGCTGCCCGTGACCGCGATGCCCGCGCCCGTGTCCATCAAGCGGGTCGCGAAGTACACCATCGGCGTGGTCGCCATGCCGATGTCGATCACGTGCATGCCCGCCGAACGCAAGCCTGCCTGCAAGGCGGCCGCCAGCTCGACGCTGCTCAGCCTGCCATCCCGCCCCACCACAATGGACCGCGCTCCCTGTTCGCGGGCCTGGGTTCCCGCCGCCATTCCCAGGCTGTGCGCGAACCTCGCGTCGATCTCTTCCGGCACCGTGCCGCGTATGTCATAAGCCTTGAAAACCGCATCCAGAATTTGCGGGGTATCCCAGCCAAAAGTTCCGTGCATGCCAGTTTCTCCGGGTGGCGTTATTTAGGGCCGTTCTGTTTGAAATCGCCGTAATACGCCGCACGGGAGTAGCGATAACTACCGTACTTGGACCGGAAGCCGAAGCGTTCCGGCAGGAGCTTGAGACCGTTGAAGAGCACGCCGTCCACCGGCGCGCCCGCCTGGATCAGGCGCTTGGCGGTCTCGCGGATTTCGCCCACTGTGTTCATGCCCGAACGCACCACCACCATCACCGCGGCCGCATGCGTGCCGACCACGGCCGCGTCCGGAGACGACAGCACGGGCGCCGTGTCCAGGATCACCATGTCGTACTGCGAGGCCAGTTCGCGCAGGGTTTCGCCGAACACCGGCGAGGCCAGCAGCTCGGAGGGGTCGAAGGTGACCGCGCCGGTGGCGATGAAGTCCACGCCCTCGGACACGCTGTGCTTGCGCACCTGGGTCAGCGGTATCGTGCCCGACAGGACCTCGAACAGGCCATCTTCCTTGGGCACGCCGAAATAGCGGTTGAGCTGACCCTTGCGGAAGTCCGCGTCGATCAGCAGCACGCGCTTGCCCACGCCGCCCTGGATGAAGGCGAAGTTGGCCGACAGGAAGGACTTGCCCACGCCCGCCACCGGCCCGGTGAACATGACCATGTTGTTGGCCGACTGGCGCAGCGACGCCTGCAGCACGTTGCGGAACGACCTCAGGCTTTCGATGGGCGGCGCATTGCCCTGGCTCTGGGCCAGCAGCGCGGGCACGCTGGCATTCTTGCGCCGGCTGCGCCGCCACAGCTTGTCCTGAATGTCGCTGTAGGGAATGGCTGCCAGCACCGGCAGGCCGGTATGGCGCTCCACGTCGTCGGGTTCGGACAGGCCGCCGAACAGCGCGTTGCGCACGAAGGCGCACAGCATGCCGAAGATCAGGCCGAAGATGGTCGCCACGCCGATGATGATGGCGGCCTTGGGACGCACGGGTTTGTCGGGCTGCACCGCCGAGTCCAGGATGCGCACATTGCCCACCTTGCCGGCGCGGATCAGGCGCAGCTGCTGGGCGTTGTTGAGCAGCGCCGTGTAAAGCTCGGTGTTGACGCGCACGTCGCGCACCAGGCGCACCACGTCCTGTTCCAGGTCGGGCAGTTGGCGGATGTTGTTGCCGATGCGGTTCACGTCCCCGGTCAGGCCGGCGATCTGGCGGTCCAGCGCCACGATGCTGGGATGAGTGGGAGCGAAGCGAGTGATCATTTCCTGGCGCTTGGAACGCAGTTCCATCACCTTGGTCTGCGCGTCCACCGACTGCGCGAGGATCAGCTTGGCCTCTTCGCTCAGGTCGATGGTGCCGCGCTTGTTGCGCAAGGAGTTGTACTTGGTCTCGGCGGCGTCCAGCTCGCCCTTGAGCACCGGCAGCTGCTGTTCGAGGAACACCAGCGACTTCTCGGCCTGCGCCGACTTGCGGTTCACGTTCTGCTGCACGTACTCCTGGCCGATCTGGTTGAGCACGGCGGTGGTCAGCGCAGGATCATTGCCTTCCAGCGTCACGCCGATCACGCCCGAGGTGCGGCCGCGCTCGAAAATTCCCAGGCGCGCTTGCACGTCCTCGATGGCCGCCAGGCGCGAACTGCGCGACACGGTGAACTCGGTGCCGGGGCGTCCCGTCAATGCGTCGATATGCACGTCCATGGCGCCGCCGCCGGGCAGCCTGAAGTGCTCGGGCTTGCCCACCGTGCCGTTGAACGTGGCGCCCGTGAACTTGTCGCTCAGGGTGTAGCGTCCTTCACCCAGCGTGGTCACGCGAAAGGGTTTGCCCAACCATTCATTGGGCACGTCCAGCTGCGAAATCGCGATGGCTTCGCCGCCCCAGGCATAGCCGCCGCGCGGAAAGCTCGAGGGATACGGCAGGCTTTCGTAGCGCTGCGCCAGCCATTCGCCGACCACCGGGAAGTAGCGCGGCTTGGCCTGGATGTACAGCAGGAACTTGTCGACCGCGGGCCCGACCACCATGCGCGAACGCAGCACTTCCATTTCGCCCGAGGTCTCCGCCTTGGTATCGAACATGGACGAAACATCCCCGAGCAGGCTGCGGCTCTGTCCCTGGGGCATTTCCTCCTCCACCTGCACAATGATGTCGGCCGAGTACACCTTGGGCGTGATCATCACATAGGTGAGCGCTCCCAGTAATGCAAGCAGAGTGATCGCGATGATCATCCACCGGTTGGAGAAGATGGCGTCCACGTGGGACGACAACGGAGTTTCCTGCTGGCGAGCCGGCACGGACGGCTCGAACGATTCGATGGGCAACGACATGCAGCTCTCCAAGAGAAGACGCCGCCGCGGTCGCGGCGTCCCCAGGCGTGGTTTAAGGCGGACTAATCTATGGCTTTCACGGTCTGTACGGTCTGGGCGCTCGGGAACAGGTTGCTGATGAAGCGGTTCCACCGCACCAGGCCGGCCGAGTCCACGAACACAACATCTTTGGGTTGCAACTCGAACTTCTCCGCCACCGCAAGAGTCTGCGGCGAGCCGGCGTTCAGGTGAAACACCAGCGGCGTCGCTTGCTCAGTGCTGCGCACAACGAATATTTGCGACGGATTCGAGGTCAGCTGGTTCGGTCCTCCGGCCAAGCCCAGCGCCTCGGTCAACGACATGCGTCCGTCACGCATCACTGCCGCGGTGGGCAAGGTGACCTCGCCCATCACGAACACCTTGCTGTCGTCGCGCGGCGTGACCCTGACGATGTCGCCCGACTTCAGCAGCACCTGGTTCAGGTCCTGGCCACGCTCGATCAGCGCAGGCACGTTCACGCGAGTACGGCGTCCGTCGCGGATCACGTAGACCGCGCTGCGATCTCCCGTCGGCAGAATGCCTCCGGCCCTGTTGACTGCTTCCAACAGGGTCATCGGGATATCGTTGATGGCGATCGCGCCCGGCGTCCTGACCTCGCCGTCCACGTAAACACGCTTGCTGCGATATCCCAGAACGCGTACGGTGATCTGCGGATCCTGGATGTACTTGCTTGAACTATTCACTATGAGATTGCGCGCCTGAAGTTCCGTCAACCCAGCCACTTTCAGCAATCCCGCATAGGGAAATTGGATATGTCCAGTGGATGAGACCGTATAGCCCGGAATGCCCGAGGCGGTGTCTCCAATAGCTAGTTCGGTTACCCCAGTCCCGATGGCGTAGGTTTGCGTCGGAAGGACGAGTTCGGGGTGATCCCACACTACGACCGAGAGGATGTCTCCCGGCCCGATCAGGTACGGCCCGGACTTGCCGTAGAGCTTGTCGACGCCTTCGTTGTCGAGCAATGCCTGGCGCGCGCGCTGGTCTTCCAGCACCAGCGACGGCGTGATTTCCTTGATTACTGCCTTGGAGTTCGGATCCAGCGGATCCGCAAGCTGATTGGCGTCAAAGGTCATACCGGGAGACAAGGCGCAAGCGCCCAGCGAGGACACGAGCGCGATAGCTGCTATGCCTCGGCTCAACGTTCCGAAAAATGTCGTCATGGCAAATCCACTTGTGAATGACTTCGTTGCTTGGAGTGAGCCCGATGCGTAACGGGTTGCGACATTCCACTCTCTTTTCCTAGGCCCGCACATTCGACGGATGTCCTAAGCCTTCTCCTACATCGTTTGGAGGTTTCGGGTGCGTTGCGCACTCAATAAGATTTTGTCGGTAGCCACAAGCTTTGCGGCGGTGCACTGTCTTTGCCTTCCGCACGGCGGCTCCCCACGAACAGGAGTGCGCGATGGACCCGTCCCAAACGGACACGTCGTCTAGATTCAGCGGAGCAAGCTATCTCTACCGCTTGCTCGATGCCGCGATCGTCATCACCTGCGGCCTGACTGCCACCGGCTTGAAATTCTCGGACGATGCCTTGGCGGATCCTCCGCAGATCCATCTGTTCCTTGTGTATCTGTGCGGCCTGGGCGTCGTCGCCATCTTCCCGGCCTTCCGCCTGTATGTATCCTGGCGCGGCCGCCTGCTGACCGACCTGGTCGTGCGTAGCCTGGCGGCCTGGGCGCTGGTGTTCGCGCTGGGCATCTGCATCAGTTTTCTCATGCACCAGACCGCGGCGATATCGCGCATATGGGCGGCTACGTGGTTCGGCATGTCGGCGCTGACGCTGGCCGGCTTACGCATTGCGGTCTACGCGGTGCTGGGCGCGGCGCGCGACCGCGGGCTGGATCGCAAGCGCGTGCTGCTGGTGGGCTTCGGCGCGCTGGGCCATGACCTGTGGCGCCGCGTCGAGCAATACCGCGGCGCAGGCTACGAAGTGGCGGGCATCTACGCCGAACCCCACGAGAACCTGCCGCCGCAAGTCCGCCGCCTGCATGACCTGGACGAACTGCATGGCTTCGTGCATGAGCACAACGTCCGCGAGATCTGGATCGTGCTGCCGATGGAAGCGGGCCAGGAACTGCGCGAAGTCCTCTATCACTTGCGCAACGACCTGGTGGACATCCGCTGGATTCCCGATGTCATGTCCATCCAGCTGCTGGGGCACCGCATCGGCGAATTCCTGGGCCTGCCGGCCATACAGCTCAACAGCCTGCCCGCCGCCGGCGTGCGTGGCTGGGCCAAGGAGATCTTCGACCGCAGCTTCGCCTTCTGCGCGCTGATCGGGCTGTCGCCCGTGATGCTGACGGTGGCGTTCCTGGTGAAGGCGACCTCGCGCGGCCCGGTGTTCTTCACTCAGCCGCGGCTCGGCGTGGACGGCAAGGTGTTCCACGTCTACAAGTTCCGCACCATGACAGTGCATCAGGAACACGGCGTGGTCACCCAGGCCACCCGCAACGATGCCCGCATCACGCGCATCGGCGGCTTCCTGCGGCGCACCAGCCTGGATGAGCTGCCCCAGTTCCTGAATGTGCTGATGGGCGACATGTCGGTGGTGGGGCCACGCCCCCACGCGCTGGAGCACAACGAAATGTACAAGGACCTGGTGCAGCGCTACATGATGCGCCACCGCGTCAAGCCCGGCATCACCGGCTGGGCCCAGGTCAACGGCCTGCGCGGGCAAACGGACACGCTGCGCAAGATGAGCGACCGGGTCGAGTACGACATCTATTACATCCAGCACTGGACGTTCAGGATGGACCTGCAGATCATCGCCCGCACGGCGGTGTCGGGATGGACGGGCCGCAATGTCTACTAAACCGTTGGGATGGCCCGAACAACGCAAAGCCGCGGTCCGCGACGGCGTGCTGGCGCAGGCGGAGTTCCGCCGGGCGGTCGAGATGTTGCCGCTGGTTTCAATCGACCTGCTGCTGCGCGACGCCGCAGGCCGCTACCTGACCGGCCTGCGGGCCAATCCCCCCGCCCAGGGCGCCTGGTTCGTGCCGGGCGGGCGCATCAGGAAGAACGAAACCCTGCACGCTGCGCTGCGCCGCATCGCCCGCGACGAATTGGGCATCCCGGTCAGCGAGCTGGCCTGGACCCCGCGCGGCGTGTACGAACACTTCTATGGCACCAATTTTGCGGGTGAAGCCGGACGCTCCACCCATTACGTCGTCCTCGCCTACGAGGCCGAGCTTTCTTTGGACATTTCCAGCCTGCCCCAGGCCCAGCACCGCAGCTACCGCTGGCTGCCCGCCCGGGCCCTCGCCGCCGATCCCGGCGTGCACCCCTACACCCAGGCCTACTTCAAGGAGTGAGCGCCATGACCAATCCCCCTCCCCCGTACCGGGCAGTCATTCTTTGCGGCGGTTCCGGCTCGCGCCTGTGGCCGCTGTCGCGCGAACTGCTGCCGAAGCAGTTCATCCGTTTGACCGATGACCGCAGCCTGCTGCAGAACACCCTGCTGCGCCTGGGTTCGGCGGGCGCCGAGGCCAGGCCCACCCTGGTGTGCAACGACGCGCACCGCTATATCGCGGCCGAGCAGGCGCTGGAGCTGGGCGTCAAGGACGTGGAGGTCATCCTGGAGCCGTTCGCGCGCAATACGGCGCCGGCGATCGCCGCGGCGACCCTGCGCGCCATGCGCGACGGCGAGGATCCGGTCATGCTGATCATGCCGTCGGACCACGTGCTGGAAGACGGCGAGGTGCTGCAGGCCGCCTTCGCCGAGGCCTACCAGGCCGCCCTGCAGGGCGCGCTGGTGACTTTCGGCATCACGCCCACCGCGCCGCTCAGCGGCTACGGCTACATCCAGGCGGACGAGCCCGGCGTCATGGCGCCGGCGCGCCGGGTGCGCCGCTTCGTCGAAAAGCCCTCGCCCGAAGTCGCGCAGCGCTTCATCGACGATGGCGGCTATTACTGGAACAGCGGCATGTTCGCCTTCCAGGCCTCGGTGTTCCTGTCGGAAATGGCGCGCCTGGCGCCCAAGATGCTGGAACAGGTGCAGGCGGCGGTGGCCATCGGCCATGGCGAGAATTCGCTGTTCCACCTGGACGGCCCCTCTTTCGAAGCCTGCCCCAGCGATTCCATGGACTACGCCATCATGGAGCGCACCGACAGCGCCGTGGTCATCCCGCTGGCCGCCTCGTGGAGCGACGTCGGCGCCTGGGACGCGGTGTGGGGCATCGCCCAAAAGACGGTGGAGGGCAACTCCACCACCGGCGACGTCATGCTGGAAGATTCGCGCAACTGCCTGATCCACTCCACCAGCCGGCTGGTGGCCTCGGTGGGCCTGGACGACATCGTCGTGATCGAGACCGCCGACGCCGTTCTCGTGGCGCATAAATCGCGCTCGCAGGACGTCAAGCGGCTGGTCGAGATCTTCAAGACCCAGCACCGCTCGGAGCTGAACCATCACCGCGAGGTGCAGCGGCCCTGGGGATCCTACGACTCGGTGGGCCAGGGTCCGCGCTACCAGGTCAAGCGCATCACGGTGAAGCCCGGGGCGCGCCTGTCCTCGCAGATGCACCATCACCGCGCGGAACACTGGATCGTGGTTTCGGGCACGGCGCGCATCTACAACGGCGACAAGCAGTACCTGCTGACCGAGAACCAGTCCACCTACATCCCGCTGGGCGAAATCCACAGCCTGGAGAACCCCGGAAAGATTCCACTGGAGATCATCGAGGTGCAATCGGGCGCTTACCTGGGTGAAGACGACATCGTCAGATTCCAGGACATGTATGGCCGAGTCTAGTCGCGACCAGGACGCCGCCCCCTTCCTGCGGCCCGGCATGGCGCGAATGTGCCTGCCCTTGGCCGCGCTGTTCTTCGCCGTGCTGGTGACGATAGGCAACCTGCCGGGCCTGGCCGCCGAGATGTCGGACGCCTTTGGCGACAAGCGTCTGCATCTTGCGGCTTACGCCTTCCTGACCACGTTGATCTATTTCTCGGTCAACCGGCGTCCGGCGCTGACGGCCCTGGTGACGATTGCAATGCTGGGTGCGCTGGATGAAGCAATCCAGTCCCTTTTTCCCTATCGACAGGCTGAATTATTAGACCTTTTGGCCGATATCTCCGCGGCTGGTGCAACAGTAATCTCATTGCACATTGGTACCGCAGCCTTCGGCTCCTTTCGTGCAGTTACTAAGTCTTAAGGATACAACCATGCCAAAACGGGCACTGATTACCGGCGTTACTGGCCAAGACGGGGCCTATCTGGCGGAGTTTCTGCTGGCCAAGGGCTATGAGGTCCACGGCATCAAGCGGCGCGCTTCGCTGTTCAATACCGCGCGGATCGACCATCTGTACCAGGATCCGCATGACCAGCCCCGCAATTTCGTGCTGCATCACGGCGACATGACCGACTCTTGCAGCCTGATCCGCATCGTGCAGTCGGTGCAGCCCGACGAGATCTACAACCTGGCCGCCCAGAGCCATGTCGGCGTCTCATTCGAGGAGCCCGAGTACACGGCCAACGCCGACGGCCTGGGCACGCTGCGCCTCTTGGAAGCCATCCGCATCCTGAAGCTGGAGAACAAGGCCCGCTTCTACCAGGCCTCCACCTCCGAGCTGTATGGCCTGGTGCAGGAAACGCCGCAGAAGGAAACCACGCCGTTCTACCCGCGCAGCCCGTACGCGGCGGCCAAGCTGTACGCCTACTGGATCAGCGTCAACTACCGCGAAGCCTATGGCATGTATGCCTGCAACGGCATCCTGTTCAACCACGAATCGCCCAAGCGCGGCGAAACCTTCGTCACGCGCAAGATCACGCGCGGGCTGGCGCGCATTGTGCTGGGCCTGCAGGAATGCCTGTACCTGGGCAACCTGTCCGCCTTGCGCGACTGGGGCCATGCCCGCGACTACGTGGAAATGCAGTGGCTGATGCTGCAGCAGGACACGCCCGAGGACTACGTCATCGCCACCGGCATGCAATACAGCGTGCGCGAGTTCATCAATACCGCCGCGCGCGAGCTGGGCATCCTGCTGGCCTGGGAAGGCGAAGGCCTGGAGGAGACCGCCACCGTGCTGTTCTCGCCGGTCCACGACATCAAGCCGGGCCAGGTCATCGTCCGGGTGGATCCGCGCTACTTCCGCCCGACGGAGGTGGAAACCCTGCTGGGCGATCCGACCAAGGCGCGCGAGAAGCTGGGATGGTCGCCCCGCACTTCGTTTGCGCAACTGGTAAAGGAAATGGTCGAGAGCGATCTGCGCGATGCGCGGCGCGACGCGCTGGTCGAGCAGAACGGCTACGAAATCTACGCCTACAAGGAGTAGCACGACATGACGAACCTGGAGCAACGCGTCTTCGTCGCCGGCCATCGCGGCATGGTGGGCGCCGCGATCACCCGCGAACTGCAGCGCCGCGGCTATCGCAATGTGCTCACCCGCGGCCGGGACGAGCTGGACCTGGAAAACCAGAATCAGGTCAACCGCTTCTTCTCGACCACGCCGGTCGACGTGGTGTACCTGGCCGCCGCCAAGGTAGGCGGCATCCTGGCCAACCAGACTCATCCGGTGGAGTTCCTTTACAAGAACCTGATGATCCAGTGCAACGTGATCCGCGCCGCGTATGCGGCCGGGGTGCGCAAGCTGCTGTTCCTGGGTTCGTCCTGCATCTACCCGCGCGAGGCGCCCCAGCCCATCCGCGAAGACGCCTTGCTGACCGGCCCGCTGGAAGCCACCAACGAGCCCTACGCCATCGCCAAGATCGCGGGCCTGAAGCTGTGCGAGGCCTATCAGCGCGAGTTCGGCGCGCGCTTCATCTGCGCCATGCCGACCAATCTCTATGGCCAGCACGACAACTACGACCTGCACAGCAGCCACGTGCTGCCGGCGCTGATCCGAAAATTCCATGAAGGCCGCGAAGCCGGACAGGAAAGCGTGACGATCTGGGGCACTGGCGCGCCGCTGCGGGAATTCCTGTACGTGGACGATCTGGCCCAGGCCTGCGTCATGCTGATGGAGCATCCGCAGGCGGAAGGCATCTACAACATCGGCGCGGGGCAGGATATCTCGATCGCCGACCTGGCCAGGCTGGTGGCCCGCGTCGTCGGCTACGAAGGCAACATCGACTACGACAGCAGCAAGCCCGACGGCACGCCGCGCAAGCTGATGGACTCGGCCCGCATGCAGGCGCTGGGCTGGAAACCGGAGATCTCGCTGACGCATGGCATCACGCTGGCCTACGGCCATTTCCTGCGTGAACGCACCCAGCATGCGCTGCCCGTGGCCTGACGGCCTCGCCAGAACCCATATGCCCACAGGCCCCAGCCATGCTCGGATTCCTCAGGAAAAACATCGCCGGCAATGCCTCCTTCTGGGGGCTGGTGGAGTATGGCATCGGGCCCGTCGCGGCGCTGGTGTCCCTGCCCATCCTGTTCCGGCAGCTGGGGACCGTGGGCTTCGGCCAATATTCGATGATCATCGCCCTGGCCGGCTTCGGCAATGCCGCCAACCTGGGCGCGGCGGTGACCGCGACCAAGCTGGTTTCCGAACGCATGCACGAGCCCGGCGGCGCCTATCGCGCGGCCGGCGTGAGCATGTCGCTGATCGGCTGCGCGCTGGCGGTCGTGACCCTGGCCGCGGTGCTGCTGTGGGGCGTGGTGGGCCTGGGCTGGCCGGCGGCCACCTTCGGCGGCGTAGCGGTGACGATGCTGGCCATGCCCGCGCTGGCCATCTACCTGACGCAACAATATGACCAGCTGTTCTCCGGCTGCCTGAAGGGGCGCGAGGACTTCCGCGCCACGGCGCTGTGCGAAGTCTTCAGCCGTACCGGCACGATGGCGCTGGCCTGCGCCGCGGCCTGGTTGACGGCCTCCCCCACCTGGACCGGCCTGGCGCAGGCGCTGGGACTGCTGATAGCGGGCAGCGTGAAGATGCGCGTGTTTGCGCGCACCTACGGCCGCATCCTGGTGCGCCCGGTGCGCGACCGCGCCGCCATGATGGACGCCTTCAGGTTTTCGCGCTGGTCCTGGCTGAACAGCCTGAGCGCGCTGGCCTTCGGCTCGGTGGACCGCGTGCTGGTCGGCAGCCTCATGGGCCCGGCGGCGCTGGCCATCTACACGGTCGGCGTGCAGGTCGGCCAGATCATCCATACCGCATCGGTCGCCATCTTCCAGAAGGCCATGCCGCGCGTTACGCGCCTGTCGGTTTCGCCGCCCTACGCCGGCGCCGTCGAACGCGAGATCCGCCGCATGATGCTGTGGAACCTGGCGCTGTCGGCCAGCGCCACGCTGGCGGTGCTGGCGGTCAGCCATCCGCTGCTGAACCTGCTGCTGGGTGACAACGTCGCCAGCGGCCATCTGGGCACCTTCCAGTTGCTGATCGTGGCCTCTGGGCTGCTGTCCCTGAACGCCGCGGCGCACTTCTCCCTGCTCGGCCTGGGCAATTCGCGCGCGGTCGCCATCCTGAACGGCCTGGGCGGCCTGGCGATGCTGTGCGTCATGGCGGGACTGGTACACGCGGCGGGCGAACACGCCGCGGCATGGGGCCGCATGGCCTACGCGGCGATCACGCTGGCCGGCGTGGCCCTCGCCATCCGTCAATCCCGGCCAGAATTTCCGGGCGCCTTGCCTGCGGCCACCCGTTAACTCATATGCTGAGGTCCTACATGCGCAAGCGTCATAACGAGTATTCACGTCAGCTCATCGACTTCGTCCGCGAGTTGCGGCCGCCGGCGCCGATCGCCGGCAGCCTGTTGCCGAAAGTGACCATCGTGACCCCCTCGTTCAACCAGGCCCGATTCCTGGAACGCACCATCCTGTCCGTGCTGAACCAGGGCTATCCGCGGCTGGAGTACATCATCATCGACGGCGGCTCCACCGATGGCAGCGTGGACATCATCCGCAAGTACGAGCGCTACCTGACGTACTGGGAAAGCACCCCGGACCGCGGCCAGTCGCATGCCATCAACAAGGGCTTCGAACGCGCCACGGGCGACTACGTGGGCTGGCAGAACTCCGACGACCTCTACTTCCCGGGCGCATTGCGCAAGCTGGGCGCCGCCGCCGCCAAGGGACGCGCGCCCATCGTCAGCGGCAACCTGTTCGTGGCGGATGCCGACAACAGGATCTTCCGCAAGATCCACTACACGCCGGTCAACCGCGGCACGCTGACAGTGGTCAAGGCCTCGATCCCCAACCAGTCGGCGATCTTCCGCCGCGACCTGCTGCAGAAGTACGGGCTGCTGCAGGAAAGCATGCGCTACTGCATGGACCTGGAGCTCTGGAGCCGGCTGCTGCGCGAAGGCAAGAACCTGATCGTGCCGGACGCCATGGGCGTGTACACCACCCATGACGAAACCAAGACGGCGCTGATGCAGGACGTGCTGCTCGAAGAACGCGAGCAGATCGTCACGCGCATCCGCCGCACGGAGCCGGGCCTGGGCAAGCTGTTCGAACTGTCCTGCCGCGCCTCCAAGGTGGCCGCGCATGCGCGGCAGGGGGACCTGTCCTATCTGTTCGAAAAGCTGACCACCAAGATATTCGGACGCGACGACTGGGCCTCGCACTAGCGCCTGTCCATACCGAGAAGAGCCGCAATGACCACGCACCGCCGCCTTTCCACCTTGCATCTGCTGGGCATGTTCGCCTTCACGGCGCTGGCCCTGAACGATGACCACTTCGTCCTGGGCGTGGGCAGCTTCAAGCTGTCGCCCTTCGATTTCCTGTTCGTCGCCATGCTGGTGGTCAAGATGTTGCGGCTGGCGGATCCGGCGGCCTATGCGTTGCCCCGCGGCATGCTGGGCATGCTGCTGGGCATCCAGAGCGTGTCGGTGATCTACCTGATCCTGGTGTCGCTGCACCATCCGGGCATCGAGACCGGCGACGTGGCGCGGGACCTGCGCATCGTGTTCTATTTTCTGTGCACGCCCTTTCTTTGCTACAAGGACATCGACAGTCCGGCCGCCTATGCGGTGCTGCAGAAGTACATCGTCGCGGCCTGCCTGGCCGTGGCCACGCTGATGCTGGTCGAGCAGTTGCAGGGCTTCAGCGTGGCGAATCCGCTGCGCAACGTGCGGCTGGGCGTGTGGGCGATTCCGTTCGGCGTGGTGTCGCTGCTGTACTTCCGGCGCACGCTCAACGTATCCGGACCCAAGGCCTACGCGCTAACGGTCTACATGCTGCTGGCCCTGGTGTTTTCGCTGAACCGCAGCCAGTACCTGCAGCTGGCGATCTCGGTCTTCATCGCCGTGCTGCTGGGCGCCGGCCCCGAGATCCGGCGCCGCGCCGTGCTGGTCTTTGCGCCCGCCGCGGTTGCCGGCGTGCTGATCTTTGCCAGCATCGGGTATCTGGATGTGCTCACCAACCGCATCTTCAGCGTCGAGCGCCTGGACGAGGACTCGAGCTACGGCGCGCGCGTCCAGGAAATGCAGGGGCAGATGGACTTCTTCGCGGAGAGTCCGGTGTTCGGCAAGGGCGCGGGCTTTCGCAGCTGGGTGATGGGCGAGAACGGCTTCGAGCTCAGCACCTTCGCCCACAACTCCTGGGCTTTCTACCTGATGAAATTCGGGGTGGTGGGCACCATCATGATCATGCTGCCGCCCGTGCTCATCCTGCTGCTCACCCTGTTGCGACGATATGCGCATCCGGGCCTGGAGCTGCACCGGCGCTACCTGCTGGCCACCGCGCCCATCTATATCTTCATCGACTCGCTTTCCGGCGGCCTGGCCTACGCGCCCAAGACCGCCTTCACCGGGTTCCTGCTGTGCTATTGCCTGTCGCTCATGCGCAATGCCCAGGTCATGCCCGTGCCAGAACAAAGAACGACATCCGCCCCCAGCCACCGCCCGGACGTTGCGCGCCGGACGCCAACTAGAGTGATCCCACATGCCTGATGTCTTGTTTGTCGCGCCAGACCTGCACGGCGGCGTAGGAAGATGTGTCGCGTTCATCGTGGATGCCTTGCCGGAACAAGGGGTGGATTCCGCCTTGTTCCTGCTGCGCTCGCGCATCCGCGAATATCCCGTATCCAACCCCAAGGTGACCCGAGCCCTCCCGGTCAACGAATCTCCCGCCACGCTGCGGCTGATGCTGCCCCTGGCCTTTTTCAAGCTGCTCAGGCAGATCCGGCGCGACAAGCCGGCCATCGTCTGCTCGCACGGCCTCTTGTGCAACATGCTGGTCATCGCAGCCAAGAAGCTGTTGCGCGGCAAGTTCAGCACGGTCGCCTTCGAACACAGCAGTCCCGCCATCCATTACGGCGCCTCGCGCATGCGGCGCCTGAAGTGCTGGCTGGTCAGCCAGACCTACCGCCGGCACGACGCCGTGGTGGGCGTGTCGCGCGGCGTCAAGGAAGACCTGGTCAGCATGTTTCCGCCGCTGCGCGGCAAGGTCCACACCATCTACAACGGCGTGCCGCTGGACAACGTCCGTGCGCAAGGCGGCCACGGCGGCGAGGAGCCCGCGCAGTCCGCGCCCTACCATGTGGTGGCCGTGGGCCGGCTTGAAGCGGTAAAGGACTATGCGACGCTGATCGACGCGGCCGCGCTGCTCGACGACCCCGGCATCCGCTTCACCATCCTGGGCGAAGGATCCGAGCACGCCGCCCTGCAGAAGCGCATCAATGAGAGCGGCTCGCGCACCCCGGTCACCCTGGCCGGCCATATCGACAACCCGTTCCCAGTGATTGCGGGCGCCGGCGCCTTCGCCCTGACCTCCCTGCGCGAGAGTTTCGGCAACGTGCTGGTGGAGGCCCTGTGCCTGGGCGTGCCGGTGATATCCACCGACTGTCCCCATGGCCCGGCTGAAATCCTGGATTCCGGCCGCTACGGCCTGCTGGTTCCGGTGGGCGATGCCGCCGCCCTGGCCGAGGCGGTGCGCCGCCTGGCCTACGACGCGGAGATGCGCGAACGGTTTGCCACGCAAGGCCCCGAACGCGCCGACGCCTTCTCCCTGGAACGGCACTGCCGCAACGTCATCGCTCTCTTCCGCCCGCTGATGCAGCGCGGCACGCCCTGAGAAGGACAGCATCATGCAGAAGATCCCGGTATCGGTCGTCGTCATGACCAAGAACGAGGAACGCAACATCAACAAGTGCCTGAAGGCGCTGGTCGAATTCGACGAGGTGTTCGTGGTGGACTCCAACAGCACCGACGCGACCTGCGCCATGGCGACGGCGCTGGGCGCCAAGGTCTCGAACTTCCAGTGGAACGGCAAGTATCCCAAGAAGAAGCAGTGGTGCCTGGAACAGCTGCCGTTCTCGCACCCCGTGGTGCTGTACGTGGACGCGGACGAAGAGATGACGCCCGCGCTGGCCGCCGAGATACGCGAAGTCCTGCCGCGCTTCGCGGCGGGCGCGGGCGGCGCCTTCGTGCCCTTCGATTATGTGTTCTGCGGCAAGAAGCTGGAACACGGGCACCGCGTCTACAAGCTGGCGCTGCTGGCGCGCGACCGCTCGCGCTTCCTGGATTACGACGACCTGGATGTGGCCCACATGTGGGAAGTGGAAGGCCACTACCAGCCGCAGGTGGAAGGCGAAACCTTCGCCCTGCGCCAGCGCATGGTGCACAACGACCATGATTCGCTGTTCCATTACTTCGACAAGCACAACCGCTATTCCGACTGGGAAGCGAACCTGCGCACCAAGGGCCTGATGAACGATCCGCGCGAGGCCAACGTGGGCGCGCGCGCGCTGCTCAAGCGCATCTTCCAGGCCATGCCGTTCAAGGCGCCCATCTCGTTCCTGCATTCCTATGTCTTTCGCCTGGGTTTCCTGGACGGCAAGGCCGGCTACGACTACGCCGTGGCGCGCGCCATGTACTACTGGCAGATCCGCATCAAGACCGAGGAAATCTTGAAAGCGCGGCAGGCCAGCGCTGCCGCCGCGCGTGACGACGCCGTCGCGGGAGCCGCCAAATGAGCGCCCTTCAGCGCCTGGACCGTTTTGCGCTGGCCCCCGGCCAGCGCGGCCGCTCCGCCCTGACCGTGCAGCTCTGGTGGACGGTGCAGGCGACGCTGTTCCGCTGGTCGCCGCAGGTGGCCTACGGCTTTCGCCGCTGGCTGTTGCGCTGCTTTGGCGCGCAGGTCGGCCGCAAGGTGCTGATCCGGCCGACGGCCACCGTGACCTATCCGTGGAAGGTCGAAATCGGCGATTACGCCTGGATCGGCGACGACGCGGTCATCTACAGCCTGGGCCCCATCCACATCGGCGCCCACGCCGTGGTGTCGCAGCGCAGCTACCTGTGCGCCGCCGACCACGATGCGGGGCAGCCCGACTTCCCCTTGCGCGAGCGCGCCGTGCGCATCGAGGACGGCGCCTGGGTCGCGACCGACGTGTTCATCGGCCCGGGCGTGACCGTGGGGCGCGAAGCCGTGATCGGCGCGCGCAGCTCGGTGTTCCGCAACATGCCGCCCGCCATGGTGTGCCACGGCAACCCGTGCCGCCCGATTCGCCCGCGCCAGGCGGGCTCGGCATGAAAATCCTCATCTACGGCATCAACTACGCGCCCGAACTCACCGGCATCGGCAAATACAGCGCCGAGCTGGCCGAGTGGCTGGCCGCGCGCGGGCATGAGGTCAGCGTGGTGACGGCTCCGCCCTACTATCCGCAATGGCGGGTGCACGAGGGCTATCGCGCCGGCCGCTACCGCAAGGAAGTCCTGCGCGGCGTCACCGTGCGCCGCGCGCCGCTCTGGGTGCCGGCACGCCCTGGCGGCCTCAAGCGCTTGATCCACCTGGCCAGCTTCGCCCTGTCCAGCCTGCCCTCGCTGCTGCGCGCCGCCGCCGGGCGGCCGGACATCATCGTGGTGGTGGAGCCCGCGCTGTTCTGCGCGCCGGCAGCCTGGCTGGCCGCAAGGTTGTGCGGCGCCCGCGCCTGGCTGCACATCCAGGACTACGAAGTGGATGCCGCGTTCGAACTCGGGCTGCTCAAGGGCGCCGGCCTGCGCGCCATGGTGCTCAGGGCCGAACGCTGGCTGATGCGTCGCTTCGACCGCGTGTCGACCATCTCGAACCGCATGCTGGACCTGGCGCGCGCCAAGGGCGTGGACCCAGGCCGCGCCGTGCTGCTGCCGAACTGGATCGACGTGGATGCGATCGCGCCGCATGCCGGCGGCGGACAGTACCGCACCGAGCTGGGCATACCGGACGACGCCATCGTTGCGCTGTATTCGGGCAATATGGGCGGCAAGCAGGGCTTGCAGACCCTGGCAGACGTGGCTCGCAGGCTCAGCCGCGAAACGCGCCTGTGGTTCGTGTTCTGCGGGCAGGGGCCCGAGCGCGCGCCGCTGGAGCAGCAATGCGCGGACCTGACCCGCGTCGTATTCATGGACCTGCAGCCCGCCGAACGCCTGGGTGAATTGCTGAACACCGCCGACATCCATCTGCTGCCGCAACGCGCCGGCGCGGCCGACCTGGTGATGCCGTCCAAGCTGACCGGCATGCTGGCCAGCGGCCGGCCGGTGGTATGCGGCGCCTCGCCCGGCACCGAGCTGGCCGGCGTGGTGGCGCGCTGCGGTCTCCTGACGCCGCCGGAAGATGGCGCCGCCATGGCCGAAGCCGTGCGCAAGCTCAGCTACAACGCGCAGATCCGCGAAACGCTGGGCGCCGCGGCGCGGCAGTATGCGCAGGCGCATCTACACGTGGACAGCGTGTTGGCCGCGGCCGAACAGGAATTCAAGGCCCTCATCGGCGCCAAGGGCAAACCGGCTGCCCGCCCGACGCAATCCGACGCGAACACAGGCGCCTGAACGCGCGCTTGACCCGTTGACGCGCTGCGAGGGTCGGTTTCCTCGCAGCGGTTGTGATGGGTTGCGCGTGCTTCCAGGCGGCGTTCTTGCGCCCGGACGTTAGCGCCACCCCCATCCTACGCATCGGGGTCGTGCTTGGCCGGCGTCGCGCCATTGCCGCTTCTGACCAACCCCATCTGCACGGCGATATAGGCCGCCTCGGCCTGGTTGCGCGCGTTCAGCTTCCAGTACAGGGTGCGCGCGTGGCTCTTCACGGTGGCCACCGAGATGCCGACCTGCTGGCCGATCTCCCGCATGGTCTTGCCCTGCACCAGCAACTGCAGGATCTCTTCTTGCCGTTGCGTCAGTTCCCTCAGCTCCTGGGTTGGCGGGTGCGACGCGCCCTGGGGTCGGGCCGCCGGCTGCGGATAGCATTCGCCGCCCGCCATCACCAGGCTGACCGCAGCCGCCAGCGCATCGGGGCTGGATGCCTTGGGCATGTAGCCCGCCACGCCCGCCCGCGCACACGCCGCCATGACGCCCGGGTCCAGCACCGAATAAAGCACCAGCACCAGCCGCGGCATGAAGAACGCCATCGACTGTGACAGGAGCCCGACGTCCTGCTCGGCCAAGCCGCTGCAACCCATCACCAGCAGCTCCACTGGGCGGTTGATCGAACTGGACATGGTGAGCAGCTGGGCTGGCGAGATGGCCAGGATGTCGTCGGTGTTCCGCGCACGCTCCAGCACATGCTGGATCGCGACACGGAGCAGTGCGTAGTCTTCGATCAGTACGGTTGTCATCCCGGGGGGAACCTTGTGACGCATGGCCCATACACGGTTCCCATGACGCTGGCGCATCATTGCTGCAACGGCAGGCTGCTGGCGTCACCGACCTCACGGGAATCTCGTCCGCGGTACGGGATCGCGATGGCGAGGCGGAGTGGTTCGCCTTCTCGATCCAGTCTTGCGGACACAACCCATGCTATCAGCGGCTACGTTCGCTGAATCTCGTTCAGGTGGATGAATGGTGGAGGAATGCAGCAGCACTGCGACCGCGGATACTGCTGTGTATGAATTAGCCAGGATGGCTATGCGCATTCCCGGCAGCAACGGAACGCGTGCGTTCCAGGCTGCCGGGCAGGCAGCGCAACCAGCCTCGGTTACCCGAGCTTGCGCCCATAGAGCTGCCCGGCGTCCACATCCCTGCCATTGGGTTCATGCCATTCCAAGGTCGCGCCGCGCTGCAGCGCCGCGTATACGGCTTCGCCCTTGTTCTTGACATGCAAGCGCTGGTAGAGCGTGCACGCATGCGTCTTGGCCGTGGCCACCGAAATGTTCAGCATCCTGCTGACGGTCTTGATCGGATAGCCGCGCGCCAGCAGCACCAGCACTTCGTATTGGCGCGGCGTGATCTGCAACAGCTGCGCGCCGGCGCTGACGGGCATGGAACCCTTGTTGGCGGCGACATCGTCGGCATCCCTGGCGGGCAAGGCGCAGACCGCTTGCGCGGGAGCCTGCAACGCCTGTTCGCTAGGGAAGCACTGCCCGCCCGCCATGACCAGGCGGATGGCCGCTTCAAGAATTTCCACCGACGCCGTCTTCATCAGGCAACCGTAGACGCTGGCCCCGGGCAGGCCCTGCACCGGCATGGGCAGAGGCATGACGTCCGTCAGCAGGAGGACCCGCTTGGGCGTGAGCACGCGCTGGATTTCATGCAGCGCGCTCCACGCTTCGTCGGTATCCACCGGCAATCCATAGATCAACAGATCGGCGCCCGCGTGCACGCCGTCCGCCTTGGAGATGTCAGCCAAACCCATCCCCTCGATTTCCCACACATCATCCAACTTGCTCAGAATCTGCCACAACCCCAACCGCAGGAGCGGATGGGCTTCAATCAGGACCATCTTGGCCATGGTGTCCTCCCGGTTTTTCGACGGGCCTAGAAGGGATCTTCGCTGTGCTGAAGACTATTTTTTATCCAGCCCCGCGACGCGAGTCCGCAATATCCCGGAATATCTAATGAAGCTGAACCGGGGCATTTGGGCTGGGAGACTTTGGTAGCCAACATAACGGATGGCATGAGGTCATCTTATGGTTCGAAATTGTCAAAATCAAGACGTTTCGGGTCGATATAATCCGACAAAAACAGAAATCATTCGTTAGCCTTAATCATCATCGTAAATACGGAGGAGACGCGCATCTCATCCGTTCCGGCGCTAGGGTTTTCACCAGGAATTCCCCATGAGCAGCTTGCGCTTTCCCTATGGAAGATGCAGCAGAGACGCGGGTTCCGGACTAAGGCAGGCCGTTGTTACAGCCGTAAAAAAGCCGCGCCGCGGCATCCGCCGGGCGCGGCCTGGGAGTTCCGGAATCTAGGCAATAGCTGTCTATATGTTTCCGTGGACACATCAAGCCCGTGCGTCTCTCTCGTAATCGAAATATAGGTAACATTTTTATTTTTGCGTTTCCGGCACGATTTACTCCATATAGGCGAAGTCAAATACCGTATGCCCGCCTTGATGGTGCCAATGGTGCATCGAAGCATGGCGTTTTCTCAGGAAGCTGGCGTAGTGGATTTCGCCGTCCGTTTCCACGTAGGTGGACGGCGTTAGTTCTTCGATCCGGTTCAGCGACACGCCTTTGCCGTAGTGACAGAAGCCCTGGTACTGGGCGCAGCGGATTACCTCTCCGCCAGGCGACACAACGATTCCGGCGTTGCGGGCGCGCATCGGGTTGCGCACGATGGGGTTGCAGGCGTGTGGCGTCCATTCGGTCGAGCGCGGCGAATCCGAGAAGAACGCGAATAATTCGTCGCAGTGGCTCTGGCCGTCGGTCCGATCGATATTTGTTAATAACCACCAGTATTCTCCATGTTTGAAAATAATGGTATCGACAGCGGATATATTCGTCATCAGATTTACATCAAGTTCCCATTTTAACGGAAAATCGGTGCATTTCCAGAGTTCTATACTGCGGTTTCCGCAAGTTTCCGGCACCATGTAGGTGACGCCTTCGTGCTCGAATATATAGGGAAACGATAGATGGTAGGGCAGGTTCAGGGCCGTTCCCAGCAGGCGGAAAGCCCCGTCGGAGTAGGTCGCGACCGAGATTGAGCCCTTGCGCGAAGTAAAATCGTAATCCTCGAAAAATATATACGGCTTTTTATCCTGGGTATATACAAACGGGTCTGCGAAGAATCTACCCTTGGGCGGCTGCAATACCATGGCCTCGGACACCACCGCCTGCTGCCGGGCGGAAGGAAACATGCCTATCCGCCAACGCACATTGCGCTTCATGACGCGCCGCACAATCAAATCCGACATTAACCACGCCTGGCGCGCAATATACGAGGCGCTATCCCACTCCACCGGATCCTCGCGCCGCATGCCGCTCATGATCTGCATGCCGGGCGGCGCGACCCCTTGCTTGACGCGGGCCAGCGCCTGCAGCGCGTCGTACACCATGAAATTTCCGAGGCTGAACGCGCGCGCCTGATTCTTCAACCAGAACAGTTCGGTGTTGAAACTGCGCTGGTCCAACAGTTCGTCCTGATCCTCGCGCGGTCCGACGCGCCAGAGTTTCACCGTGGTGTGATCTTCACGCTGGTAGACCTCCCAGAAGCCGGCATAGCGGCTCGTGGCCACCGCAATATCGGAATAACTCAGCTGCCATGCGCCCAGGCGCGCCCAGCCCGCCATTTGTTCGCGGGTGGCCGGCAATGCGCCCAACGTGATGACCAGGTCCAGGCCCAACGCCGCGACTTGCCTCTGCGCCTCGGGCGCAGGCGTGCCAGGCGCCAGCGACAAGACCGCAGCGGCCTCTGTCGGCACGCTTTCGCGCATGTCGCGACACGCCAGCGTCTGCCGCTGCTTGGCCGGCAGCAGCCGCGCTTCGAGGCGCGACAAGGCGCCGAACAGGGCGCGTGTGCCCAGGCGCGGCGATTTCTCGCCGCCCTCCACACTCATCACCAGCAAAGCAGCGACTTCAAAATCCTGGCTATGCCTGAGCCAATCCACCATCTCATGCATCCAGCCGGGTTGCTCGTACCCGTCAACCAGCAGTCCCACTCTGTAGGTTTTCATTTCTCCTGCTCCTGTGCCAGGGCGTCTGGGCCTGCCGTCCGTTACGGCGAACGGGCTAGCCATTGCGTATTCAGGGGCGCGACAGATTCAACTCCTCGCGCTGATACTGCGGGGTTTTGCGTGTCCCTTCCAGACCACATTCATCCTAGGTCGGCAGTCCGAGGACGAATGGCGCAGGATCATGCGCATACACTAGGAAATCGCTACTCCCTCCGCATGAGATTTGTCATCCGCTTGGGGGAGGCAAAGGAAAATCCGGGCTGTCACGAATGTGCGACGCGCGGGGCGCTAGTGGTAAACCCTATTGGGGATAGCCGAGGCTCGCATCTCAGCCATCTCTCACGCATAATTGTTTTTAAACGAACGTTTGAATTCAACCTTATGCAAGAAACCAGACCATCCCTCACTCGTGAATCCATCCTGGACACCGCCGAGGCCTTGTTTGCCCAGCAGGGACACGATGGCACCTCGATGCGCCAGATCACCGCGGCCGCCGGCGTCAATCTGGCGTCGGTGAATTACCACTTCGGCTCCAAGGAGTCACTCGTGCAGGCGGTGCTCAAACGCCGCCTGGAAGTGCTGAACCGTGAGCGCTTGCGACTTTTGGATGAACTGGAGGCGCAAGCCGAAGGCAAGCCTTTGAAGCCGTCGCAGATCGTGGACGCTTTTTTCGGCACGCTGCTGCGCCTGGCGGCAGATCCCGCACAGGCCGGCAGCACCTTCCTGCCGCTGCTCGAACGCACCATGACCGACCCGTCGGACTTCATCCGCGCGCTGTTCGCCGAGGAGTACGCGGACGTGCTGGAGCGCTACCGCAACGCGCTGTTCGCGGCCTTGCCAGACGTGCCGCGCGCGGAAATCGTCTGGCGCTTCCAGTTCATGCTGGGCGCCACCTCTTACGCCATCATCGGCACAGACCTGCTGCGCTCGGTCACTGGCTGGACCATAGACGACGCCGAACAGCCGGATAACCCCAACCTGCTGCTGCCGCGCCTGATGAGCTTTCTGCTCGGCGGCCTGCGCGCGCCCCTGCCGCACGTGCCCTGAGCGCCCCGCGCCCGCAGACGGAACAGAACCTCCACGGAGACAAGAAAATGAACGCAGTCATCCTCGCTCTGGTCATCGTCGCGCTCCTGGCGGCGGTCGTGCTGGGCGTGCGTCCGATCCGCCGCGCCCTGTTGTCGGCGCCGATCTTCAATCTGTACCGCAAGGTGCTGCCGCAGATGTCGGACACCGAGCGCGATGCGCTGGAAGCGGGCACGGTGTGGTGGGAAGGCGAACTGTTCCGCGGCCGGCCCGACTGGAGCCGCCTGCTGGCCTATCCCCGTCCGCGCCTGAGCGATGACGAACAGCGTTTCCTCGACGTCCAGGCCGAAGAGGCTTGCCGCATGGTCAACGACTGGCATGTCACGCAGGAAAGCCACGACCTGCCGGCCGAAGTCTGGAGCTACCTGAAGACCCAGGGTTTCCTGGGCATGATCATTCCCAAGGAATATGGCGGCCTGGGGTTCTCGGCCTATGCCCATTCCGAAATCGTGACCAAGCTGTCCACGCGCTCGTCCGCGCTGGCGGTGTCGGTCATGGTGCCCAATTCGCTCGGCCCCGCCGAGCTGCTGCTGCACTACGGCACCGATGAACAAAAGAACCACTACCTGCCGCGCCTGGCGCGCGGCGAGGAAGTGCCCGCCTTCGCGCTGACCAGCCCCTGGGCCGGCTCCGACGCCGCCGCCATCCCCGACAGCGGCATCGTCTGCAAGGGCGAATGGCAAGGCCGTGAAGTGATAGGCATGAAGGTCACCTGGGACAAGCGCTACATCACGCTGGCGCCCGTGTGCACCCTACTGGGCCTGGCGTTCCGCCTGTACGATCCGGACGGCCTTCTGGGCGGCAAGAAAGACCTGGGCATCACCTGCGCGCTGGTGCCGCACGACCATCCCGGCGTGGACACGGGCCGCCGCCATTTCCCGCTGAATGCCATGTTCATGAACGGCCCCACGCGCGGCGCGGAGGTGTTCATGCCGCTGGACTTCATCATCGGCGGACCGGCCATGGCAGGCCAGGGCTGGCGCATGCTGATGGAGTGCCTGGCGGCGGGGCGCTCGATCTCGCTGCCCTCTTCCAACACCGGCATGTCCAAGCTGACGACGCGCGCGGTGGGCGGCTATGCGCGCGTGCGCAGCCAGTTCCGCACACCCGTCGGCAAGTTCGAAGGCGTGGAGGAAGCGCTGGCGCGCATCGGCGGCAACACCTACATGATGGACGCCGCGCGCAGCATGACGGCGGGTGCGGTGGACCTGGGCGAAAAGCCCTCGGTCGTGTCCGCCATCGTCAAGTATCACGTGACCGAGCGCGCGCGCCAGGTGGTCAACGACGGCATGGACGTCATCGGCGGCAAGGGCATCTGCCTGGGCCCGTCCAATTTCCTGGGCCGCGCCTATCAGCAGATTCCGATCGGCATCACCGTCGAAGGCGCCAACATCCTCACGCGCAGCCTGATCATCTTCGGCCAGGGCGCGATCCGCTGCCATCCCTATGTGCTGGCTGAAATGCAGGCCGCGCAGTCGCCCGACCGCAAGCAGGGCCTGGACGATTTCGATCGCGCCTTCTGGGGCCACGTGGGCTTCGTCGCGAAGAACAAGCTGCGTGCCCTGGGCACGGCGCTCACCGGCGCGCGCTGGGTCGGCGTCAACGCCGATGTCGCACCCGATATGAAGCGCTATTACCAGCTGCTCAGCCGCTACAGCGCCGCCTTCGCGCTGCTGGCCGACACCTCGATGCTGGTGCTGGGCGGCAGCCTGAAGCGCCGCGAGCGCCTGTCGGCGCGCCTGGGCGACGTGCTCTCGCAGATGTACCTGATCAGCGCCACGCTCAAGCGCTTCGAGGACGAAGGCCGCCAGGCGGCCGATGCGCCCCTGGCGCACTGGTCGATCCAGGACGCGCTGTTCAAGCTGCAGGAAGCCATCGAAGGCGTGCTGGACAACTACCCCAACCGTTTCGTGGCCTGGAGCCTGCGGCGCCTGGTCTTCCCTTGCGGCCGCACGCAGTCCCTGCCGTCGGACCAACTGGGACAGGACGTGGCGCGGCTGCTGATCAACCCGAGCGCGACGCGCGACCGCCTGACCGCGGGCTGCCATCTGCCCGCGACCGAGGCCGAACCCGTGGGCGCGATCGAACAGGCCCTGGCCGCCACGCTGGACGCCGAACCCATCGAAGCCAAGATCCGCGAACTTGAAAAGCGCGGCGCGCTCGACGGCAATCCGCAGGCCAACGTGCGCGACATCGCCGACGCCGCCTTCGCCATCGGCGGCATCACCGCCGAGGAGTATGCCGTGGTGAAACGGCGCAACCGCTTGCGCGACACGGTGGTGAAAGTGGATGATTTTCCCTTTGACTTGCGCGCCGCGGGCCAGGGCAGCCCCGCGGCCGAACGCAGGGCCGCCTGAAGGAGGAATCGGATGGCATTCAAACCGGTTTACGTCGTCGACGGCGCCCGCACGCCCTTCCTGAAGGCGCGCACCGGCCCGGGCCCCTTCTCCGCCGGCGATCTCGCCGTGCAGGCGGGCCGCGCCCTGCTGCTGCGCCAGCCCTATGCGCCCACAGACCTGGACGAGGTCATCGTGGGCTGCGCCGCGCCTTCGCCCGACGAAGTGAACATCGGCCGCGTGATCGCGCTGCGGCTGGGCTGCGGCAACAAAGTGCCGGGATGGACCGTCATGCGCAATTGCGCATCGGGCATGCAGGCGCTGGATTCCGCGGTCGCCAACATCCAGTCCGGCCGCTCCGAACTGGTGCTGGCCGGCGGCACGGATGCGCTGTCGCGCGCGCCACTGCTGTATTCGGACGAGATGGTGCGCTGGCTGGCAGGCTGGTACGCCGCCCGCGGCGCGGGCGCCAAGCTCGCGGCGCTGGGCCGTTTCCGGCTGCGCAATCTCGCGCCCGTCATCGGCCTGCTCAAGGGCCTGACGGATCCGGTGGTCGGCCTGTCCATGGGACAGACCGCCGAGAACGTCGCCACCCGCTTCGGCATCGACCGCGCCGCGATGGACGCCTATGCGGCGCAAAGCCATGCGCGCGCGCTGGCGGCCCGCGCGGCGGGCGCGCTGGGCGAGATCTCGCCGCTGATCGACACGCAGGGCAAGCTGTATCCCGACGACGACGGCGTGCGCGACGACTCCACGCCCGAGAAGCTAGCCAAGCTCAAACCCGTCTTCGACAAGCCCTGGGGCAACATCACCGCGGGCAACAGCTCGCAAGTGACCGACGGCGCCGCCATGCTGGCGCTCGCTTCCGAGGAAGCAGTCCGCAAATGGAATCTGCGGCCGTTGGGCCGCATCGTCGACAGCCAGTGGGCCGGCCTGGATCCCGCGCAGATGGGCCTGGGCCCGGTGCACGCGGCCACGCCCATCATGCAGCGCCATGGCCTGGGCCTCAATGACCTGGACTTGTGGGAAATCAACGAGGCCTTCGCCGCCCAGGTGTTAGGCTGCCTCGCGGCCTGGCGTGACGATGCCTATTGCCAGGAGCACTTCGGCACGCCGGCCTGGGGCGACCTGGACCCGGCCCGGTTGAATGTCGACGGCGGCGCGATCGCCCTCGGGCATCCCGTGGGCGCTTCCGGCGCCCGCATCGTGCTGCACCTGCTCGCGGCCCTGAAGCGCCGCGGCGCCAGGCGCGGCATGGCGGCCATCTGCATCGGCGGCGGCCAAGGCGGCGCGATGCTGGTCGAAACCCTGGACGAGGACCGCCCATGACGACACTGGACACGCTTGCGCACTGGCGCCTGGAGCGCGATGCCGACGGCCTGGCCTGGCTGACCTTCGACCGCGCCGGCAGCGCGGTCAACGCCCTGTCCGCCGACACCATGAGCGAGCTTGCCCTGGTGCTGGACGCGCTGGACGCGGCGCCGCCTGCGGGCCTGGTCATCCGCTCAGGCAAGGCCGGCGGTTTCATCGTGGGCGCCGACGTCAATGAATTCGCCAGCCTGGACACGCCCGAACAGGCGCGCGCGCTGGTCGCGCGCGGCTGGAATCTTTTCAACCGCCTGGCCGCGGTGCGCTATCCCACGCTGGCCCTGATCCAGGGCCACTGCCTGGGCGGCGGCCTGGAGCTGGCGCTGGCCTGCCGCT
>JALDYL010000233.1:0-6788 GCA_032153965.1 Achromobacter sp. | reverse complement strand
TGGTCAGCAGGATCTCGCCGATCTGCGCCTGGTTGCCTTGCACCGCGCGCTTGATCTCGGGCGCCTTGTACAGCGAGGCGTTGTTGTGCAGCGTGATCTTCAGCTTGCCTTCCGACAGCGTGTCCACGTCCTTGACGAAGGTGGTCAGGTTCTCGACGTGGAAGTTGCTGGCCGGGTAGGCCGTGGGCAGATCCCATTTGGTTTGCGCTTGCGCGCCTGCGCTGAACGCCAGGACGATGCTGCCGGCGAGCAGGGAAATTTTCTTGTGCATGGGTGGGTCCTTCTTTGCGAATGGTGAAGCCGGGTTGTGCCCGATAGGCATTGCGAAAGAGTGCGCCGCGCCGATGACGCGCAGCTGAAAAGCCGTGCCATTCTATGTTGCTATGCGGCGGCAGGGCGCGTGAAATCGTGTCTTTACGGGTTATTCCTAACAGGCGTGCGCAGCGTCGATCATTGAGGGTTCAATCTTTGCGCAAACGCAAAGCAGCCGCTGTTTTTCTTCTAATATTGCGTATCGAATGCATGATGCCGAGGCGTGTGTGAATTTCGTTTTCCGTCGTGATGAGTTGCTGGTTGAAGAGACGTCCGCCGTGCTGCCGGACACGGCCTTGTGCGCACGGATAGGCGTGGCGACCGCGGCCTTGCAGCCGATCTGGACGCTGCCCGGTTCGCCGTACCGCACCGTGCACGTGGAGCCCGGCGTGGAGCCGCCGCAAGGCTATGCCTTCAGGAAGCTGCGCTCGCTGTTCGGTGTGCTGGACGACGAGCGCATGGCGCTGGCTGGCCGCGCCTACCAGATCGCCGAATGGGCGCGCACGCACCGGTTCTGTGGCGTCTGCGGCACGCCGGCTGAGCGCGTGCCCACCGAGTTCTGCCTGCGCTGCCCATCCTGCGGCTTCTCGGCCTATCCGCGCATTTCGCCCGCCATGATGGTGCTGATCCGCAAGGGCGACAGCATCCTGCTGGCGCGCCATACCACCACGGCGACCTCGCGCTATACCGCGCTGGCCGGTTTCGTCGAGCCCGGCGAAAGCATCGAACAGACCATCCATCGCGAGGTCCATGAGGAAGTCGGCCTGAAGGTCGGCAACCTGCAATATTTCGGCAGCCAGTCCTGGCCGTTCCCGCATTCGCTGATGGTCGCGTTCACGGCGGATTACGTGTCGGGCGACATCCGCGTCCAGGAAGACGAGATTGCCGATGCGCGCTGGTTCGGTCCGGGCGATCCCATGCCTGATATCGCGCCGCGGATTTCCATCGCGGGCTGGCTGATCCGGGCGAACCTGCCCATGGGCTGGTCGGCGCCCTGAGCCGCCTTTTCTGCTTGTAGTTTCCTAGGGGTATTCCCTCGAAAGAGGGGATTTTCGTCGCTTCGTTCGTATTTTTTATTGATGAAATATAGATAAATTATTAGTATTTCGCTCAGATAAACTCGGCTTGCGTCTTCCATGACCCCCACTTTGATTGCATCGTCGGCCCATCTGGCCGGCGGCAGCGCGCCCGACCTGTCCGAAGTGGAATTCGGCCTGATGATCGCCAGCCACGCCTTCGACCGCTGGACCGTGCGCTGCATGGCGGCGGCCGGGCTGCCCGACCTGACGCCCACGGACGTGATGGTGTTCCATCACGTCTATCACCGCGAGCGGCCCAAGAAGCTGGCGGACATCTGCTTCACGCTGAATGTCGAAGACACGCACATCGTCAGCTATGCGCTCAAGAAGCTGGACCGCCTGGGCGTGGTCAAGGGCGAGCGCAGCAGCAAGGAAGTGTTCTACAGCGTGACCCCGGAAGGCGCGGCCATCCTCAAGCGCTACGCCGAGATCCGCGAGCAATGCCTGACCGCCGGCCTGGACGCGCCGGGTGGCGGCGGGCTGGATTACAGCCGCCAATTGGCGCATACGCTGCGCGCTCTGTCCGGCCTGTATGACCAGGCGGCCCGCGCGGCGACCTCTCTCTGACTTTCGTTTACCCGCGCGCGGCCGCAGGCGCCGCGGCGACCCTTTGTTTGCAAGGACAGCTATGAAGTGGCAATTCTGGATTGATCGTGGGGGCACCTTTACCGACATCGTGGCGCGGCGCCCCGATGGCTCCACCACCACCGCCAAGATGCTCTCGGAAAACCCCGAGCAGTACCGCGACGCGGCCGTGGCCGGCATCCGCAAGCTGCTGGGCATCGCGCCCGGCCAGCCCGTGCCCGCCGATCAGGTCGAATGCGTGAAGATGGGCACCACGGTGGCCACCAACGCCTTGCTGGAACGCAAGGGCGAGCGCACCTTGCTGGTCACGACCAAGGGTTTCCGCGACGGCCTGCGCATCGCCTACCAGAACCGTCCGCGCCTGTTCGACCGCAACGTCGTCCTGCCCGAGATGCTTTACGAATCCGTGGTGGAAGCCGATGAGCGCGTGGCTGCCGACGGCGAGGTGATCCGCGAGCTGGACCAGGAAGCCTTGCGCACGGCCATGCAGGCCGTCTACGACAGCGGCATCCGCGCGGTCGCCATCGTCTTCATGCATGCCTGGCACGCGCCGGAGCACGAGCGCATCGCCGCCCGCATCGCGCGCGAAGTGGGGTTCCCGCAGGTGTCGGCCTCGCACGAGGTCAGTCCGCTGATCAAGTTCGTGTCGCGCGGCGACACCACGGTGGTCGACGCCTATCTGTCGCCCATCCTGATGCGCTACGTGGACCAGGTGGCCGGCGAGCTGCCGGGCATCCGTCTCATGTTCATGCAATCGAGCGGCGGCCTGACGGACGCGCACCGCTTTCGCGGCAAGGACGCCATCCTGTCGGGTCCGGCCGGCGGCATTGTCGGCATGGTGCGCACCAGCGAGATCGCGGGCTTCCCCAAGGTCATCGGCTTCGACATGGGCGGCACGTCCACCGACGTGTCGCACTATGCCGGCGAGTTCGAACGCGAATTCGAGACCCAGGTGGCCGGGGTGCGCATGCGCGCGCCCATGATGAGCATCCACACGGTGGCGGCGGGCGGCGGTTCGATCCTGCATTTCGACGGCGCGCGCCTGCGCGTGGGGCCGGATTCCGCCGGCGCCAACCCGGGCCCGGCCTGCTATCGCCGCGGCGGCCCGCTGGCCGTGACGGACTGCAACGTCCTCCTGGGCAAGATCCAGCCCGACTTCTTCCCCAAGGTCTTCGGCCCCGAAGCGAACGAGCCTTTGGACCGTGACGCCGTCGTGGCGCGCTTTACGGCCATGTCCGACGAAGTGCGCGCCGCCACCGGCCGCGAGATGACGCCTGAACAGCTGGCCGAGGGCTTTCTCGAGATCGCCGTCGGCAACATGGCCGAAGCCATCAAGCGCATCTCGGTGCAGCGCGGCCATGACGTGACCGAATACGCGCTGACCGTGTTCGGCGGCGCGGGCGGCCAGCATGCCTGCCTAGTCGCCGATGCGCTGGGCATGACCACGGTGTTCGCGCACCCGCTGGGCGGCGTGCTGTCGGCCTACGGCATGGGCCTGGCCGACCAGACCGACATGCGTCAGAAGACGGTCGAGAAGGTCCTGGATGCCGAGCTGATGCAAGCGTTGAAGGCCGAACTCGACGAGTTGGCTGGCCAGGCGGTCGGCGAACTGCGCCGCCAGCATGTCGCCGAAAGCGACATCAGCGTGCAGCGTCGCCTGCACCTGAAGTACCGCGGCACGGATACCTCGCTGGAGGTGGCGTACACCGACCTGGAGCAGGCGCGCAAGGAATTCGAAGCGGCCTACCGCCTGCGCTATTCCTTCCTGATGCCCAACCGCGAACTGGTGGTGGAGACCATCTCCGTCGAAGCCACGGGCGGCGGCGAACGCGTCGGCGAAACCTCCACCTCGCGCGTGCGCGACGGGGCGCTGGCGCCCAGCCGCGTCGTCAACATGTACAGCGGCGGCGCGTGGCGCGACACGCCCCTGTACGTGCGCGAGGACATGGCGGGCGGCGACGTGGTGGCGGGACCCGCCATCATTTCCGAGCCCAACCAGACCACGGTAGTCGAGGCGGGTTGGCAGGCGGAGCTGACGGCGCAGGACCACTTCGTGATCCGCCGCGTTGAAGCCCGCCCGGAACGCCGCGCCATCGGCACGCAGGCCGATCCGGTCATGCTGGAGGTCTTCAACAACCTCTTCATGTCGATCGCCGAGCAGATGGGCTACCGGCTGCAGAACACGGCCTATTCGGTCAACATCAAGGAACGCCTGGACTTTTCCTGCGCGATCTTCGATGCCCAGGCCCGCCTGATTGCCAATGCCCCGCACATGCCGGTGCACCTGGGTTCCATGGGCGAATCGGTGCGCACGGTCATGAACGCCAACGCCGGCAACATGCAGCCTGGCGACGCCTACGTGGTGAATGATCCGTACCACGGCGGCACGCACTTGCCCGACGTCACGGTCATCACTCCGGTGTTCGACCGCGAGGGGCGCGAGATCCTGTTCTACGTGGGTTCGCGCGGCCACCATGCCGATATCGGCGGCACCACGCCGGGCTCCATGCCGCCGGATTCCAAGACGGTGGAAGACGAGGGCGTGCTCTTCACCAACTTCCAGCTGGTGAAGGGCGGCGAATTCCGCGAGGCCGCCGCGCGCGGCATCCTGGGCTCGGGCCGCTGGCCGGCGCGCAATCCGGACCAGAACATCGCCGACATGCACGCGCAGATCGCCGCCAACGAAAAGGGCGTGCAGGAGCTGCTGCGCATGTGCGACCACTTCGGCCTGGACGTGGTGCGCGCCTACATGGGGCACGTGCAGGACAACGCCGAGGAAGCGGTGCGCCGCGTGATCTCGGTGCTGAAGGACGGCAGCTACGAGTACCCGCTGGACAACGGCGCGGTGATCCGCGTGGCCGTCAAGGTGGACACCGCGGCGCGCAGCGCCGTGGTGGACTTCACCGGCACGTCCAACCAGCTGGACAACAACTTCAACGCACCGGGCGCCATCGCCGTGGCGGCGGTGCTGTACGTGTTCCGCACGCTGGTCAATGACGATATCCCGCTGAACGACGGCTGCCTGGTGCCGCTGTCCATCATCCTGCCGGAAGGCTCGATGCTGCGCCCGAATCCGCCGGCCTCGGTGGTGGCGGGCAACGTGGAAACGTCCATGTGCATCGTCAACGCGCTGTACGGCGCGCTGGGCGTGCTGGCCGCAAGCCAGGGCACGATGAACAACTTCACGTTCGGCAACGCGCGTCACCAGTACTACGAGACCATCTCGGGCGGCACCGGCGCGGGTCCGCTGCGCATCGACGCCGCGGGTCCCCGCGACGAAGGTTTCGCCGGCACCTCGCTGGTGCAGGCGCACATGACCAATTCGCGCCTGACGGACCCCGAAGTGCTGGAGTTCCGCTTCCCGGTGCGCCTGGAGTCCTACGAAATCCGCAAGGGTTCGGGCGGCGCCGGCCGCTATCCGGGCGGCGACGGCGGCGTGCGCCGCATCCGCTTCCTGGAGGACATGACCGCCGCCATCCTGTCGAACAACCGCCTGTACGCGCCGTTCGGCCTGGCGGGCGGGCAGCCCGGCGCCATGGGCCGCAACTCGGTCGAACGGGCCGACGGTTCGGTCCAGGAGCTGGGTCCGCAGGATAGCGCCCAGCTGCATCCGGGCGACATTTTCGTCGTCGAAACTCCGGGCGGCGGCGGCTACGGCCAGGCTTGACCGACTGGCAGTGAAACAAAGGCCGCGTCAGCAATGACGCGGCCTTTGTCTTGCCCGGGGCGCGTGCACTTGCTACTCCGTGTCCGACATGACGTCCAGCACGATGTCTGCCTTGGGCTTGCGGTCATAGACCCGCAAGGTCACTTCGCTAGCGCCTATCTCGAAGACGGCGGTCGCCAGCGTATTTTCGTCATCGGGATCGTCCGCCGCGGTGCGCAGGATCGGCAGCTCGCCTGCGGTGTCATGCAAGGCGGCAATCAGGTCGTCGCGGCCGGAATCGGCGGACCAGCCGTCCACGATGCCTTCGATGCGGTTCTGGCGCGCGCGCGACGAGTCCGTGACGATCTGCGCCACGCCGCCCATGTCGGCATGCACCATGTGATTGGCATGGCCGTAGCGCGTGCCGATATCCTGGATGGAAACCTCACCTGGCGCGACCTCCGCGCTGAGCAGGCGCGGGTCGCCGGCGGCGCCCAGGGTATGGTGGAAGCCGCCGGAGTGCGGCAGGTCCCGCAGCTTTGCGAC
Source organism: Achromobacter sp. (assembly GCA_032153965.1). Classification (GTDB taxonomy): domain Bacteria; phylum Pseudomonadota; class Gammaproteobacteria; order Burkholderiales; family Burkholderiaceae_B; genus Achromobacter. The sequence goes on along the minus strand of JALDYL010000233.1, from coordinate 620 downwards.
GGCTTCGTCCAGCGTGGCGCAATCGAGCACGGCGCGCGCCATCAACATGCGCGGCACGCCCGGATGCCGTTGGCGGATGCGCAGGTTGTTGATGGTCTGCACCAGCCCGGCGCGGTTGGCGCCGAAGGTGTGGCCGGGCAGGGAGCCGGGATAGTAGAAGCTGAGGTAGCCGGGGGCGTCGTCCAGCGCCACGTCGACCAGATGGCAGCGTCCGTGCAGGTAGGGATCGCCGTCTTCGTTGTGCGCGATCCAGCGCGTGCCATCCGCCGATTTCAGCGCGACGGATGTGCAGCCGTCGGTGGTGCTGTGCAGCAGGTCGCCGCGGCAATTCCATAGCAGCACGTCTTCGACGGGCATGTGCAGGCCCTCGGCCAGGCCTTCCAGTTCCTCCCAGATGGCCGGCAGCGCGGCTTGCGCCTGCTGCGCCAGTTCGTCCAGGAAGGCGTGGCCGCGCCATGGCCGCAGCGCGTCCCAGGTGCGGCTCTGGTCCAGATAGGTGGCCATCAGGGGCCGCGCCAGCTTGCCCAGCGCGAGGCCGGTCTGACGCCGGTTTCCGGCAATGCGTACATATTTGTAGGCCATGGGAATCCTCCGGGTGTCATGCGGATTGTAAATTTTCC
>JALDYL010000232.1:0-6811 GCA_032153965.1 Achromobacter sp. | reverse complement strand
AGACCGCGCTGTACGAGCGCATCGCGCCGCACGTGGCCCCTGGCGCCATCATCGCTTCCAATACCTCTGGCCTGTCGATCGACGCACTGGCCAACGCCCTGCCCGCGAGCCTGCGCGACCGTTTCTGCGGCATCCACTTTTTCAATCCGCCCCGCTATATGCGGCTGGTGGAGATCATCGCCACCTCGCACACTCAGCCCGTCGTGCTGGATCAGCTCGAAACCTGGCTGACCTCGACCCTGGGCAAAGGCGTGATCCGCGCGCTGGATACGCCCAACTTCGTGGCCAACCGCATCGGCGTGTTCTCGATCCTGGCGGCCATGCACCACACGGCCCGCCTGGGCCTGGCGTTCGACGAAGTCGACGCCCTGACCGGGCCGAAGATCGGCCGTCCCAAGAGCGCCACCTACCGCACCGCCGACGTGGTCGGCCTGGACACGCTGGCCCATGTGGTCGGCACCATGGACAAGAACCTGCCGGACGATCCCTGGCACCGCTACTTCAAGCTGCCCGAATGGCTCTCTGCCCTGATCGCCAAGGGCGCATTGGGCCAGAAGACCGGCGCCGGCGTCTACCGCAAGCAGGGCCGGGAAATCCAGGTGCTGGACCTGAAGGCGCAGGACTACGCGCCCAGCGCCGGCAAGCTGGCCGACGAGGTCGCCGCCCTGCTCAAGGAACGCGACCCGGGCAAGCGCTTCGCCGCGCTGCGCGCCAGCAACCATCCCCAGGCCCAGTTCCTGTGGAGTCTGTTCCGCGACATATTCCACTACAGCGCCGTGCAACTCGAGCACGTGGCCGACAACGCGCGCGACCTGGACCTGGCCATGCGCTGGGGCTTCGGCTGGGCGCAGGGTCCGTTCGAAACCTGGCAGGCAGCCGGCTGGCAAGCCATCGCCGCCGCGGTGGCCGAGGACATCGCCGCCGGCCAGGCCATGAGCGATGCGCCGCTGCCGGCCTGGACGCTGGAACCCGGCCGCAACGGCGTGCATGCGCCCGAAGGCTCGTACTCCGCGCGCACCGGCCAGTTGCGCGCGCGCTCGACGCTGCCGGTGTACCGCCGCCAGCTATTCCCCGAACGCGTATACGGCGAAGGCGCCAGCGAGCGCGGCGTCACGATCTGGCAGAACGAAGGCGTGCGCCTGTGGAACCTGCCGCAGGTCGACGCCGGCGTGGCCATCCTCTCGGTCACCTCGAAGAACCACACCCTGGGCGCGGAAGTGCTCGAAGGCATCCTGCAGGCGGTGGCGCGCGCCGAGCGCGAGTACGACGGGCTGGTCATCTGGCATGACGCGCCCTTCGCCGTGGGCGCCAACCTGCAGCAGGTCGCCGAAGCCTGCGCCGCCGGGCAGTGGGAGATGCTGGAAGCCACGGTCGAGAAATTCCAGCGCGCCTCGCAATCGTTCAAGTACGCGCAGATTCCCACCGTGGCGGCCGTGCAGGGCATGGCGCTGGGCGGCGGCTGCGAATTCCTGATGCACGCCTCGCACCGGGTGCTGGCGCTGGAAAGCTATGTCGGCCTGGTCGAGGCCGGCGTCGGGCTGATTCCTGCCGGCGGCGGCAGCAAGGAGTTCGCCGGCCGCGCCGCCGCGCTGGCCGCCAAGACCGCCACGCCAGGCGAAGTCTTCCCCTATCTGCAGCCGGTGTTCCAGACCATCGCCACGGCGCAGGTCGCCAAGAGCGCGCTGGAAGCCATCGCCACGGGCTTCGCTCGCGAGCACGACATCGTCGTGTTCCACCCGGACGAGCTGCTGTACGTCGCCATCGGCCAGGCGCGCGCCGCGGCCGAGGCGGGCTACACGCCGCCGGCCCGCCTGCGCGACATTCCGGTCGCCGGCCGCAACGGCATCGCCAACTTCGAGATGGTGCTGGTCAACATGCGCGAAGGCGGCATGATCAGCGCGCACGATTACCGCGTGGCGCGCAGCGCCGCCGTCGCCCTGTGCGGCGGCGAAGTCGAAACCGGCGCCAAGGTGGACGAGGAATGGTTGCTGGCCGTGGAACGCAAGGAATTCGTGGCGCTGCTGCGCACGCCTGAAACCCAGGCCCGCATCCGCCACACCCTGGACACCGGCAAGCCTTTGAGGAACTGAGCCCACCCCCGCAGCGCCTTCGGCGCTTCCCCCTCGAGGGGCGCCGGCTGCGGACCGGCGGAGCCGCATCCGCGCGGCCCCACTGAGGAAAAACAGCGGAGTGCGAAGGGCAGTGCCATGGACACACAAGGAATCACTATGAGCAAGCAGATTCAAGACGCCTACATCGTCGCCGCCACGCGCCTGCCGGTGGGCAAGCGCAACGGCGCCTACATCACCACCCGCCCCGACGACATGCTGGCCGCCGCGCTCAATGGCGCGCTGGCCCAGGTCCCGGGCCTGGACGCCGCGCGCATCGACGACGTCATCGCCGGCTGCGCCATGCCGGAAGCCGAACAGGGCATGAACGTGGCCCGCATCGGCCTGTTGCTGGCCGGCCTGCCGCAAAGCGTGGCGGGCGTCACCGTGAACCGCTTCTGCGCCTCGGGCCTGCAGGCGGTGGCCGACGCCGCGGCCCGCATCCGCACCGGCGAGGCCGACATCATGATAGGCGCCGGCACCGAGTCCATGAGCGCCATGCCGCAGATCATGGGCAACAAGGTGTCGATGAACCCGGCCATCTTCGAACACCAGGAAAACATCGGCATGGCCTTCGGCATGGGCCTGACCGGCGAGAAGGTCGCCGAACGCTGGAAGGTCTCGCGCGAGGATCAGGACGCCTTCGCCCTGGCCTCGCACCAGAAGGCCTGCGCAGCCATCGCCGCCGGCCACTTCCGCGCCGAGATCACGCCCTATGAATTGGTATCGCGCCAGCCTGGCGACGCCAGCGGCACGGTGCGCGTCACGCGCCGCCTGATCGAAGTGGACGAAGGTCCGCGCCCGGACAGCAGCGCCGAGGCGCTGGCCCGCTTGAAGCCGGTATTCGCCACGCGCGGCAGCGTCACCGCCGGCAATAGTTCGCAGATGTCGGACGGCGCCGCCGCCGTGATCCTGGTGTCCGACCGCATCCTGCGCGAATTCAATCTGAGCCCGCTGGCGCGGTTTGCCGGCTTTGCCGTGGCCGGCGTGCCGCCCGAAGTCATGGGCATCGGCCCGGTCGCGGCCATCCCCAAGGTGCTGCAACGCGCCGGCATCGGCCAGGACGCGCTGGACTGGATCGAACTGAACGAGGCCTTCGCCGCCCAATCGCTGGCCGTCATCCGCGAACTGAAGCTGGACCCGGCCAAGGTGAATCCGCTGGGCGGCGCGATCGCGCTGGGCCACCCGCTGGGCGCCACCGGCGCGATTCGCACGGCCACCCTGACCCACGGCCTGCGCCGCACCGGCGGCAAGTATGGGCTGGTGACCATGTGCATCGGCACCGGCATGGGCGCGGCAGGCCTGTTCGAGGCGATGTAGGCGGAGCGGCGCGGAGCATGAAGCCCTATTGGTTCAAGAACCTGTCGCCCACGTGGCGGGCGCGCCTGATGCGGGTGGGCTTCAACCTGCATCCGGCGTTCCGCGCCACCGGCGGCAAAGTGGTGCATGTGTCCGCGGACTTCCACCATATCCGCATCAAGCTGCCGCTGCTGCGACGCACCCGCAATATCGTCGGCTCGATGTACGGCGGCTCGCTGTTCGCCGTGACCGACGGCGCCCACCCGACGATGCTGATGTCGGCGCTGGGTGCGGACCACATCGTGTGGGACAAGGCGGCCACCATCCGCTACCGCAAGCCGGCCTACGTCACCCTGTACGCCGATTTCCGGCTGGCGCCGGACGAGATCGCGGAAATCCGCAAGCTCCTGGCGCGCGACCATGAAACCACCCGGACCTATACGGTGGAGCTCAAGGACCGCGACGGCGTCGTCTATGCCGTGGTGGAACGCACTATCTATATCGCAGACAAGAAGTTCTACAAGCAGAAGAACACTGGAGGAGAATCATGCGCCGCATCCCCGGAGGGCGAACCGCCGCCCTGAGCCTCATGCTTGCCGCCTGCCTGGCCGGCGCCCCCGCGCAGTCCGCCGACGTCGAAGTCGCCGGACTGCGCGTGCCGGACAGCCTGTCGGAAGGCGGCCGCACCCTGGTGCTGAACGGCGCCGGCGTGCGCACCAAGTTCGTCGTCAAGGTCTACGTGGCCGCGCTGTACGCCACCGCGAAAAGCAGCGACGCGGCCGCGCTGGTCAACAGCGAGGAGCCGCGCCGCATGCGCCTGTTTTTGCTGCGCGACGTCGACAGCAAAAGCCTGGACGGCGCCCTGCAGGACGGATTGCGCGACAATACGTCGGCGCAGGAGCTGGCCGAGCTGAAGGCGCCGGCCGCCCGCCTGTCCGCCCTGATGGCGGAAATCGGCGCGGTGCGCGAAGGCGACGTGGTCGACCTGGATTTCGACCCCCGCGGCGTCGCGGTCACCGATAACGGCAAACTGCGCGGCCGCATCGACAGCCCCGCGTTCGCGCGCGCCCTGCTGCGGGTCTGGCTGGGCGACAAACCCGCGCAAGCCTCCTTGAAAAAAGCCCTGCTGGGCGGCTAGGGCCCCAGGCTCTTCTTGCTGTACAGGCCCCACACGGAAATCCGGCAAATGGAACGAATCTGGCAGAAAAGCTATCCCGCGGGCGTGCCCGCGGAGATCGAGATGGACGGCGTGACGACACTGGTGTCGGTGGTGCGCGAGAGCTGCGAGCGCTACGCCGGCAAGACCTCGTACATCAGCATGGGCAAATCGCTCAGCTATGCCGAACTCGACCGGCTGACGCGCGACTTCGCCGCCTGGCTACACGCCAACGGCCTGGGCCGCGGCGACCGCGTCGCGCTCATGATGCCCAACCTGCTGCAGTACCCCGTGTGTCTGTTCGGCGCCTTGCGCGCCGGCTGCGTGGTGGTCAACTGCAACCCGCTCTATACCCCGCACGAACTCCAGCACCAGTTGGCCGACTCGGGCGCCCGCGTCATCGTGGTCGCCGACAACTTCGCCGCTACCGTGCAAAAGGCCCTGGACGGGACCGCAATAGAACGCGTGGTGGTGACCTCGATCGGCGAACTGCTGGGACCGTTCAAGGGCCGCCTGGTGGATTTCGTGGTCCGCCGCGTCAAGCGCATGGTGCCCGCGTGGTCGCTGCCCAATGCCGTGCAACTGGGCGATGCGCTGCGCGCCGGGAGCAGCGCGTCCTTTGACGAAGTGCAGCTGGACCAGCGCGACCTGGCCTGCCTGCAATATACCGGCGGCACCACCGGCGTGGCCAAGGCGGCCATGCTCACCCACGGCAACCTGGTGGCCAATCTGAGCCAGGCCTATGCCTGGGTCCGGCCGCTGGTGACCGAAGGCGAAGAGTGCATCGTGACCGCCTTGCCGCTGTATCACATCTTCGCGCTGACGGCGAACTGCCTGACCTTCATGAAGATGGGCGCCAGCAACCTGCTCATCATCAACCCGCGCGACATCCCCGGGCTGGTCAAGGAAATGCGCAAGGTGCCGTTTTCGGCCTTCACAGGCGTGAACACGCTGTTCAACGCCCTGCTCAACAACCCGGATTTCGCGCGCCTGGATTTCTCGCGGTTGCGCCTGACGATGGGCGGCGGCATGGCGGTGCAGCGCGCCGTGGCCGACCGCTGGCGAGCCGTCACCGGCCGTTCGCTGGCGCAGGCCTATGGCCTGACCGAAACCTCGCCCGCGGTCACGATCAATCCGCTGGACGTGAAGGAATTCACTGGCTCCATCGGCCTGCCCGTGCCGTCCACCGAGATATCCATCCGCGATGACGCCGGCACGGAACTGGGCATAGGCGAAACCGGCGAAATCTGCGTCCGCGGCCCGCAAGTCACGCAAGGCTACTGGCAACGGCCCGACGAAACCGCGCTGGTCCTGTACGCGGACGGATTCCTGCGCACCGGCGACGTAGGCTACGTGGACGAGAAGGGCTATGTATTCCTGGTCGATCGCAAGAAGGACATGATTCTGGTGTCTGGCTTCAATGTCTATCCCAACGAGGTCGAGGACGTGGCGGCCCTGCATCCCGGCGTGCGCGAGGTGGCGGCAGTGGGCGTGCCCGACGAGCGTTCGGGCGAGGCCGTCAAGCTGTACGTGATCCGCAAGGACCCTGCGCTGGACGCCGAGACCCTGATCGCGCACTGCCGCAAGCAATTGACCGGCTACAAGGTGCCGCGCTATATCGAGTTCCGCGATGACTTGCCGCGCACCAATGTCGGCAAGATCCTGCGCCGCGAACTCAAGCCCGCCGCGCAGGCGGCCGCCGCGCCGCAGCCTGCTCGGCAACCGGGCCAAGCCTGAACCGCCGGCTCGCCGCATGCGCGAGCCGGCCTCCTTCACCACTGACCGAAGAACACCCCGGCGCGCTTGTGCGCGTTGGTGGCCTTTTCCACGGCCTCGTCGCTGATCGTGGTGCGGCGCTTGCCGCGCAGCATCCATTCCAGCAGGCGCTGACGCAGCGCCAGGCGCGTTTGCGCATGCGCGCTGCTCGCGCCCAAGTCCTGGAACTCGTTCGGATCGGCTTGCAGGTCGAAGAGCTGCTCGCGCTCGTCCAGCCAGTACACGTAGCGCCAGCGGTCCGTGCGCAGCGACCAGGCGCGGGCGTTCTGCGGCGTCTTGCCGCACAACACGCGGGCTTGGCGGAAGCTGTAATCCAGTTCCGAGTAGACGCAATCGCGCCAGGGCGTGGCGGCGTCGCGGCCGTGCAGCAAGGCCTGCAATTCGCGGCCCTCCAGCCGGTGCCCGGGACCAGGTTTTCCCAGCGCGCGCAGCACCGTGGGCACCAGGTCCACGCTTTCCACCATGTCGTCCA
>JALDYL010000231.1:0-6887 GCA_032153965.1 Achromobacter sp. | reverse complement strand
TCGCCCTGCTGCTGGCGGCGCTTTTCATTGCGCTGCTGGCCGACTTCACGGTGGGCCCCTCGGGCCTGCCCTGGGGCGACCTGTGGCGCACGCTCGCCAATCCTGCCGCGGCCGATCCGACCACCCGCGTGATCGTGTGGGACATCCGCCTGCCCTCCGCGCTGATGGCCGCGCTGGTCGGCATGGCGCTGGGGATGGCGGGCGCGGAAATGCAGACCATCCTGAACAACCCCTTGGCCAGCCCGTTCACGCTGGGCGTATCGTCCGCCGCGGCGTTTGGCGCCTCGCTGGCCATCGTGCTGCAGCTGGGCGTGCCTGGCCTTCCCGCCGGCTGGCTGGTGGCGGGCAACGCCTTCCTGTTCGCGCTGCTGGCGGCGCTGATGCTGGACGCCGTGACCCGCTGGGGTGGCATGAATACCTCGGGCGTGGTGCTGTTCGGCATCGCCATGCTGTTCACCTTCAATGCGCTGGTGTCGCTGGTGCAGTTCATGGCCAGCGCCGAGGCGCTGCAGAACCTGGTGTTCTGGACCATGGGCAGCCTGTCGCGCTCCAGCTGGACCACGGTCGGCGTGCTGGCGGCCGCCTTTGCCGTGGCGCTGCCGCTGGCCATGCGCCAATCCTGGAAACTGACCGCCCTGCGCCTGGGCGAGGACCGCGCCGCGAGCTTCGGCGTGGACGTGCGCCGCGTGCGCGTCGCGGCGCTGGCCCGGGTCAGCCTGCTGTCGGCGTTGGCGGTGGCCTTTGTCGGCACCATAGGCTTCATCGGCCTGGTCGCGCCGCACATCGCGCGGCGGCTGTTTGGCGAGGACCACCGGTTCTTCCTGCCAGGCAGCGCGCTGGTGGGCGCGGTAATCCTGTCGCTGGCGTCGATCGCCTCGAAGAACCTCATGCCGGGCGTGATCGTGCCGGTGGGCATCGTGACCGCGCTGGTCGGCATCCCTTTCTTCGCGTCGGTCGTGCTGCGCCGGCAGATGCCATGACCGATGCCCGCACCGCACCCGCAGCCGCGCTTGCCGTGCGCGGCCTCACGGCCGGGTATGGGCGCACGGACGTGCTGCACGGACTGTCGATACCCGAGCTGCCCGCCGGCCAGGTCACCGCCCTGCTCGGCCCCAACGGCAGCGGCAAGTCGACCTTGCTCAAGGCGCTGGCGGGCCTGGTGGGCTCGCGCGCCGGAGACGTCACGCTGGACGGCCGCGACCTGCTGCGCCAGAGCTTCGGCGAACGCGCGCGGCACCTGGTCTATCTGCCTCAGGGCCTGCCCGCGGCCGTGCACCTGCGCGTGTTCGAATCCGTGCTGGTGGCGGCCAAGGCCGGCGACGGCCTGGGCACGCCGGTGGACATGCAGGCCATAGACCGGCTGCTGGAGCGCCTGGGCATCGCCCATCTGGCCTTGCAGTATCTGGATTCGCTATCCGGCGGACAAAAGCAGCTGGTGGGGCTGGCGCAGGCATTGATCCGCCATCCGCGCGTGCTGCTGCTGGACGAACCGCTGTCGGCCCTGGACCTGAACTACCAGTTCCACGTCATGCAGTTGCTGCGGCAGGAAACCCGGGAGCACGGACTGATCAGCGTCATCGTGCTGCATGACCTGAACGTGGCGCTACAGCACGCCGATCGGGCCGTCATGATCCATGACGGCCGGCTGCACGCCGCGGGCCTGCCGGCGGAAGTGATCACGCCGGCCTCGCTGGCGGCCGTCTATGGGGTGGAAGGACGGGTGGAGACCTGCTCGCGTGGTTTGCGGCAGGTACTGATCGACGGACTGCAAGCGCACCCGCACTGATTGCGGGCAGACGCGACTTCAGGCGCGCAGCGCCACGTCCACGACCGGTGCGCCGGTCATGTCCGCCAGTTGCCGCGGCGTCAGGTTGAACACCGCATGCGGATGCCCGGCGGCGGCCCACAGGCTGTCGTAGTTGAAGAGATCCGCGTCCAGCAGCATCACCGGCTTGACCGCGTGGCCGATGGGGCAGACGCCGCCGATCGCATAGCCGGTCATGTCGCGCACGAACTTCGCGTCGGCCTTGGCCAGCCCGCCCACCTGCGAGGCCACCTTGGCCTCGTCCACGCGGTTCGCGCCGCTGGCGATGACCAGCACCGGCGCGTTGTCCGAGGCGCGCCGGAAGATGATGGACTTGGCGATCTGCGCGACCTCGCAGCCCAGCCCCGCCGCCGCTTCCGCCGAGGTCTTGCCGGTTTGCGGCAGGACGACCACGGGCTTGTCGTGCCCCAATTCCAGCAGCAGGCGCGCGACGCGTTGGGCGGATTCGGGCAAGGCGGCAAGAGACTCGGGGGACATCAGGGCGGCTCCGTTGAATTGGGAAATCGGCGCGGGCATCCGGGCCAGCGCATCGGAAAACGAGTTTATCAGCGCCGGGGCGCGACGCCAGCGGGCTAGAATGCGCTCCTGGCTTTCCCATACGACACCCATGCGTTCCGAACCCGTCCTGCCCCTGCAAACCGCCCTGGTCGGCGGCTACGCCCTGTCCTACACCGAGTACGGCAGCGGCGCGCCCCTGGTGCTGGTGCACGGCTCGCTGTCCGACTGCCGCTACTGGAAGTCGCAGATGGCCTCGCTGGGCAAGTCGTTCCGCGTGCTGGCGCTCTGCCTGCGCCGCTACTGGCCCGAAACCTGGGACGGTGAAGGCGACGGTTTTTCGATCGAGCAGCATGCCAGCGACGTGCTGGAATTCATCGATACCGTGGCGGGCGAACCGGCCCATCTGGTGGGCCATTCCCGCGGCGGCCGCGTGGCGCTGGAAGCGGCGCTGCAGCAGCCTGGCGCGCTGCGCAGCCTGACGCTGGCCGATCCGGGCCTGCCGCTGCCCGGCGACGACGACCTGCGCGGCGGCTTTCGCCAGCGCGCGCTGGCGCTCATCCGCGATGGCGAGATCGAAGAAGGCCTGGCGTTGTTCGTCGATACCGTGACCGGACCCGACACCTGGCAGCGCATGGTGCCCTGGTTCAAGGAGATGGTGCGCGACAACGTCGGCACGCTGTTCGGCCAGGCCGAGGAAAAGCCCGCGGCGCTGACGCCGGCGCAGATCGGCACGCTGAAGCTGCCGACCCTGCTGATCGGCGGCGCGCTCAGCCCCACGCCCTATCCGGCCGTGCTGGATGCCCTGTCGCAATGGCTGCCGCAAGCGCAGCGCGTGACGATCACCGGCTCGTCGCACGGCATGAACCTGGGCAATCCGCGCGCCTTCAATGGCGCGATCGAGGCGTTCATCAACGGCTGACGCTGGCGCTGCCCGGCCGCAGCGCGCCTCAGGGTTCGACCGAAGGCGTGTGCTTCAAACGCCGCAACACGAAGGTGGAACGGCTGTGCCGCACGCCGCGCAGCTTGTACAGCCGCTTGCGCAGGAACGCCTCGTAGCCTTCGGTGCCCGCCACCGCCACCTTGATCAGGTAGTCATACTCGCCCGTCACGAGAAAGGCCTCGACCACTTCCGGCAGCCGCGTGATTTCTTCACCGAAGCGCGCCAGCGCGTCGTCGTCGTGATGTTCCAGTGTCACCTCGATCATGACGGTGTCAGGCAGGCCCAGCGCCTTCTGGTTCAACAGGGCCGCGTAGCCCTCGATCACGCCCGCCTCTTCCAGCGCCTTGACCCGGTTCCAGCATGGCGTGGGCGACAGTCCCACCTGCTCGGCCAGCTTCAGGTTGGTGAGGCGTCCATCCGCGCGCAGCGCGCGCAGGATCTTGCGGTCGGTTTCGTCGATTTTGGGGGGTGTGGACATGGCCGGCACAGCAGAAAGAGAATATCTCTGAAAAATCGAATTCTACTAGACAGAAATTTTTCAGATTCGGCGAATATGGCGTGAATCAGGAAACCTATTTTGCTTTCCTGCCCGTAGACTTTCCAACAAGACGGCCACCTATCCCGGCCGTCCGTTTTCGGCGTCCACGCTGCGGCACAACCCGGCGCAGACGCCGGCAGTATCAACGCAGCACGCCGCGCGCCGATCCGCGCGGCAGGAAACCATGTCTCTCGCAGCAGCAGCACCCGCAAGAACCGGCCTGGGCCTTTCCGGCACCGCCATGCTTTTCGCCGCTCCGGCGCTCTTCGCCTCCAACATGGTGGCGGCCCGCTGGGCCCACGACGCCAACCTCCCCCCTGTTTTTCTCGCCTTCGGCCGCTGGCTGATCGCCCTGCTGATCCTGCTGCCGCTGGCCGCGCCCGCCCTGCGCGCGCATCGCAAGACGCTGTGGCGCGCCCTGCCCTCACTGGCGCCGCTGGCGGTGCTGGGCATGGGCGTGGCCGTGGCGCCGCAGTACATCGGCGCCCAGAACACCAGCGCGACCAATATCGCATTGATCTTTTCATGCAGCCCCATCCTGGTGGCGCTGTTGGAAGCCGTCATCTGGCGCAAGCCGCTATCCGCCCTGCGCGGCGCGGGCCTGGCTCTGGCGCTGGGCGGCGTGCTGGTGGTGCTGGCGCGCGGCGACGCGCAGACGCTGGCCCGCCTGGATTTCGGCCAGGGCGACCTCTGGGTGCTGCTGGCCGCCACCGGCTGGGCCTTCTACACCGTGCTGCAAAAGCGCTTGAGCCTGCCCGCGGTGCCGGACAGCGCCCGGCTGGCGACCCTGATGCTGGGCGGCGTGCTGGCGCTGGCGCCGTTTGCCGCCATCGAGGCCGCGGCCGGCGCCACCCCGCCTTGGGGCGATCCGCGTCTGGCCGCGGTGCTGCTGTTCCTGGCGGTGGTGCCCAGCCTGGGCGCGTACTACGTGTACGGCCGCCTGATCAGCCAGGCCGGACCGGCCACGGCGGGCCTGTCGATGTTCCTGGTGCCGGTCTATGCCGCACTACTGGCCTGGCCGCTGCTGGGCGAGGCCCCGCAACTGTTCCATGCCTACGGCTTCGTGATGATCCTGCTGGGCGTGAAGCTGGCCTCGTCGCGCATGCGCGCGGCGGCGGCCACGGCCGCCGCCCCCGCCTGAGACGGATTCAGCGGCCCGAGCCCTGGGCCGCCATCACTTCCTGCGCCACCTGGCGCGGCGCCTCGGCATAGTGCTTGAACTCCATGCTGTAGGTCGCGCGCCCCTGGGTCAGCGAACGCAAGGACGTGGAATAGCCGAACATCTCGGCCAGCGGCACTTCGGCGCGCACCAGCTTGCCGCTGCCCCCGGCGATGTCCTCCATGCCCTGGACCATGCCTCGACGCGAGGACAAGTCGCCCATGACGTTGCCGGTGAAGTCCTCGGGCGTTTCCACTTCGACGTGCATCATGGGTTCCAGCAGCACCGGATCCGCGCGGCGCATGCCTTCCTTGAAGGCCATCGAGCCCGCCATCTTGAAGGCGTTCTCGTTCGAGTCCACGTCGTGGTACGAGCCGAAGAACAGCGTCGCCTTCACGTCCACCACAGGATAGCCTGCCAATATGCCGGCGTTCAGGGCTTCGCGTATGCCCTTGTCGACGGCCGGGATGAATTCGCGCGGCACCACGCCGCCCTTGATGGCGTCGACGAATTCATAGCCCTTGCCGGGCTCCTGCGGCTCCAGCTTGAGCACCACATGGCCGTACTGGCCGCGCCCGCCCGATTGCTTGACGAACTTGCCTTCGACCTCGTTGCAGGTCTTGCGTATGGTTTCGCGATACGCGACCTGGGGCTTGCCCACCGTGGCCTCGACGCCGAACTCGCGCTTCATGCGGTCGACCAGGATTTCCAGGTGCAGCTCGCCCATGCCGGAGATGATGGTCTGCCCGGATTCCTCGTCGGTGCGCACGCGGAAGGACGGGTCCTCCTGCGCCAGGCGGCCCAGCGCGATGCCCATTTTTTCCTGGTCGGCCTTGGTCTTGGGCTCCACGGCCTGGGAGATCACGGGCTCCGGGAAGACCATGCGTTCCAGGATGATGATGTGGGCGGGATCGGTCAGCGTGTCGCCGGTGGTGACGTCCTTGATGCCTACCGCCGCCGCGATGTCGCCCGCGTAGACCTCGGTAATCTCGCGCCGCTCGTTGGCGTGCATCTGCAGGATGCGGCCCAGCCTTTCCTTCTTTTCCTTGATGGGATTGAAGACCGAGTCGCCCGACTTCACCACGCCCGAATAAACGCGGAAGAACACCAATTGGCCGACAAAGGGGTCGGTCATGATCTTGAACGCCAGGGCCGAAAACGGTTCGTTGTCGGTGGGATGCCGTTCGATGTCGTGATCGCGCACGTCGTGCCCCTTGATCGCGGGCACATCCACGGGCGAAGGCATGTAATCGATGACCGCGTCGAGCATGGCCTGCACGCCCTTGTTCTTGAACGCGCTGCCACAGAGCATGGGCACGATCTCGTTGGCGACCGTACGCATGCGCAGGCCCTGCTTGATCTCGTCCTCGGTCAGGGGCTCGCCCGACAGGTATTTTTCGAGCAGGGTTTCGTTGGCTTCGGCGGCCTTCTCCACCATCTTGTCATGCCATTCCTGCGCCTGCGCCTGCATCGCGTCGGGAATGTCGCGGTACTCGAAGCGCACGCCCTGGCTGGCTTCGTCCCAGATGATGGCCTTCATCTTGACCAGATCGATCACGCCTTCGAAATGATCCTCGGCGCCCACCGGCAGCTGGATCGGCACGGCGTCGCCCTTCAGGCGTTCGGCGATCTGGCGCTGCACGCGCAGGAAGTCGGCGCCGACGCGGTCCATCTTGTTGACGAAGGCCAGCCGCGGCACCTTGTACTTGTTGGCCTGGCGCCAGACGGTTTCGGACTGCGGCTGCACGCCGCCCACGGCGTCATAGACCATGACCGCGCCGTCCAGCACGCGCATGGAACGCTCGACCTCGATGGTGAAGTCGACGTGGCCCGGCGTGTCGATGATGTTGATACGGTGTTCGGGGTAATTGCCCGCCATGCCCTTCCAGAAGGCGGTGGTGGCGGCCGACGTGATGGTGATGCCGCG
>JALDYL010000041.1:0-35201 GCA_032153965.1 Achromobacter sp. | reverse complement strand
CCCGTCATCCCGCCCATCCCCGTGCCGCGCGTGGACGCCGACGCGCCCGCCCGCGCCAGCGCCGTCAGCGGCGCCGGAGCGGTGGCCGCCCGGCCGCTGTGACCGCCCCCGGCGCCAGCCGCCGGGAACCCAGGCCTGCTATTCCTGCTCCGCGAGTTCGGTCACGACCTCGCGCGGCCAGGCCCGCAGGGATTCCAGGTCCAGGAAGGTGAAGTAACCGGATTTCCAGCCCTCGGTATCGATGTGGTAGACGTTGCCCAGGACCAGCGGCGCCGGGACCGGCGTGTGCCCGGCCACCACCGCCCGCACCCCGCGGATGCCGGTGCGGTCCATCTGCCGCAGGCGGTCGCGCGACCACTGGCAGGCGGCGCTGGTGCGCCGGTAGCGGTCCTGCAAGGCCGATTCCAGCCGCGGCCAGAACAGCACCGGGCAGTCCGCATGCAGCAACCCCACCGCGCCGTCCAGGGTTTCGACCTCGATGGCGATGGGCAATTGCGCGAAGGCCTCGGCGAACACCTGCTGCCGATCCGTGGGCAGGTCCAGGAACCAGCCGCCGCCGTAGCCGCGCCAGTTGTCCACGTCCACCTGCCCCGTGCGCACGTGGCGGATCGCGTAATCCTCGTGATTGCCCTGGACCGCGTAGAACCACGGCCGCGCCAGCCACTCCAGCGCGGCCTCGCTTTCCGGCCCGCGGTCCACCAGGTCTCCCACGGAAAACAGGCGGTCCCGGGACGCATCGAAACCCAGCTGGTCCAGGCTTTCCTGCAGGCGGGAAAAATGTCCATGCAGGTCGCCCACCGCGAAATCGCGGCCTAGCTCGTTGCGCGGGACTTTGAGAAAACGCTGCTCCATGATGATCCGGGGCTACCACTGGGTTGATGCTTGATCCCTCTTTTTAACCCGCTTTCGCGCCGCCCCGGCCGCCCACCCTTGCCCCGCCGTGGTCAAAATTTGGTTACGAGAATCGATATTATTCGCGATAATATCCAGTTTTCTCCAACCCGCGCCTGCAAGGGCCCCGCCCCCCCATGACCGCCGCGTCCACCATCAAAACCTGGTATCTGGTCCATAAATGGACCAGCCTGGTCTGCACCATCTTCCTGCTCGTCATCTGTCTTACCGGCTTGCCGCTGGTGTTCCATCACGAGATCGAACACTGGCTCGACGACGGCAAGCCTCTGTCCGACGTGCCCGCCTCGACCCCGCGCGCCAACCTGGACAAGCTGGTCGACAGCGCCCGCGCCATGTACCCGGGCGAAGTCGTCGACTACCTGTTCCTCGACCCCGACGAGCCGCAAGTCTTTGTAGGCATGGCGAAAACGCCCGGCGACGGCCAGGTGTCCGGCCACGCGGTGCGCATGGACGCGCGCACCGGCGACGTGCTGCTGGATGGCCCGCTGTATACGGAGGACAAATTCTCCTTCATGGGCATCATGCTGGCGCTGCACGTGGACCTGTTCGCGGGGCTGCCCGGCGAGCTGTTCCTGGGCTTCATGGGACTGCTGTTCTGCGTGGCGATCGTTTCCGGCGTGGTGCTCTACGGCCCCTTCATGAAGAAGCTGGAATTCGGCACGGTGCGCGCCACCCGCTCCACCCGCCTGAAGTGGCTGGACCTGCACAATCTGCTGGGCATCGTGACGCTGGTGTGGGCCTTCGTGGTGGGCATCACCGGCGTGATCAACGAACTCTCCACCCCGCTGTTCCGCCTGTGGCAATCGACCGAACTGGTGCGTATCCTGGAACCCTACAAGGGCCAGAACGTGCCCACCGAGCTGGCCTCGGCCCAGGGCGCGGCCGACACGGCCAAGAAGGCCCTGCCCGGCAACGAGGTGTCCTTCATCGCCTTCCCCGGCAACGCCTTCGGCAGCCCCCACCACTACATCACCTGGATGCGCGGCGACACGCCGCTCACCTCCAAGCTGAACACGCCCGTGCTGGTGGACGGCAAGACCGGCGAGCTGACCACCGTGGCCAAGATGCCCTGGTACCTGACCGCGCTGGAACTGTCGCGGCCGCTGCATTTCGGCGATTACGGCGGCCTGCCGCTGAAAATCATCTGGGCGCTGCTGGACGTCATCACCATCATCGTGCTGGTCAGCGGCCTCTATCTCTGGCTGGCCCGCCGCCGCGCCACCGAGGCGCGCATCGCCGAACTCGTGCGCAAGCACCAGGCCGCCGCCATCCCCAAAAGGACTCCCGCATGAGCAAGACGGCCCGTGGTTTCATGTTTGTCTGGGGCGTCCCGATCCTGCTGGGCGTGCTCAGCGTATTCGGTCTCCTGGCCGCCCTGCTGGGCACGGGGGGCTGGCACTGGGCGTCCTGGATCTCCCTGGCCATCCTGCTGGCGGTCATCGCGCGCTATTGGGTATTCCCGCTGCAGCGCTAGGCGCGAGCGCCAGGCCCCGTGCCGGCGCCCGGCATTACTTGCCGAAGATCTCCGGGTCCGGCCCCAGGCGCGCGCCTTCCTTGATGCCGTCGATGGCGGCCATGTCTGCCGCCGACAGCTCGAAGTCGAAGACGTCGATGTTCTCGCGGATGCGGGCCGGCGTCACCGACTTCGGGATCACGATCAGATCGTTCTGCAGGTGCCAGCGCAGCGTCACCTGGGCGGGCGATTTACCGTGCTTCTGGGCCAAATCCAGGATGACCTTGTCCTTGGCCACGCCGCCCTGGGCCAAGGGGCTCCATGACTCCGTCGCGATGCCGTGCTTGGCATGGAAGGCCCGCAGCGCCTGCTGGGTGAAGCCCGGATGCAGCTCGACCTGGTTCACCGCCGGCGTCACGCCGGACGCGTCCAGCAGCCGTTCCAGGTTGGCCTGGGTAAAGTTGGACACGCCGATCGAGCGCGCGCGGCCGTCTTCCTTCATTTCCGTCATGGCCTTCCAGGCGTCCACGAACTTCGTGCTGCCGGCCACGGGCCAATGGATCAGGTAAAGGTCCACGTAGGCCAGGCCCAGCTTTTCAAGGCTCTCGTCGATGGCCTTGTGGGCCTCGTCGTAGCCGTGCCGGTCGTTCCAGAGCTTGGTCGTGATGTACAGGTCCTTGCGCGCCACGCCCGCCGCGCGCAAGCCCTCGCCCACGCCCGCCTCGTTGCCATAGATGGCCGCGGTGTCCACCGAACGGTAGCCCGCCGCCAGCGCCTCTTTCACGCTTGCGGCCGCCTGATCGTTCGGCACCTGCCAGACGCCCAGGCCCAGCTGGGGAATCTTGCCGCCGTCGTTCAATTTCATTGCCGGTACTTTCGCCATAAGACCCTCCGTAGCTTGCGACGCGACGTCCGCGCGGCGAATATGCGCCGGGTCGCGCAACCAAGGGGCAGCCAGGCTTCATCCTTGGTTGAGACAGTAAAGAACGGGCCCGCCAGGCTGCGCCCGAGTCACCATGCCGGATTGAAAACCCCCGGGAGAGGTCTACACATCCCAGGGGTCGTGAGGCCGATAATACCCCCAGACCCGCAAATCCCCTGAATCTCCCCCGGTAAAGCAGGCGTTTGCGCCCCTGGGCGCGGCTTGGCGGCAGAAATTCCGCCCGTGGCCGATAATGCGCTTCCGACGGCCCGCCGGCCCATGCATAACCCCCAGACCATGAACGCTCCTGACACGCGGCCCCAGCGCCGCGGCGGCTTTTCCACCCTGCGCACCCTCTTTCCCTATCTCTGGCCGCCCGGCGAGACGGGCCTGAAAATACGGGTGATCGCGGCCCTGCTGTGCCTGTTCACGGCCAAGGTGGCCACGGTCTATGTCCCTCTGCTCTACAAGCACGCCATCGACGAGCTGGGCCAGGGCGCCCCCGGCGCCGTTACCGTGCCGCTAGGCCTGATCCTGGCCTATGGCACGGCCCGGGTGCTTTCCCTGCTGTTCTCGGAACTGCGCGACGCCATCTTCGCGCGGGTCGGGCAGCACGCCATCCGCGCGGTCGGCCTGCAGGTCTTTCGCCATCTGCACGCGCTGGCGCTGCGCTTTCACCTGACGCGCCAGACCGGCGGCCTGAACCGCGCCATCGAGCGCGGCACCAAGGGTATCCAGACCCTGTTGTCGTTCCTGCTCTTCAGCATCCTGCCGACCTTCTTCGAGATCGGGCTGGTCTGCGTGGTGCTGTGGAAGATGTTCGACATCTGGCTGGCGCTGGCCACCGGCGCCACCGTCACGCTGTACATGGCGTATACGCTGCTGGTCACGGAATGGCGCGCCAAGTTCCGCCGCCAGATGAACGAAACCGACTCCGAGGCCAACACCAAGGCCATCGAAAGCCTGCTGAACTACGAGACGGTCAAGTACTTCGGCAACGAGGAGCACGAGGCGCGTCGCTACGACGCGTCGCTCACCCGCTACGAGCGCGCCGCCGTGCGCAGCCAGGTCAGCCTGTCCATCCTCAACATCGGCCAGGCCGCCATCATCTCGGTGGGCCTGACCCTGGTCATGTGGATGGCCGCCACCGGCATCGCCGAGGGCCGCTACACGCTGGGCGATTTCGTGCTGGTCAACACCTACCTGCTGCAGCTGTACCAGCCGCTGAGCTTCTTCGGCTTCGTCTACCGCGAAATCAAGCAGGCCATCATCGACATGGAGCGCATGTTCGAGCTGCTGGGACAGGACCGCGAAGTGGCCGACAGCCCCGATGCGCAGCCCTTGCGCGTGGCGGGCGGCGCGGTGGAGTTCCGCGACGTGCATTTCGGCTACGACGCGCGCCGCCCCATCCTGAAAGGCGTCAGCTTCACCATTGCGGCCGGCAAGACCGTGGCGGTCGTCGGCACGTCGGGCGCGGGGAAATCGACCATCGCGCGCCTGCTGTTCCGCTTCTATGACGCGGACGGCGGCGCCATCCTGATCGACGGCCAGGACGTGCGCAACGTGACGCAAGCCAGCCTGCGCGCCGCGATCGGCGTCGTGCCGCAGGACACCGTGCTGTTCAACGACACCATCCTCTACAACATCGGCTATGGCCGCCCCGGCGCCAGCGAGGACGAGATCCAGGCGGCGGCGCGCCTGGCGCACATCCACGACCTGATCATGGCCATGCCGGACGGCTACCAGACCATGGTGGGCGAACGCGGACTGAAGCTGTCGGGCGGCGAAAAACAGCGCGTGGCGATCGCCCGGACCATCCTGAAGAACCCGCCCATCTTCCTGTTCGACGAGGCCACCAGCGCGCTGGACACGCACACCGAACGCGAAATTCAGGCCAATCTGCGCGAAGTCAGCCAGGGCCGCAGCACGCTGATCATCGCCCACCGCCTGTCCACCGTCGCGGATGCGGACGAGATCATCGTGCTGGCCGAGGGCCGCATCGTCGAGCGCGGCCGCCATGCGCAGCTGTTGGCGCTGGGCGGCCTCTACGCCAGCATGTGGGCGCGCCAGCAGGAAAGCGCCCAGGCCGCCGCAACGGATTGACAAGGCTTTCGCCCTGTCCGAACATCGCACCCTTTGATTTCCAGGCTCGCCATGCAGGATTCACCCTCCGCCCCCGCCGTCCGCGTCTGCGCCTCTTCCGACCTCGCCAACGGCGGCCTGGGCGTGAAGATCCCCGTATCCGATGCCGCGGGACGCACCACGGCCTTCTTCGTGCGCTACCAGGACCGCGTGCACGGCTACCTCAACCGTTGCGCCCACGTGGGCGTGGAACTGGATTGGGAAGGCAGCTTCTTCACCCGCGCCGGAGACCTGATCATGTGCGCGCGCCACGGCGCCACCTACCAGCCCGACACCGGGCTGTGCGTGGGCGGCCCCTGTAAGAACGGCCGCCTGACCGTGCTGGCGGTCGAGGAACGCGACGGCGCGGTCTACTGGCAGCCGGCCGGCAAGATCCGTCCCTTGGAAGACGCGCCCGCCTAGGGCTGAGCGCTCAGGCAAGAACCTTGCGCGGACTTCAGGCCCGCGCCACCGCCGCTTCTGCCGGCGCCTGCCGTTCCGCGTAGCGGCGCGCCAGCACCGCGCAGACCATCAGCTGCATCTGGTGGAAGATCATCAGCGGCAGCACCACCACACCCATCTGCGAGGTGCCGAACAGCACCGTGGCCAGCGGAATGCCCGAGGCCAGCGACTTCTTCGAGCCGCAGAAGACCAGCGTGATCTCGTTTTCCTTGGACAGCCCCAGCTTGCGGCTGCCCCAGGTCGTCAGCAGCAGCACCGTCCCCAGCAGCAAGGCGTTGACCAGCACCATGGAAGCCAGGTCGATGGGCGGGAACGCGTGCCAGATGCCCTGCGCCACCGCCTCGCTGAACGCGGTATAGACGGCCAGCAGGATGGAGCTGCGATCCACTTTCGACAGCGTGCGGCTGTTGCGTTGCGCCCAGGCGCCGATCCAGGGCCGCAGCAGGCTGCCCACCGCGAACGGCAGCAGCAACTGCAACAGGATGCGGCCGGCGTCGGCCAGCCCATGGCCGCCGCCCTGCCGGTGCAGCAGCACCGCCACCAGCAGCGGCGTCAGCACCGTGCCCAGCAGGTTCGACGCGGTGGCCGCGCAGATCGCGCCCGGCACATTGCCGCGCGCCATGGAGGTGAAGGCGATCGACGACTGCACGGTGGAAGACAGGGTGCAGACGAACAGCACGCCCAGCCACAGCGATGGCGTCAACAGGTTGGGAAACAGCGCCCGCAAACCCAGCCCCAACGCGGGAAACAGCAGGAAGGTACAGGCCAGGATCAGCGCGTGCAGGCGCACGTCCTTCACGCCCGCCACGATGGCGTCGGTGGACAGCCGGGCGCCGTGCAGGAAGAACAGCAGCGAAATGGCAATGTTGCTGGCCACGGTCATGAACGCCGCGCCCTGGCCCACGGCCGGGAAAAAGCTGGCGAAGACCACCGTGGCGATCAGGATGAGCGTGAATTGGTCGGGCAGGAAGCGGCGCATGGCAGAGATTTCCGTAGGGATTGCGGAAACTATAGGCACGGCGCTTGCCATCGTGAAGCCCTCTGGGTACTTTAACTGTCATCGGACTTTCCTATGACCAGGCCGCCATGCTCAATCCTCTTTGGCTCAAGACCTTCGCCGCCGCCGCCGCCGCGCCCAGCTTCACCGAAACCGCTCGGCGCCTGGGCCTGACCCAGCCCACGGTCAGCGAACACATCCGCCAGCTGGAACAGGCCCTGAACCGCCGCCTGTTCCAGCGCGACACGCATTCGCTGGCGCTCACCAGCGACGGCCGCAGCCTGCTGGTCCATGCGCAGATCATCCTGGACGCGCACGAGCGGGCCGAGCGCCTGTTCGACGCGCCGCGCCTGCGCGGCCGCGTGCGCCTGGGCACCTCGGACGACCTGGCGATGGGGCCCCTGCCCGACGTGCTGGCCGCCTTCCGGCTGGCCCACCCCGAGGTGGAACTGGACCTGACCATCGGCGTCACCAGCGAACTCTACAAACTGCTGGACGACAACGGCCTGGACGTGATGATAGGCAAGCGCCGCAAGGGCGACCGCCGCGGCCAGACCCTGCACAAGGAAGCCCTGCTGTGGCGGGCCAAGGAAGGCCTGCGCGTGGCGCCCGGCGAACCGCTGCCGCTGATCCTGCTGCGCGAACCCAGCGTGACCCGCAGCCTGACGCTGGACGCACTGGCCCGCGCCGGCCGCAGCTGGCAGATCGTGTGCACCAGCACCAGCTACGCGGGCTGCCAGGCGGCCGCCCGCGCCGGCCTGGGCATCACGGTGCAGCCTTCGCACCTGTCCACGTCGGGCCTGGCGGCGCCGGCTGGCGCCGCGCAGCTGCCCGCCTTGCCGCAGGTGGAATTCATCGTGATCTCGGCGCCCGCGCCCAACAAACCCACGCGGGCGCTGACCGAGATCCTGATGCGCAGCACACTGACCTGAGGCCCCTCCTTACTGCGCCGCCGGGCGGGTGTGCTGCACGCGGCCTTCCAGCGGCTGCGGCTGCTTCAGCAGATTCAGGATCGGGCACCATTGCTCCACCGCCTCATGCACGGCACGCACCGCGCTCTCGTCGGCCGGCGACACGATGTGCGCGGTATAGCGGATGTTGTGCGGAAAGAACGGCACCTGCTCATAGCCCGGCTTGCCGCCGCGCGGGTCCAGATCGCCTTCGACCTCTACCTGCAACGACTCCAGCGGCAATTCAAGTTCGGCCGCCTTGATCAAGAAGATGTGCGTCAGGCAACTGCCCAGCGATCCCAGCAGCAGCTCGGGCGAACTCGGCCCCAGGTCGTAGCCCGCGAAATCGGCGGGACTGTCGCTGACCACCTGGTGATCGCGGATCCGGATGCGGCGCACGCCGCTGCGGCCTTCGGCGCTGACCTGGGCGCGCAATTTCACCGGCGTCACGGTGTGCGGATCGCGCGCGTTGCGCGTCAGCACGGCTTGGCGTTTCTGGCCCAGATATTCGTTCAACGTACTCATGTTGCAGACCTCGCTTGGGGTGGGTGTGTGCTTGGGCAAGCGCCGCGGCTAATGTTCGCGGCGCGTATCCGGAATGGCGATGGGCGCACGATCCATCGCCTGCAATAGTTGGCCCAGCCCGCGGGCCGTCGTGCCCTCCATCCGTCCTCCCGGGCCGCAGACATCGTCGGCGCTGGTCCAGGCCGGAGCCGCGCCCGGCAGGCGGCGGGCGCGCAGCCAGCCTTGGCGGTCGACCATGAACTGCGCGCCTGCCAGTTCCTCCGGCGGCACGCCTGCCGCCAACGCGTAGGCGTGCCACGCGTCCACGCTCGCGGCCACGCAATCCGCGGCCACGTCCAGGCTCTCGCCACGTGTCAGCGCCACGGTCAGCAAACGCGGATCCTGCGGCTCCTCGGGCACGTCCGGCTTATGCGCCATCACCCGCAGGGGCAGTCCGCGCAAATCGCTGATCCGCGTCGCCCGGCCATCGCGGCAGACAAGCTCCACGACGGGCGCGGCGACCGCCGGCATGCCGCTGCCGCCGCTGACGCCATAGGCCCGCAGGCGCAGATAGTCCAGCACCCGCCAGATCTCTTCCTCATTCAGCATTGCGCCGAACGCCGGCATCGCGGGCTTGGCCGCCGGTTCCTGGCCGCCATGCGCGATGCGCCAGTGCAGCTCGCCTTCGAGCCTGTTCTGGAACAGGGCCGGTCCCAGCACGCTGGGCCACACCGGCAGGCTGGCCGCAAGCTCGCCCCGTCCATCTGCCGCCGCACCGTGGCATGCTGCGCAATGCGCCTGGTACAGCCGTCCGCCCTGCAGCAGATTGGCATCGGAAAATGGCAGGGGCGAGCGCTGGTAGGAAGAACTGTGCGCCTCGGTCAGCAACATCCGCGGACTCGGCCAGTCGGTCAGCAACGCCAGCGCGGCGGCGGCGCCCAGCCATGCCAGCCGCCGGCGTTTGGCGAACAGCGCGCCGCACAGCAGCGCCAGCGCCGCCGCCGACTGCGCCAACGCCAGCCACAGCTGGCGCCAGGTATGCGGACTGACGGGCAGGTCCGGGTCGTAGCGCCACGCGAACGGCCAGTACGACAGCGTTGGCGCCTGGCCCAGCGACCGCCAGACGGCGGCGGACAGGGTCAGCGCCAACGCGCCGAACCCGCTCGCCAGCACCACCGCCACGCGCCGTCGGGCCCACCGCGCCGCGCCAGCGGCAGCCGCCGGCCGGCGTTGCGCAATGCTCACCACGTCGCGTCCAACCCCAGCAAGGCCAGCGCGCGATGGCGCAACGCCGCCAGGCGCGGATCGCCGCGATGCCTGGGGTACGGCAGGTCGTTGACGATCTCGTCCTTGATCCGCGCCGGCCGCTCGCTCAGCACCACGATGCGCGTGGCCATGAACAGCGCCTCTTCCACGTCGTGCGTGACCAGCAAGGCCGTGTAGCCTTCGCGTTGCCACAGGTCCACCAGTTCGGACTGCATCGCGATGCGGGTCAGCGAGTCCAGCTTGCCCAGCGGCTCGTCCAGGATCAGGATGCGCGGATCGTTGACCAGCGCCCGCGCCAGCGCGGCGCGCTGCGCCATGCCGCCGGACAGCTGATGCGGATAGGCCTGGCCGAACGCCTTCAGGCCCACGCGCTGCAAGGCCTCGTCCACCCGGCCGCGCTGCGTCTTCAACAGGCCGCGCGCCTGCAGCCCCAGGGCCACGTTGTCCCAGACCGTGCGCCAGGGATATAGCGTGGGGTCCTGGAACACCACGATGCGTGTAGGCGCGGGACCCGTGATCGGCTCGCCGTCCGCCAGCAGGTCGCCTTCGGCCGGCGGCTCCAGGCCCGCGACCAGGCGCAGCAGCGTGGACTTGCCGCAGCCGCTGGGCCCCAGCAGGGCCACGAACTCGCCCGGCTTCACGTCCAGGTCGATGCCGTCCAGCACCGGCAATTCCGCGCCGTCCAGGTCGAAGTGATGGTTCACGCCGCGCACGGCCAGCGCGGCGCCGGCCGCATCCCGCTTTTCAGGCACCGCTGCCGCTACCATTTCACGACTCCCTTCTGCCAGGCCAGGAGGCGGTCGCGCCCCAGGAACAGCAAGGTGATGAGGCCCGAGAACACCAGCGCCATCACGATCAGCGCGCCATACATGTTGGCGTAGGACGCCCAGCCCTGGGCCCAGGACAGGTACCAGCCCAGCCCGGACTTCACGCCCATCATCTCGGCCGCCACCAGCACCGAGAACGACGCCCCCAGGCCCATGAACAAGCCCACGAAAACCTGCGGCAAGGCCGCCGGAATCGCCACGCGCAACACCAGGAACCACTCATTGGCGCCCATGGTGCGCGCCACGTCGTAGTAGGCCCGGTTCACGCCCGCCACACCCGACCAGGTCAGCACCGTGACCGGAAACCAGGTGGCCAGCGCGATCAAGAAGACAGCCGCCGACCAGCTCGATGGAAAGAAAAAGAACGCCATCGGCAGCAAGGCCGTGGACGGCACCGGCCCCAGGAAGCGCAGCACCGGATGCACCCAGTAGCCCAGGCCGCGCGACCAGCCGATGGCGACCCCGGTCAGGAAGCCCGCTGCCGCGCCCAGCAGAAAGCCATTGGCCAGCAGCCACAGCGAATTCAGCAGGCTGTCGGCCAGCCGCTTGTAGTCGGAGACGTAGACCTCGATCAGCGATTGCGGCGGCGCGAAGAACGGACTGGGCAGAAGCGCCAGCTTGGCCGTCACGATTTCCCAGGCGCCCACGGCCACGGCCAAAACCACCAGCCAGGGGCCCGCGCGATGCAAGGTACGCACTGGACGCAACTGGCCCGCCCCCGGCGCCGCAACCAGCAGCAGCAGCACCGCCAGCGTCAATGCCGCCGCGCCGAATTCGCGCGTGTAACCCCAGGACGAGAAGCCGATTTCCACGTTCGGCCACGCCAGCGTCACGCCGCCCACGCCCGCCCACAGCACGGCGGCCGCAATGCCGGTCTTCCACAAGCGCCAGTCGCGCGCGGGCGGATGCGCGCCCGCGGCCGGGACATGCAATACGTCAGCCGAGGACATTGGGCACCACCACTTGCGCGTATTTGTTGACGTCCAGGCCCGCGCTCAGCACCTTGATCGTCTTCAGGTCCCGGGCGTAGCCCACGATCTCTTCGCGCAACGCGGCGCCCGTCGAGGCGTGGCCATGGCTATGGCTGCGCAAGATCGCGGCCACGCGTTCGGCGGGCACCTTGCCGGGCACATAGGGTGCGAAGATGCGCGCCGTCTCGTCCGGGTTGGAAGCCGTCCAGCGCTGCGCGTCGATCACCGCGCGCGCAATGGCTGCCGCGGCCTCCGGATCCTTGCGCACCAGGTCGCCGCGCAGGCCCAGCACGCAGCAGGTGCGGTTCTCGTAGTCGCCCTCGATGTTGGTGGCGATCTCGCGCAGCTTGTTGTCTTCGCGCAGCGTGTAGATCAGCGGATCGTCGCCCGCGATGGCGTCGACCTCGCCCTTGCGCAGGACCTCGCCGAACAGATCCTGGGGATACTGGCGCCAGTCCACCGATTCGGGATCGAGGCCCAGCTGCGCCACGCGTATCGCGAAGAAATTCTTCACCGGGCTGGCCTGGTCCGACACGGCCACGCGGCGGCCTTTCAGATCGTTGACGCTCTTGATGGGCGAGTCTTGCGCCGTCAGCAAGCGCATGCAGCCGCCATGCGTGCCCACGGCCAGCTTGACGTCGAAGCCCTGTTCCAGCGGTTTCAACCAGCGCAGCGCCATGCCGATGCCGCCATCGGCGTGGCCGGTGGCGATCGCCTCCAGCAGCTGATCGGTGGAGCCGCTGAAGTTGATGCGTTCGACCTTGAGGTTGTATTTGTCGAAGAAGCCGCGCTCCAACGCCACCGACACAGGCGACTGGCAGACCGCGGTCTGGCTCCATGCGATCTTGAAAGTGCGCGGCGCCGCATTGGCGGCCAGCACGCGCGAGCCCAGCATGCCCAGCGGCGCGGCGAGGCCCGCGGCGCCTGCCGCTCGCAACAGCGCGCGACGCGAGATTCCCCGCGTGGAGATGGCGCGGGAATGGACGTTCGTATTCATCAACCTTCCTTTTGAGCAGACTGTGAATGGCGATGATTGCCATGCGGCATCATCGGCCTGCGCTCAGGGGTTCGACAAATACAAAGTCGGGATAACAATATGGGCGGCGCATGGCCGCCCGGGGGCCGGACTATTCGGGCAGATGGTCCGGAACGCCGTCCTCGTCGACCAGCTTGACGCGGTCCAGCGCGTTGCGCGCGGCCGACATCGCCTCCACCGTGCTGCGAAAGCGCCGGCTGATGAAGATCTCGAAGGCCTGGGGGGCAGGCTCGGCGTCCTGTGCGGCTTCATCCGGTTGTGCTTGCGCGTCCGCCTGGGCCGCGGCCTGCGCGTCGCGTTCCGCCTGGCTTTTTTTCTTCGGCAGCCGCCGCGTTTCGATGAAAGCGCGCGGCGGCACGCGCCCCTCGGGTTGGGTCGCGTATGCGAGCACCGAAAATCCGTTGATGATCTTCTCAGCCATTGCGGTTCCGTGAGGCCGCGCCCGAAACGGGCGCGATTCCTTGTTACCGACTACGGCCAGCGGCAGGGAAACTTAAGCCAGCGCCGCCTGGCGCGTGCGCACATATGCCGCCACCTGCGCCAGCACGTCGGACAGGTCGGCCTGCAGCGGCGCGAAGCCCGAGTTGCGCTCGCGCGTGACCTCGTCCATGTACAAAGGACGGCGGATTTCCACCTGCAGGCTATGACGGTTCAAGGCGGGTTGGCCGATCTGCGCGATCAGCTGCACGCCTTTGTAGGGGTCGTTGCGCGCCACGGTATAGCCCTTGTCGCGCAAGGCTGCCTCGATCAGGGCGATGAACTCGGGCTCGCAGGTCGTGCCGTCGCGGTCGCCCAGCACGAAGTCCGCCAGCGGATGGTCGCTCTGGCGGCCCAGGCGCTCGTAGGCGTCGTTGGGCATGGAATGCAGGTTCAGATGCCAGACCGCGCCAAAGCGCTGCCGCACTTGCTGGATCGCCTGCGACAGCGCCGCGTGGTAGGGCTCGTAGTACGCCTGGATGCGGTGGCGCACTTCGGCCAGCGTCAGTTTGCGATCGTAGATCGGCGTGGACTTGTCCATCCTGCGCCAGATCAAACCCTTGCCCAGGCGGGTCTTCTCGCCCGGGTCCAGCGCTTCGGGCCAGGGCTGCGCCAGCAGCTCGGGATCCAGGTCCTGCAGCGTGCGGTTGGGATCGATGTAGACGCGCGGAAAGTTCGCCGCGATCAGCGTCGCGCCCAGGGCCGGCGCCGCCGACCACAACGCGTCCACGTGCGTGTCCTCGCCCTGGCGCAGCTGCGCCAGGGTGGCCGCGGCGCCGAAGTCGTCGGGATAGCGCTCGCCGCTATGCGGCGAATCGCAGACCAGCGGCAGGGCCGGGCCCGTGGGCTCGTGTACGGAAACAGCGTCGAAGTCGGCGTGGGTCATCGTCAATCAGCCTGAATGTTGGCAGTCTTGGCGACCTTGGCGTAACGGGCCAGGGCCTGCTGGATCTGCGCCTCGAATTCCTGGGGCGTGGTGCGCACCAGCGTACCACCCACTTCCTCGGCCTTCTTGCGGAATTCCGGATCGTCCTGGGCCGCGCGCACCGCCTTGTTCAGGCGTTCGATCACGGCCGGCGGAGTGCCGGCGGGCGCCACCAGGCCGAACCAGCCGCCCGTGCCCATGTCGGGGTAGCCCAACTCGATATAGGTCGGCACGTCGGGCAACAGCGGCGAGCGTTCGGCGCCCAGCACGGCCAGCGCGCGCAGCTTGCCGCCCTGCACTTGCGGCAAGGTCGAGGACAGGTTGTCGGTGATCGCGTCCACCTGGCCGCCCATCACGTCGTTGAGAGCCGGACCCGCGCCGCGGTACGGCACGTGCAGCAGCTTGATGCCGGACAGCATCATGAAGTTCTCGATGTTCACGTGGCCCAGCGAGCCCACGCCCGGCGAGGCGAAGCTGTAGCGCTCCGGCTGCTTCTTGGCCAGGGCCACGAACTCGGCCATGTTCTTGGCCGGCAGGCCCGGGTTGATCGCGAAAATGCTGGGCACGGCGACCACGTTGGCCACCGGCACGAAATCCTTCACCGGGTCGTAGTTCATCTTGCGGAACACGGCCGGGTTAGAGCCGTGCGTGCTCATCGTGGCCATGCCGATGGTGTAGCCGTCGGGTGTGGCGCGGGCCACCTGCTCCATGCCCATGGAACCGCCGGCGCCGGCCTTGTTCTCGACCACGATGGTCTGCTTCAGGTCGCGGCCGGCATACTCGGCCACCAGGCGCGCCACGATGTCGGTCGAACCGCCGGCGGCGAACGGCACCACCAGCTTGATGGGACGGGCGGGATAGTCGGCGGCTTGGGCGATGCCGGCGAAGGTCAGCGTGGCGAACATGCCGGCGAACGCGAAGCGCGCGGACCGGCCCAGAAGGCGGCGAGACATGGGGATGACTCCGAAAGTTGAAGGTCAATCGACAAGGCCGCCAGTGTCCGAACTTTACGGTCCCCTTTCAAACGACTATATTGCACGGCTTCATTACCATTGGTCATGCTAGATGCGACTGCACTCGCCCTCCATGTCCGAACTGCACGCCTTCGTGACGGCGGCGCGCCTGGGCAGCTTCACGCGCGCCGCGGAAGTGCTGTGCGTCACCCAGGGCGCCGTCAGCCGGGCCATTTCCCGCCTGGAAGCGCACTTCGGCCAACCGCTGATGCATCGCAACGCCCATGGCCTGACCCTGACCGAAACCGGACGCCGCCTGTACGAGGGCACGCAAGGCCCCTTGCAGGGAATCGAGTCGCTCAGCGCCGGTTTGCGCGCCGACAACCGCCGCCAGCGCCTGACGCTGTCGACGGTGCCGACCTTGGCCAGCGCCTGGCTGCTGCCCCGCCTGTCCGACTTTCACACGCGCCATCCCGACATCCAGCTCGGCTTCGCGGCCTATCGCCGCAACGAGGACTTTTCGGGCGCGACGCCCGACGCCAGCATCCTGTCCGGCATGCCGGAGCAATGGCCGGGCTGGCAGGTGGACTACGTGATCGGGCGTGAATTGGTCGTGATCTGCCACCCCGCCCGGCTGGCGGCGCGGCGCGCGCAGGGGCTCTGGGACACGCCGGCCGGCCTACTCGGCGAGCCGCTGCTGTATCACTCGAACGGCATGGACAATTGGGTGCAATGGCTGGCCGCCGCCGGCGCGCCGCGCGCTTCGGTCCAGCTGTCCAATGGCTTTGACCAGGTGTCCATCCTGGTTCGCGCCGTCATGGCCGACATGGGGATCGCCGTGCTGCAGCGCTGCCTGGTCCGCGACGACCTGCAGGCGGGGCGCGTGGCGGCCCCCTTTCCCGACTTGCCGATACGCATCGCCCGCGGCTACCACCTGTGCGCGCCGGCGCAGCGGCGCGACCATTACGCCTTGGCCTGTTTCCGCCAGTGGCTGCTGGACACCGCCGGGCAAGACCCCGACGTGCTGGCCGCCGGTCCCGGCTGAAAGCCGATCCGGCGAAACATGTGGTTTCGCGCCACAGCGGCAAATGCTACGGAATGAAAACGGGCTCCTGTGAGGAGCCCGTTCAGATGACGCGGCGCAATGCTCAGGGCGCGAGCTTGAAGCCCAGGTCCACGCCCCATTTGTCGGTTTCACGCAGCCATTTCGCTCCGCAGTTCAGGCAGCGGAAGTGGTCTTCACGGCTTTCTTCACGGCCTCTCTGCGTCGGGTTGGTGAACCCCTGATGCCCCAGATGGGCATGCGGCGCAACGCCCGCAAGCCCAGGGTTAATGCGTTGGCAAGCCAGGCACATAACGCTCATTGATGCTTCCCTACAAACATAGTAACTAAATTGTAAGGGATTCCACCAATACTTTTCTATCAATATATGACGATAAATCCAAAAATAATTGTTAACGCCACAATTAAACAACGGTCGGCATGGCGGACAGGCAGGTAGCCAGGTGGTACGGCGAGGTCGAAGGCATGTCGGTGCGCACCACTGCCCCTTCGGCGTCCAGGCATTCGTACCAGCCGCCCGCGTGCAGGAAACGCGCGCGGAACATGGCCAGGCCCGCCTCCAGCGCGGGCAGATCGCCCAGCACACCGAGCACCCGCAGATACTCGGTCTGCGCCCAGATCCGGCGCGTGTCGTCGATGACGGCGCCGGATTCGTTCAACGAGGCCGCCACCCCGCCCGCGTCCACGCCATGGCGGCGCGACCAGCGCACCGCGCGCGGCAGCGATTCCGCCAGGTCCAGGCCGTCGAACACCTCGGCCGAGCCGTGCACCAACGACAGCCATTCGAACTGGTGCCCGGGCTCCAGGCGGTTGCCGGCAGTGCCTTGCCGCTCCTCGGAAATGCACTGCGAGGGCGCGTGCACGAAGAAATGGCTGATGCCTTGGGCCAGGCCGCGCAGACGCTGCGCGTACAGCGCAGGCTCCGCGACCTGGGCCGCGGCCAGATACGCCTCGGTCAGGTGCATCATGGGATTCTGCGCGGGCGCGCGCAGCGGCTGGCTCAGGTCCGGGCTGAGCGCCGCGTGGTACAGGCCATCGGCGGTCTTGAAGCGCGCCTCGATGGTCGAGGACGTGGACAGCATGAGCTTGCGCGCATCCGCGTTGCGGCTGCGGCGGAAATAGGCCGCGCAAGCCAGCACGATGAAGGCATGGGTATACAGGTCCTGCGTTTCGTCCAGCGCACGCGCCTGGGCGTCCACGCTGTAGCGCCAGCCGCCATGGACTTCGTCGCGGAACACGCGCCGCAGCGACTCGAACAGCAGCTTGGCATGCGCGTCCGCGGCGGCGCCGGGCGCTTCTGAAAATACGTAGAGCTGGCGCGCGCAAGCCATGGCGCGGTAGCGCTCGGCCGGCAGCGCGGCGCCGGTGGCCGCGTCCAGCGATTCATATGGCAGGCCGAGCGCGCCATTGAAACCCTGCCCCATCCAGAGAGGCAGGACAACGGAATCAAAGTGGTCGCGGAATGCGCGGAGGTGTTCCGCAAGTGAAGAGTTGGTCTGTGCGGCAGTCATCTTGGAACGGCGCATACCCAATGAGGGCCCCAGATTTTGGAGCAGCAACGATAACCGAAATCTTCGTCGCAAACCTTTGAGTATCGTCCGAAGCGTCATGCTCACACAGACCGGTCCCGCCTATCAGCTCCGTCCAGGGCGCAGCGCCCTATCGGAAGATGTTTTCCTCTACCCAGTTCTGCGCGAATGCTTCCGCGCGATCGCGTGCTTCGTCCAACGAAGCGCAGTTGCCCAAGTGGGAAAACGCGGCATCCACTTCGGTGCCGCCCTCGGCCGTTACCGTCAGCAATACGCCATATCCGCCGGTATCCATGGCCGCCGTGGAAACGTCGATCAGTACTTCCTGGTCACGATGCTGCATGTGCTACCTCCCAGTCGGTTACCTAAACGCGTGAACCACGCGTGACGTTGCGGGAGCAGGGTTCCCGCGCAAATGAATAGACCTGCAAACGTCACGCAAGTTCATCTTACTGGCGACTCGGCGCCCGCGATACGTCGAAAAGCAGCCAAATCGCGCATTCCCTCTCAGGAAATTCCCGTAGCGCCGTCCGAATAGTCGCGAATCTGCGAAATACTGCGAAAACATTCGCAAATTGTGTGGAAATACCGGCGCCAAATGATCAAGACGCGGCGAAACGCGGAATACGGCTTCAAGCCGTTCCTGTTGTCGACATAAACGGATTTGGCGGGCTATCGCAAATGGATCGCGCCGGGCTCTTCCATGCGCAAGGAGAGCTTGCCCTTGTCGGTGATGAGCCAGCGGCCATCGGCGCCGGCCTCGATGCAACGCAGCGTCTCCAGCGCCTGCGCCACGTGGGCGGGCACTGCAGTCTGGGCGGCGCCGGGCTCGCAATTGTCGGCCACGATGCGCAGCCAATGTCCCAGCTCGCCTTTCTCGAAACGGTGCAATGCCATGCGGTGATTCTCTCTTGAATACCCAACGATAGCATGCCCCCGGACCCGTCCTAGGACAGCAGCTGCGGCAACGACGACGCGAGCAGCGCCACACCCGACACGGTGAGCAAGCCCAGCACAATGCGGCGGAACGCCACGTCGCTGATGCCCACGTACACGCGCGTGCCCCACAGGGTCGGCACCAGCATCGCCGGCAGGATCACCGCGAACAGCGGCAGCATGTCGCGCGTGACGACGCCCGTGTAGACATAGCTCGCCATCGTCACGACCAGCATCGACAGATTGAAGTTCTGGATCACCGCGCGCTGCACGTCGCGGTCGAAACGGCGCAGGGTGCACCACAGGGTCGGAATGACGCCGGTGAATCCGCCGATGCCGCCCATGACGCCGCCCATCGCGCCCACCACGCCATCGGCCAATCTTCCGCCCGCGGTGATGGGCGGCAGGCGCGTCGCAAACAGCATGACGGGACACCAGACTGCCAGCAGTCCGCCGACCAGCGCCTTGAACATCAGCGGATCCAGGTAGGGCAGCAATTTGACGCCCAGCGGAATGCCCAGCAATCCGCCCGCCACGAACGGCAGCAGATGCGCCATGCCGAACCCCCGGCGCACGGTGAATGCGGCCAGCAATTGGCCGGTGAGCGAGCCGAACACCACCATGGCGGCCGCGAGCTTCGGATCTATGGTCCAGGCCCAGAACGACATGGCCACCATGCCGAAGCCGAAGCCCGACAGGCCCTGCACGAAACCGGCGGCCATGGCGCCCGCCGCGACCAGCACATATAAGGAATCCATATCCGCCGCACGCCCGCAAAGAAGCCGGAACCGGTCCCGGCGCACGACATTCTAGACCGCGCGGATATCTCGTCCCCGCGCGGGCTGCGAAGGACGCAGCGCCAGCGGCCGCTTCAGGCGCGTCGCCGCGGCCGACGCCGCCACGCTGGCGCCGATCAGGGCCAGGCCCAGCGCCAGGTCGGCGGAGATGCGTTCCTGGAACACCAGCGACGACACGATCAACCCGATCACCGGCACGCACAGCATGGCGATCGAGGTCGCCACGGGCGGCATCTTCTGCGTCATGCCCAGCACCACGATGAAGGTCAGCGCCGTGGCCAGCGGACCGGTGTACAGGATCACCGGCCATGCCTCAGGTTCGGCCAGGAAGACAGGCGCGCCATCGCGCATCCACGCCAGCGCGGCCAGCGGCAGCGCCGCGATGGCCGTCTGCCACGGAATCATGTCCGCGCCCAGGCGGATATGCCGGTAGCCGCGCAACTGGATGATGTTGCAGGCCCAGGCGAAGGACGCGCCCAGCAGCATCGCCAGGCCTATGACGGTGTGCGCCTGCCAGGGACTGAACGCGGGCGCGACGATGACCACGATGCCGGCATAGCTCAGCGCCGTCGCCAGCCATTGCGCCAGCGACAGGCGTTCCTTGAGGATCAGCGAGGACAGCGGAATGACCCAGATGGAAGTGGCGTAGGCGATCACGGACGCGCGGCCCGGCGCCACGTACTGCAAGGCCCACAGCGCCAGCGCCGTGAACGCGCCCATCTGCAACAGCGCCACCCCCGCCACCAGCGGCATTTCCTGCCGCGTGGGCAGGCGCAGGCGGCCCAGCATGCCCAGCACCAGCGCGCTGATCAGCGCGGCCGAGCCGAAGCGGCTGGCAGCCAGCCAGAGCGGGCTCATGTGCGCCAGCCCCAGCTTCATGACCGGCCAATTGCCGCCCCAGATGGCTACCGCGCCGACCAGCGGCAAAAACCTGCCCAATGTGCTCTGCTGACTCATTACTGCCCAATCTACCGCTTGAATATTCCGTGTTTTGGCGTAATTGCCAAACGATGGAATAGTCTATAGGGTTAACCCCAGCATATTTCACCGCATTCGACGGAAATACTCGTCATACTCAGCACGGATGAATTGCCGAATGACCATTACTGGGTGACTTATGCCGGAAATCAACCTGGATGCCACCGACATCCGTATCCTCAATGAACTGCAGCGCGATGCGCGGCTGACCAATGTCGAGCTTGCGGCGCGCGTGAACCTGTCCGCCTCGCCCTGTCTGGCGCGCGTGCGCCGGCTCGAAACCGAAGGCTTGATCGACCGCCGCGTCACGCTGCTGAACGCCCGCAAGCTGGGCCTGAAAGTCAACGTGTTCATCCAGATCTCGCTGGACAAGCAGCGCAAGGCGGCGCTGGACGTGTTCGAACGCGAGATCGCGGTCCTGCCGGAAATCATGGAGTGCTACCTGATGTCCGGCGACGCCGACTACCTGATCCGCGCCTTGGTGCCGGACGTCGACGCGCTGGAGCGGCTGATCGTCGAACACATCACCCGCATCCCGGGCGTGGCCAGCATCCGTTCCAGCTTCGCGTTGAAGCAGGTGCTTTACACCACCGCGGTCCCGCTCGCCTGAAGCCCTGGGCGCCGACTTGCGGGATCCCCGACGCCCCTCCACAATGAAAGCGCCGCGCGCCCGCGCCGGCATCCCTCCCATCGCCTAGCAAGGAGAACACCATGCCTGAAACCGACTGGTTCCCCGGCGGCACGCTACCCGATCGTCAGGGCTACTTCGAAGTGGAATTCGAAACGGGTGAGACCGAAATCACACGCTACGGCATGCTCGGCTGGGAGCCCGAGCAGGACCGAGGCCGAATCAAGCGCTGGCGCGGCCTCGATCCGGCCATCGAAGCCGCCGAAATGCAGCGCGAGAGCGCGGTGCGCAACAACGGCGATACGCTCATGGGCTGAAGCGCCGGCTGACGCGCCAAACAAAAACGCCGCGGAGGACATCCGCGGCGTTTTGCTTGGCAGGCAGTTCAAAGATCCAGCTTGGAGATCTTGGTGCCGGCCAGGGACACGCCCGCCATCAGGCCACCGTTGTTCATCACGAAACCGACGATGGGCTGCTGTGCCGTGTTGGTGTCGATGCGGCCAGTGGCCCCCACATTGACGACCGCGACCGTGGCGTCCGCGCCGACCGTCCAGCCGCTGCTGTTGCGGAACTTGGTCAGCGCCTCGTCCGTCATGAACAGCAGCACCATCGCCTTGGACTGCGCGCCGGCCTGGAAGCCGACGGAACCCGCCGTGGTGCTGTAGTAGCCGGCAGTGGAGCTGCCCACGCGCAGCACGCCCTTGCCATGCTCTGCGCCGATGATGAAGCTGCCGCTCAACACATCAGGAAAGATCAGCACGCCCCGGGCGCGCGCGACCAGTTCCTTGGACTGCGGCGACGCTTGATAGAGCTTGCCCAAGGTGGCGTCGGCCGCGCTGTTCAACGACTGGCGCTGTTCGGTGGCGGTTGCCGAGGATTTGGGACTGGTGGTGGTGCAGCCCGAGAACAGCAGGCCGGCCACGCCGATCGCCGCGGCGGCCAAGCCAGCGCGACGCAAGACAGGAAAAGTATCAAACATGGAACTCTCCTTTTTTGTTGTCACCCTCTACCAATGTACCGGGCAAATCCGCCAGCGCAAAGCACACGATTGTGTGAAAAGAAACAAAAAAACTGCCCGCTGCCGAGCTTGCGGTTTGCCGCTACAGGATGCCGTAACGCGGTTCGCCCGTGGATTCGTCGACCGACACGATGCCGGACAGCACCAGTTCGGCATGGCGCCGCGCGATACCGGGATCGTCGAAGGTGACGAAACGCGGCAGCGACCAGCGCCGCTCACGTTCGCCCTCCGCCCTGCGGCATACCGCGATCTCGATAGCCAACATGCCGGTATCCAGCCGGATGACCTGGCATTCCACCTCGAATCCATCGATATGACGCTGCGGCCACGCGCCCATTCCTTGCTCCTGAAATCGCTTTTCCCGGCCGCAATATGCCAAAAAAATTTGGGCTTGAAAAGCAATGTTTTCAAGGAGTTATGGCGTACTAGCGCAGCTAGTGCGAACGCATCTTGCAGCCCATGGAAATGGCCGCGAAGCGGTCCGTTTTCTGCTGTTTCGCACCGCGCCGACGCAATGGCGCGCCGACGGCTTCAGCCGCCCGGCGGACGGATCCATTGCGCGTCCCACAAGCCTTCGCCGCGCTCGAGCGCCGCGCCCAATGCCTGCTTGCTGCGCTGCGCCACCGCCGCGAGCAAGGCATTGCAAACGGAAAAGGCCGCGGTGTAGGAATCGAAAGGCGATGCGCTGGAACTGCGCGCAATCAGCACGTGGTGTGCCGACGCCGCGGCAGGCGCCGATGCCGAATCGGTGATCAGGATCACCTTGCCGCCGCGTTGCCGGAAGTACTGCACCGCTTTGGCCGCGGCAACCGAGTAGCGCCTGAAGGTAAACGCCAGCAGCACGTCGGCCTCGTCGATCCAGAGCAGTTGGTCTTCCAGGAACAGCGGGCCGGCGGCGACCATGGGCTTGACCGAAGGCAGGCACAGGTTCAGATAAAGCGCCACATGGCTGGCCAGCGGCGCGGCCTGGCGCAGCCCCAGCACATGCACCCGCCCCTTGCGCTGCGTCAGCAGCCGCACGGCGGCCTCGAAGGCCGCCACGTCGATCGACGCGTAGGTCTCCTTCAGGTTGTGCTGGTCGTGCAGCAAGGCGTTATGCAGGCAGGCGCGCGGCGAAGGCTTGTCGGCGCCGACCGCGTCCGCGCGCTCGCCCGGCGAGGCCAGGCGCGCCGTCACTTCCGCGCGCGCCTCCATCTGCGCCTGCGCATAGCTGTCGTAGCCGAGCTTGGCCAGCAGGCGCACCACGGTGGAAGCGCTGGTGCCGACCTGCCTGGCCAGCGCCGTCGCCGACTCCAGCAGGCTTTGCGGATAGCGCGCCTGCATGTCCTCGACCAGCACTTGTTCGCTCTTGCTGAGCTTGCGGCCGTAGCCGGCAATACGTTGGTGCAGGTTCATCCTTGCATGGCCCTAGGTGATAACCCCAAATTTCACAAAACACATTGCATCTTATATTGCTGCCTGCAATCTTCATTGCAAATTAGACCAAACCCGCAGTCACCACAAGAGAATTCCATGAAGCATCACCCCCAGGGGCCGTCCTTGGCCCGCCGCAGCCTGGTCCTGGCCGGCCTGGGCGCCGCCCTGCTGCCATTGGCCGCGCGCGCCGACGCCTATCCTTCGCGCCCCGTCACGCTGGTCGTCCCCTTCCCTGCGGGCGGCTCCGTCGACCTGATCGGCCGGCTGTACGCGGACGCCCTGGGCAAGGCGCTGGGTACCAGCGTCATCATCGAGAACCGCGACGGCGCGGGCGGCGCCATCGGCAGCAAGCGCGTCGCGCGCGCCGCGCCGGACGGCTACACGCTGGTCGCGTCTTCGCAAAGCTCGCACCTGGCCAACCCGCTGATGCGCAATGATCTGGGCTACGACCCGATCAAGGACTTCGTCTCGATTTCGCAGCTGTCGCGCACGCCCAATGTGCTGGTGACCAACGCCGCCGTGCCCGCGCGCAACCTGGCCGAATTCGTGGCGCTGCTGAAGGCGCGCCCCGACCAGCTGCACTATGCCACCGCGGGCATCGGCAGCATGGGCCAGCTCAACGCCGAGCTGCTCAAGAACACCCTGCAGCTGCAGGCCGTGCACGTGCCTTACCGTGGCGGCGCGCCGCTGATCAACGCGCTGCTCTCCGACCAGGCGCAGTTCGCCCTGGACAACCTCGCGCCCTTCCTGCCGCACATCCAGGTCGGCAAGATGCGCGCACTGGCGGTGGCCGCTCCCAAGCGCCTGGACTCCCTGCCCGACGTGCCGACCTTCGAGGAACTGGGTTACCCCGTGCTCAACTCCATGTCGTGGATCGGCCTGGCCGCGCCCGCCGGCACGCCGCCCGCCATCGTGCAGAAGCTGCTGGCCGCCGTGCGCACCGCCGCCACCGAGGACGGCATGCCGCAATCCCTGGAAAAGGCCGGCGCGCTGCCGCCCGAGAACCAGACGCCGCAGCAGTTCACCGCCATGATGTCCGAGCGCCTGGCGTTGTACAAAGACCTGATCGACCGCGCCGGCATCCGTCCTGAATAGGCCACACTCCCATGAAAAATCCCGCTTTCGAACCCGACACCGCTCCGCTCGAAGTCCTGCCGCGCGATCTCTCGGCCTACCGCGAGGGCAATGTCGGCATCCCCTACGTGCACCGTTTCGAGTCGGGCCGCCCCGGCCCGCACGTGCTGATCAACGCCATCACGCACGGCAACGAAATCTGCGGCATGGTGGCCGCGACCCATCTGCTGGACAGCGGCGTGCGCCCCAAGATCGGCACGCTCACCGTCAGCTTCGCGCACGTCGAAGCCTATGAAGCCTTCGATATCGAGAACCCCTACGAGAATCGCCAGCTGGTCCACAACCTGAACCGCATCTGGTCGGCCGCCATGCTGGACGGCCCGGAAGACAGCCCCGAACTGCGCCGCGCCCGCGAGCTGCGTCCGGTGCTCGACGCCGCCGACTTCGTGCTCGACATCCATTCCACGCGCGCGCCGGTGCAACCCTTCTGGGTCTACACGGAAATGGACCGCAACACGGCGCTGGCCAGCGCTGTCGGCATACCCCAGGTGCATCTGGTGATGCCGCCCGACCTGTTCCCGGGCACCGGCGTCATGGGCTACGGCCGCCATGGCGATCCGCACTCCGACAGCAACGGTTCGCTGGTGGTCGAATGCGGCCAGCATTTCGCGCAATCCGCCGCCGACCTGGCCACGGACGTCACGCTGCGCTTCCTGGCGCACACGGGCCTGATCGACATGCCCGCCGGCACGCCGCCCCCGCCCGCGCCGCAGCGCTACCGCCTGCTCGAAGTGCATATGGTGAAGTCCGAGGACTTCACCTTCACCCGTCCGGTGATCGGCTTCGAAACCTACGCCAAGGGTGAACTCATCGCCATGAACGGCACCGAGGAAATCCGTTCGCCCTGCGACGACTGCACCATCTTCATGCCCACCCGCATGCCCATCGTAGGCCGCGAAGCGGTGTACCTGACCGTGGCGATCTGAGCGCCGCCGCCGGCGCCTGATACGGGTCGTCAAGTATCCGGAATCAGGCGCTTGCCCAAACTGATCACCTCGTCCTGCTGAAAGCCCAGGGTCGCGTAGAAGTCCTTCACGGCCACGTTGCCCGAGCGTATCAGCAGATTGATCTTGGGGCAGCCCATGGCCAGCAGCTTGCGCTCGACCGCCTGCATCAGCGCGGTCGCATGGCCGCGGCGCTGATGCGCGGGCGATACCGCCAGGTAGTTGATCCAGGCGCGATGGCCGTCATAGCCGCCCATCAGCGTCGCCACAATCGAGCCGTCCGCCTCCCCCACCAAAAACAGGTCCGCCTGCACCGCCTGCTTGCGCGCAATGTCCTTGCGCGGATCGTTCCATGGGCGGGTCAGGCCGCAGTCATGCCACAGCTGGATGATCGCGGCTTCGTCGGTCGAATGGTAGGGCCGGATGGCGAGGTCTTGCGCACTCATGCTTCGTTCCTTCAAGGATGGCAACGAAAGCCTTGCGATACGCCTCGACAGCGGGACCAGCCAGAAAACAGAAAAGCCACGAGGGTATCGTGGCTTTCAGGGATAGGCGCCGCGGGTTCGGCGCCTGGACGTGACTGGCCACTCAACGTAAACGTCGAGTGATTCGTCGGCAGGTTGCGCCGGAGACCGGCGCGAAATGCGGTGCGTTCATGGGGACAAGCATACACGAGGCCCCGCGGAGCCGCCAGGCTCAAGACACATCGGGCGCCGCCAGCGTGCCTTCCATGACCACCACAGCCTCGCCCGCCACGCCCGCCCACACGCCGTCGGCGCGCGGTTCGGCGTGGGCCAGCAACACGCTGGCGCGCCCCATGTCCACGCCCTGCTCCACCCGCAGGCGCAGCGCGCCATCCCCGCGCAGGGCCGCGCGCAATGCCGTCATGGCCGCCGTCGCGCTGCCGGTCGCCGGGTCTTCCGTCATGCGTCCGGTAAACATGCGGGCCTGGACATCCGCCAGTCCGCTGGCCCCACCCGAGCGGGTGTCGGTGGTGTAGGCATAGATGGACTTCGCGCCGTCCAGCGGCAGCAGGGCCGCGTAGCCCGCCGGGTCGGGCACGGCCCGGCGCAAGGCGTCGCGGCTGGCCAACTGCACCACCAGGAAGATCAGGCCGACCGACGCCACCTGCGGCGCATGCGCGGAGGTATCGATATCCGCGGGATCCAGGCTCAAGGCCCGCGCCACCGCGGCGACCGGCGCCTCGCCGGCGCGCGACAAGGGTTGCGGCGCCAGGAGTTCCGCAGCGTCCACGCCCCTTGCGCCCGTCCGCAGCGCAATGCGCACCAGTCCCGCTTCCTCTTCGAACACGAAGGCATCCGGCACGCTCAAACCCGAAGCCGCCATTTCCCGCGCCAGCACCACGGCCGTGCCCACATTCGGATGCCCCGCGAACGGCACCTCGCGGTCGGGCGTGAAGATGCGCACCCAGGCCGTATGAGCAGGATCCCGCGGCGGCAGCACAAAGCTGGTTTCGGAATAGTTGAATTCGCGCGCGATGCGCTGCATCTGCGCCGCGCTCAGCCCCTGGGCGTCGAACACGACTGCCAGCGGATTACCGCCATAAGCTTGGCTGGTGAACACATCGGCGGTGACATAACGGTAGCGCATGGGAGGTCCTCTCAGGCCGCGCGGACTGCGCGGCGACCTGAGCAGTGTGCGCGGCCGACGCGCGGCCCGCCAGACACAGAGACGGCGAATCGGGACCGTAACAGCGGCGGGATTTGGCATAGACTGTGCCCCACAAGCCCGGCGATTCCTGCCTCTTTCCAGCCGCCGGCACATGACGATTTGCGCACGCCCGGAACCCGCCCTATGTCCACGGTACGCACCTACTTCGAAAGCCGCCTGCCTGCCGGCGAACTTGCCCGGCTGATATTGGCGCAGGAGCCGTTCTTTCTTGAGAACATCGCCGACATCGATCAAACCGCGGAGGCGATACAGGCGTTCTGCCATGAACACAGGCTGACCGCGCAGGTGCTCAAGCAACCCTACAACGGCGGCATCACCGGTTGGGATCTGGCCAATTTTCTTCCCGCCTGGATCGGCGCCCTGACTCTCGGCCTGTTTGCCGCCACCACCCTGGGCAGGCAGCGAACGGACGTCACCATCAAGCTGCGCAGCAACAGGCTGCTCGAAGTGTGTTTTTCCCGGCCTGCCCCACGGCGAGGCGCCGCATTGCCTTGATCCGCGCTACGCGCCACCCGCCTGTTTTGCATCAACCTGGCCGCCACGCAGGCCCAGTACAATGTCCCATATATGGGGATGAAAATAATGAAAGACAGTGCAAGGCCCGCGGGGGCTCTTACCGTCGAAGCGGCGGTAAGTCTGGCGCAGAACTGGGCGCGCGCGCATCGCGCGGATACTGAACGAAGCCGGAAATTCGCTACCCAGTGGCATCGGGACACCAGCCCCGACAACAGGCAAGGCGATGTACTGCTCAGGGATCTCGCCTTCTTTTTCCAGGCCGCTTCCAATGACGCCGCTTACTGGCGATCGGTCGGAGACTTCACCGAGGAAGCCACTGGCCCCTGGGGAGTCCAGGCGCTGAAAGCATTGGCCGGCTTGAATCTGATCGGCCTGGCGGCAGCCTTCATCCTGTTTGCGGCGCGCGACAGCTCGGCTTTCACCGCAGGCGCGATCAGCGCCTGCGCCTTGTTCCTGGCCGGGCTGCTGTTGGCATACCCGGCGCTGCGGCTCACCCGCATTTCCCGCAAGACAGCGAACGCCGCATCGGCCGTGCAGAGCCGCGAGGCGGGTGCGGCATCGACCTGGGAACAACTGCGCTCAGCCAATGACGGCAACCCCAATGTCGGCCGCAAGGAACGCAAGATCGCCTTGCGCCTGGCCGCCGCCATGGCCGCCACGGCCACGGCGGGCTGTGCGCTGCTCATCGCGACGGTGTGGTTCTAGCGGGCAACCAGGTCGGCGGCCGCTAGCGGTATCGAGCCGGCTTCTCGATCGCCGCCTGTGCCTGCGCATCGAAGGATTCCCTGGCCGCGTCGATGTCGGCAATGTGCTTGCTGGCCCAGCATCCCAGCGCGATGACGGGCTCGGTGAGCGAGCGTCCCAGCGGCGTCAGCTCATATTCCACATGCGGCGGCATCACTGAGTAAACCGTGCGCTTGATGAGTCCGTCGCGCTCCAGCCCACGCAGGCAAAGCGTCAGCATCCGTTGCGAGATGCCGTTGATGGTGCGCTTGATTTCGGTGAAACGGCGCGGGCCATCGGACAGGATCATGATGATGAGGACGCTCCATTTTTCGCCGACGCGCGCCAGTACCTGACTGATTTTTTGGCAGTCCTGCTCGTGCAAAGCGTGGAGCTTTTCAGTCACATTCATAATACCGAGTTCTCCTGATGTGCCGTATTGTGCGCGATCGGGACCATAGTTACATTGCTAGCCTCAGTCACAATTTTATACCGAGGCTACCCGCCATGAAGCTTCTCCACAGCAACGCCGACACGCCGCCGGCGCAGCCCCCAGTCCGGACTTCCAAGTACCTTTCCCGGGGACTGCGCATCCTCGCCGCCGTCGTATTCCTTGCTGCCGGCGCAGCCAAGCTGGCAGGCGCACCCGCCATGGTCCAGCCCTTCGAGCAGCTCGGCATCGGACAATGGTTCCGCATCCTGACCGGCATCGTCGAACTGATCGGCGGGATTGCCGTTCTCATCCCCGCGACAGCCTTCCTCGGTGGATTGCTGCTTAGCGCCACCATGATCGGCGCCCTGCTGGCCCATTCGTTCTTCATCGAGGGCAGCCCGGTTCCAGCCCTGGCGCTGCTGCTCCTCACGGCTGCGATCGCCTGGCAGCAGCGTCCCAACGGGCCGGCCGCCGCCGCCCGTGCGGCCCGTGCCTGACCCGGCGGACGCGACGGCATGAAAGTCCCATCCACGAGCTGCCCGCAAGAGGCCTCGCGGCCCATCGCGTACCGGACGTCCGGCCATCAGCACGGCCCCATCACCCGTCTCATGAGCCCGGGCGATCTGGGGCAATCCCTGAAGCCCTTCGTGCTGCTCGATCTCATCGATGTCAGCTCGGCAACGATGCAAGCCATCGCGGAGATGCCCTTGCATCCCCATTCGGGCATCGCCACGGTCACCCTCATCACCGAAGGCCATGTCCGCTACGAGGATCCGGGCAAGGCGTCCGGCACGCTCGGCTATGGCGGGGTCGAATGGATGCGAGCCGGCGGCGGCGTCTGGCATGGCAAGGAGCTATCGCCCGGCGACGCGCCGCGGATTCAGGCGTTCCAGCTGTGGCTGGCCCTGCCCCCGCATCAGGAAAACAGCGCGCCCGTCAGTCGCTATATCGAAGCCCCACGCATGCCGCAAGCCGGTCCGGCGCATGTCATCGTGGGACGCCATGATGGCGTCCAAAGCCCCGTGCCCGCTCCAGAGGGGATCAACTACCTGCTTGTGACCCTGCGGCCAGGTGAAAGCTGGATCTACCGGCCACCCGCCGGCCACTTGATCGGATAGCTGGCCGTCGCCCAAGGTTCCCTGGACGCGGGCACACGGCTGTCCTCAGGCGAAATGGCGATCTTCGAACCCGGCCAAACATCGGTCACGCTCACCTCATCCGGCAAGGAGAACGCCGTTTTCGTCCTGGGTTCGGCCGTGCCTCATCCGTATGCGCTACATCTCGGCCAGTACTCGGTCCATACCTCGGCGCAAGCGCTGACGGCCGGCGAGCGCCGCATTCAGGAGCTGGCGCTGAAGCTGCGGGAGGCCGGAGATCGGCGCACGGACTCGGGAAGCATCCCGGTCTTCCTGTAGATCCAAGCCAGAGCCGGCGCCGCGCTTGCCGCCGCAGGCCGCCGCAGGCCGCCGCCATCATGCTACGCCACCGGCGTCACCGCTCTCCCCGTCGAAAAAAACGACGTCAGGTTCCGTATCGCCAGCTCCGCCATCTGGCGGCGCGTCTCGTGCGTGGCGCTGCCAATATGGGGCGCCAGGATCACATTGGGCATGTGCCGCAGCGGGCTATCGCCCAGCGGCTCGCTCTCGAACACGT
The DNA here is from genome assembly GCA_032153965.1 of Achromobacter sp. GTDB lineage: Bacteria > Pseudomonadota > Gammaproteobacteria > Burkholderiales > Burkholderiaceae_B > Achromobacter. Next base: position 4,965 of record JALDYL010000041.1, on the reverse strand, counting down.
CGAGGGCGGCGCCCTGGATGATGCCATTGGCCAGCGCATGGCAGAGGTCAGCCTCGTTGACCACCGAGCCGCGGGCGACGTTGACAACCTGACCCAGCGGACCCAGCGCCCGCAGCACGGCGGCATCGACGATATGGCGCGTTGCCGCGCCTCCGGGGCACGACAGGACCAGCACGTCCACATGGCGGGCCATGGCCTGCAGGGAATCGAAGTGCCGCCAGGGAACCTCCTGGCGCGCACGGCCGAAGTAGCTGAGGTCCACTTCGAACGGCACGAGCCGCTGGGCAATCTCCTTGCCTATGCGCCCCAGGCCGACGATGCCGACCTTCCTGCCCGCCAGGCTCGCGCCCAGCGGAAAGGGCGACGCCTCCCACCCCCCGCTGCGCACAAAGCCGTCGGCCGCGGGCAGCTTGCGCAGCAACGCAAGCAGCAGCCCCACCGCCAATTCGGCCACGGCCTTGTTCAACACGTCCGGCGTATTGGTCACGACGATATTCTTCTGGCGAGCGTGATCCAGCGCGATCCCGTCGTAGCCGACGCCGTTGGTGGCGATGATGCGCAGGCCAGGCAAACGGTCCATCAGTTCGGCAGGAATCCGGTAGTTCGAACGCGTAACGATGCCGCCGATCGCGGCGGCCTGCGCGGGGTCGCCCTGAAGCGCCTCTTCCTCGATCAGGGTGAAGATCGAACGGAACTGCGCTTCCACCGATTCGGGAAAAACCCCTACCTTGAGCAAAGGGGGAAACCTGCCGTCCCCGTTCCCAGGGCTTGCTTCTGCTGTCTGGCGCGCTGTAGCCAGTTCATGCTCCATCATGGATTTCAACCTCGACGCTATTAACATAGGGAAAATTGGCGCGACAAGCCTGCAACCCTCGCAGCCGGGTTCGCAGCGGTTCCTGCGATCTTCAACCTGAAGTTTCTCCTTTCAGGGCAATAGCCCCTCGCATCATGGACATCAAGTGCATGCAGAGCTTCGTCGCGGTCGTCGAAGCCGGTTCCTTCGCCGAAGCGGCGCGCAAGCTCGATCTGACCTCGGCCGCCATCGCCGCGCGCATCAAGGCGCTGGAGATGGACCTGGGCGTGGCGCTGGTCAAGCGCTCGGGGCGTTCGGTCAGGCCGACCGAGAGCGGCATGCGCATACTCGAAGGCGCCAAGGCGGCCATCCGCAACCTGCGCGATCTGCGCGCCATGGCCATCGACGGCGACCAGCCCGGCGAATTCCGCATCGGCTGTTTCGTGTCGGCGCTTACGAACGTGCTGCCTCCCATACTCAAGTCCCTGTACCAGCGGCATCCCGATGCCTCGGTGTTCGTCACCCCGGGCGGCTCCATCGACCTGTGCGGCAAGGTGGTCAACGGCGAACTCGACGCCGCCATCGTGGTGGAGCCGCAGTTCGCCGTGCCCAAGAGCTGTCTCTGGCAGCCCTTCATGGAAGAACCGCTGGTTGTGGTGGCGCCGTCCCATCTTGCGGACCAGGACGCCCACACCCTGCTGTCGACCCAACCCTTCATACGCTACGACCGCAACATATACGGCGGCCAGTTGGCCGACCGCTATCTGCGCGACCACCAGATCTGGCCCAAGCAACGCCTGGAGATCGACGGCCTGCTTGCCATCGTGGCCCTGGTGCACGAAGGCCTGGGCGTCGCGCTGATTCCGGACTGGTCGTCCATGTGGAAGTCGCTCGACGTGGCGCGCATCCCATTGCCCAACCGCGCGCCCGTGCGCCGCAACGGACTGATCTGGAACACTCGCGGCCACCATGCCAAGATGGCCGCGTCGATCTCCCAAGATGCCCGGGCCATCTTCCGGGGCTTGGAAGCGCGCGGCGCAAAGCCCTAGCCCTGCTTCGGCTTGCCCGGCACGCCGCGCAGGAAATCGAAATCCACGCCCTTGTCGGCCTGGGTCACCGTATCCAGAAACAGCTTCTTGTAGCCGCGTTCGGCCGTGGGCGGCGTGACCGGTTGCTCGCGGCGGCGGCGTTCGAGTTCTTCGTCCGCTACCAGCAGGGAGATCTCGCGCCGGCTCACGCTCAGGCGTATGCGGTCGCCGTTCCTGACATAGGCCAGCGGGCCGCCTATGGCCGCTTCCGGCGTGACGTGCAGCACGATGGTGCCGAAAGCGGTGCCGCTCATGCGGCCGTCCGAGATCCGGATGATGTCCTTCACGCCCTGCGACGCCAGCTTCTTGGGGATCGGGATGTAGCCCGCCTCCGGCATGCCGGGCGCGCCCTTGGGCCCGATGTTCTTCAGCACCAATATGTCCTGCGGCGTGACGTCCAGGTCCGCGGCATCGATACGGTCCGCCAGGTCCTCGGCATTCTCGAACACCACGGCGCGGCCTTCGTGTTCCATCAGCCCGGCGTCGGCGGACGACTGCTTGATGATGGCGCCTTCGGGGGCCAGGTTGCCGGACAACACGGCGATGCCGCCCTGCGGGTAGATCGGATTCTGGCGGGTCTTGACCACGCTTTGCGCGAAGCCCGGCCCCGCGCGTTCGATCTCCTCGCCCAGCGTCCTGCCGGTCACGGTCAGCGCGTCGAGCTTCAACAGCGGCTTGAGTTCGCGCAGCAGCGTGGCCATGCCGCCGGCCTTGTGGAAGTCTTCCATGTAATGCTGGCCGGAGGGTTTCAGATCCACCAGCACGGGCGTCTCGCGCCCCATGCGGTCCAGCGCCTGCAGATCCAGGTCCAGGCCCAGCCTGCCGGCGATGGCGGTCAGGTGGATGATGCCGTTGGTGGACCCGCCGATGGCCAGCAGCACGCGCATGGCGTTCTCGAAGGCATCCGCGGTCAGGATCTTCGAGACGGACAGGCGCTGCCTGGCGATCTCGACGGCCTGCGCACCGGTGAGTTCGGCGATACGCATCCGGTCCGCCGTGACCGCCGGCGGCGTGGCGCCGCCTGGCACCGTCATGCCCAATGCTTCGGCGATACAGGCCATGGTGCTTGCCGTGCCCATGACCGAACAGGTGCCCACGCTGGCCACGAGCTGGTTGTTGACGTCGGCGATCTCCTGGCTGTCGATCTCGTCGGCGCGGTATTTGCCCCAGTATCTGCGGCAATCCGTGCATGCGCCCACCCGCTCGGACCGGTGCGAACCCGTCAGCATGGCCCCCGTCACCAGCTGGATCGCCGGGATATCCGCCGACGCCGCGCCCATGAGCTGGGCGGGCACGGTCTTGTCGCATCCGCCTATCAGCACCACTGCGTCCATGGGCTGCGCGCGTATCAGCTCCTCGGTGTCCATGGACATGAGGTTGCGCAGATACATGCTGGTGGGATAGGAGAAACTCTCATGGATGGAGATGGTCGGAAAGTCCATCGGCAGCCCGCCCGCAAACATGATGCCGCGCTTGACGGCCTCCAGCAGCTGCGGCGCATTGCCATGACAGGGGTTGTAGGCGCTACCCGTGTTGGCGATGCCGATCACCGGCCGGTCCAGCGCGCCATCCGTGTAGCCCGCGCCCTTGATGAAGGCTTTGCGCAGGAACAGCGAGAAGCCGCTGTCGCCGTAGCTGGTAAGGCCCTTGCGCAGGCCGCTGGCCTCGTCCTGCGATGATCCGGTGTTTTTCTTGCTCATCTTGTTCAAGCTGCTTCCAGTTAATTTACGGTGATGCCGCCGTCACGGATGACCTTGGCCCACTGTTCGATTTCGGCGTTCAGCCGCGCCTTGGAGGCCTCGACGTCGAGCGCGTCGGCATAAACGCCTTGCTGCAGCAGCTGGGCCTTGGCATCGTCCTTGGCCAGCGCCGTGGTCAGCGCCTTGTTGATCTTGGCGACGATGGGAGCCGGCGTGCCGGCCGGCGCCATCACGCCAAAGAGCGAACTGACGTTGAAGCCGCTGAAGCCCTGCTCCTCGGCGGTCGGTATGTCCGGCAGCATCGACACGCGTTGCGGCGTCAACACGGCCAGCGGACGCAGCTGGCCGGACTTGATGAAGGAGATCGCGGCCGGCACCGTCTCGGTCATCGTCTCCACCTGGCCGCCGACCAGGTCGGTCATGGCCGGGCCGCTGCCGCGATAGGCCACGTGCACGATGTTGACGCCCGCGATCTGCTTGAAGAGTTCCATGGCCATGCGCTGGGGAGCGCCGGCGCCCGATGAGGCGAAATTGAGTTTTCCCGGATTCGCCTTCGCGTAGCTCACCAGCTCGGCCAGCGATTTGATGGGCAGCTTGGGATTGACCACCGCCACCAGCGGCACGAAGCCGACGACGCCAGCGGGCGCGAAGTCCTTGCGCAGGTCGTAGGGGATGGTGTCCTTCTCCAGGGTCGCCATGACCGAATGCGAGGTCAGCGCCCCCATCAGCAAGGTATAGCCGTCAGGCTGCGCGCGCGCCACTTCGGCCGCGCCGATATTGCCGCCTGCTCCGCCGCGGTTCTCGATCACGACCTGGCCGCCGATCTGTTCGCTCAGACGCTGGCCCACGATGCGTCCGATCACGTCGGTCGCGCCTCCCGGCGGATACGGGATGATCAGGCGGATGGGCTTGCTGGGATAGCTGTCGGCAGCTTGCGCGGATGCATGGCCAGGAAGGGCAAACGCGGCAGCCGCGATGAAGGCGCCGGCCACGATGTGAATGCGCTTGCGCGCGGCATTCTTACAGAACATTTTTGTCTCCCGATGCGTTCTTATGGCTTGAAAGCTCTAGGTGCATGTTCGCAAACTCTCGCCTGCGAAAAGAGAAAAAAAATTATGTTCTGTCAAAAAAATCCGTGCGAGTCCTAGGACGTTCGGATGAGGAAGATCCGGACCGCACTTCGGTTTTGTGACGCAGGGTTCTTGAGCCGCCGGCGTCCGGACTGCGGGATTCCGATGCTCGCCCCAATGGGGCTGCGCTTCGGATCCCTCCGCCCGGCCACCGGCTCATGGCATCTGCCCATGAAGGGGGTCCGAAACCAACGCATGAGGCGACTGCCAGCCGAGGACCCCGGAGCCATACGAAGCGCAGCCCCACCGGGGCG
>JALDYL010000040.1:0-35349 GCA_032153965.1 Achromobacter sp. | reverse complement strand
AAGAGGCGGCCGCGGCCGCGGGTTCGCTGCAGGAGCAGGCCCAGCGCCTGGCCGAAGCGGTCTCCGTGTTCAAGATCAACGCGGGTGAAGTGATCGAGGTTCCCGCGCAGCAGCTGGCAGCGCAACGCAGCGCGCCGCGCATGCCGGCGCCGCCGGCACGGCCGCAGACAGCGGCGGCAGGCAAGGCGTCCGCTGAGCCGGCCCACGCAGAATCGCCGGAGTCGGCGGAACCTGCTCCGAAGACGGCGCCCGCGCCACGTCTGACGCAGGTCGCCCGGCCCAAGCCGGCGCCGGAAGCGGCAACCACCGTTCGTCCGCTACGCCGGCCGGCCAGCCGCCCGGCGAGCGCCAAGGATGCCGCATCCGCGGCACCACCTGCCAGCCGGCGTCCACCGCCTCCGGCAGACGACGATTGGGAGTCTTTCTGACGGAGGGATCCGTCAGCGCAGCACACGCAGTAAAGCTACCCCCTATTTACGGCCTGGCGGCAAGAGTGCCGCCTGGACGACTACCGGAATATACGGAAATGTTTAGCAATCTGAAGGTGCGCACAGGCCTGATGCTCGCCCAGTTGGCCGTGGCCCTGGCCGCGCTGGCGTCCATCGTCCTGGGTTGGAATAGCATGCGATCCAACGCCGAGGCCATCAACGCCTTGGATACCTTGAGCGTCCAACAGGCGAATCTGATCAAGGACGCCTATACGCAGATGTTGCGCGCCACCATACGCGCCGATATCGCCGCAGCGCAGCGGGCCACGGGCGACACCAACGGCGCCAGCGAGAACACACGTACGGTGCAGCAGTTGGTTGCCGACGCCAAGAAAAAGATGGAAACCTTCAAGACCATCCCGAAGACTACGGCGTTGGGCAAGAGCGCCGAAGGCGACCTCATCTCGTCTTTCAACGGATTCGCAGACGCGCTGCAAGCCATGATGTCGGCTCTGGACAAGGGCGATTCGGCGGCTTACCTGGATCTGAAGAACACGAGGGCGGGCGCCGCGAGTGGGGCGTTCTCGAAGCAACTGACCGAATTCGCCAAGGACATCACCTCCTATAGCGAGGAGATGGTGTCGTCCGCGCGTTCGCAGGCGGCGACGATGGCCATTGTGTACGTCGTGCTGGCCGTATTGATCATCGTTGTATGGCTGGGCGCTTTCCTGTTCATGAATCGCGTAGTCCTGCGGCCCTTGCGCGCCGTCAGCGACAGCTTTGACAAGATCGCGGGTGGCGACCTGACCGTTCGCGTGGATGCGACCTCGACCAATGAGATCGGCATGCTAATGGCGGCAGTCAAGCGCATGCAGGAAAGCCTGACCCGCACGGTGGCGTCGGTGCGCCGCGGCGTGGACGAAATCAACGTGGGTTCGCGTGAGATTTCCGCAGGTAACACCGACCTGTCCAGCCGCACGGAAGAGCAGGCGGCCTCGCTGGAGGAAACCGCCGCGTCGATGGAGCAGCTGGCCGCGACCGTGAAGCAGAACGCGGACAATGCGCGTCAGGCCAACCAATTGGCTGCCAGCGCGTCCGACGTGGCCGAGCGCGGCGGTTCGGCGGTGTCGGAAGTGGTCAACACCATGCAGGAAATCTCGGCCAGCTCGCGCAAGATTTCCGAAATTGTGTCCGTGATCGATGGCATCGCGTTCCAGACCAACATCCTGGCGCTGAACGCCGCGGTGGAGGCCGCGCGTGCGGGCGAGCAGGGCAAGGGTTTTGCGGTGGTGGCGGGCGAAGTGCGTTCGCTGGCGCAGCGCAGCGCCCAGGCGGCCAAGGAAATCAAGGGCTTGATCGAGGACTCGGTGACCAAGGTCGGCGCGGGCTCGCAGCAGGTCGAGCGCGCAGGCGCGACGATGCAGGAGATCGTGGCCTCGGTGAAGCGGGTGACGGACATCATGGGCGAGATCTCGGCGGCGTCGGAAGAACAATCCAGCGGCATCGACCAGGTGAACCGCGCGGTGTCGCAGATGGACGAGGTGACGCAGCAGAACGCGGCGCTGGTGGAAGAGGCGGCCGCGGCCGCAGGTTCGCTGCAGGAACAGGCGGAGCGCCTGGCCGAAGCGGTTGCCGTGTTCAAGATCAACGCGGGCGAAGTGATCGAAGTCCCCGCGCACCAATTGGCCGGTCAGCGCCGCGCGCCGCGCGTGTCTGCCCCGGTTGCTCCTGCAACGCCAGCACCCGTAGCGCGGGCAGAGCCGCCGGCAGCCGAGGCCAAGGCTGTTCCAGCCGTACGTTTGACGCATTCCACGCGAGCCAAGCCGGTAGCGGCGGAAGGGGCGACCGCAGCGCGGCCGCTGCGCCGGCCCGCGCCGCGCCCGGCGGCGGCGCCGCAGGCAAAGCCTGTGACGCCGGCGAGTCGCCGGTCTGCGCCTGCGGACGACGATTGGGAATCTTTCTGACGCCGGCCAGACCGGTAAATGGGTAGGATATGCGAGGCTATATACATCTTCTGGCGGCGGCCGCGGTTGCGGCGCTTCTGGCCGGCTGCGCGGCGACGGGGCATAACTTCGACCCGGGCAAGCTGTCGCTGCTGACGCCGGGGCAGACGACGCTGGAAGAGGCTTCGCGCACGCTTACCGCTCCGCCCGACAAGCTCTACAAGCAGACCGACGGTACGCTGCTCGCGCTCTGGGCCTTCAAAATCACCTTCGTCGCGGACGGCTTGTACAGCCGCAAGGAAGCGCTGCTGCAGTTCGGCCCGGACGGCCGGCTGCTGCGCCTCGTCGACAGCACCAATATCTTGCTGGAACCCTGGGAACGCCAGAAGCTGCTGGGACCCGCGCCTGCGCCTGACTTGCGTCAGGACATGGCGCCTCCCGCCGCGGAGCCTGAGGTGCAGACCATCTACATACCGGGTCCGGGTGAACCGGCCAGGTTGCAGCCTCAGGGCAAGTAGCGCCCTGTAGTCCAGCGGGGAGCATCGCGGCGCGCGCCGCGATGTACGTCGCCCGAAGGACATGCTTCATGTAACAAGGCATGTCCACCGGGTGGTTTTTCATTTGGTCAGAGTAGTTCCTGAGGGATGGGGAAACAATATGGAAGCGAGTCTCGAATCCGGTGCGAAATCCGGCAAGGTCGGCAAGAAGAAGGCCGCGCGCGCGCCCAAGGTGAAGCGCAAGCTGCGGCTGCGCGATGCCCGCGTCGGCACCATGCTGCTGTGGGTCATGGCGTTCTTCGCCGTGTTGATCGCGGCGGTGGGCGGCCTGGCCGCGTATTTCCTGCAGAACAACTACGAGTCGATCCGCGAGGTCAATGCCTTGACCGAGCGCTCCAAGCAGGTCGAAGTGATCAACAGCGACATGCTGCGCGCCCGGGTTGCCCTGATGGTTGCGGCGCGCCACCTGCAGGAATCCGGCTGGGGCAGCGGCGAAAACTCGGCCCGCGATGCCGCGGCGGCCTTGAAGGGCGCGACGGACCTGCTGACCGGCGTGCGCAGCCGCTTCGCTGATTTCCAGAAGAACATGCTGCAGGACGATACGGGCCGCCAGCTGTCCATGAACCTGGTACGGCGCTACCGGTCGTACATCGACGATGGGGTGGACACCATGGTCGAAGCCCTGCGCAGCGAGGATTATTCCACCTTCTACATGGTGAACAACGAATACGGCACGCCGCGCAGTGCCGCATTCATCGAGGCGCTCAGCGAGTTCGGCAAGTACATTGGCGACCAGCAGCAGGCCACGATCGACGAGGCCGAAGCCAATTTCAACCTCGCCATGGTGGCGGTGGGCGTGGCCGTGGGCCTGGCGGTGCTGCTGATGATCCTGGCACGGCTGCTGTTCGGCCGCCTGGTGGTGCGCCCCCTGGTGGAAGCTGGCCAGCACTTCGACAAGATTGCTGCCGGAGATCTGACCAGCCGCGTGGAAGTGCGTTCGCACAATGAGATCGGCCAGCTGTTTGCCGCGTTGAAGCGCATGCAGGAAAGCCTGACCCGCACGGTGTCGGCGGTGCGCCACGGCGTGGACGAGATCACGGTGGGCTCGCGCGAGATCTCCGCCGGCAACACGGACCTGTCTAGCCGCACGGAAGAACAGGCGGCCTCGCTGGAAGAAACCGCGGCCTCGATGGAGCAGCTGGCTTCGACCGTGAAGCAGAACGCGGACAACGCGCGCCAAGCCAACCAGCTGGCGGCCAGCGCGTCCGACGTGGCCGAGCGCGGCGGTTCGGCGGTGTCGGAAGTGGTCAGCACGATGCAAGGCATTTCGGCCAGCTCGCGCAAGATCTCCGAGATCGTGTCGGTGATCGACGGCATCGCGTTCCAGACCAACATCCTGGCGCTGAACGCGGCAGTGGAAGCCGCGCGCGCGGGCGAGCAGGGCAAGGGTTTTGCGGTGGTGGCGGGCGAAGTGCGTTCGCTGGCGCAGCGCAGCGCCCAGGCGGCCAAGGAAATCAAGGGTCTGATCGAGGATTCGGTGACCAAGGTCGGCGCGGGCTCGCAGCAGGTCGAGCGCGCAGGCGCGACGATGCAGGAGATCGTGGCCTCGGTGAAGCGGGTGACGGACATCATGGGCGAGATCTCGGCGGCGTCGGAAGAACAATCCAGCGGCATCGACCAGGTGAACCGCGCGGTGTCGCAGATGGACGAGGTGACGCAGCAGAACGCGGCGCTGGTGGAAGAGGCGGCCGCGGCCGCAGGTTCGCTGCAGGAACAGGCCCAGCGCCTGGCCGAAGCGGTCTCCGTGTTCAAGATCAACGCGGGTGAAGTGATCGAAGTCCCCGCGCACCAGTTGTCGGGCGGTTACGGAGCGCCGACGCTGACGCAGTCATGAGGTCTGCCTGCTGAAACCCGCACATGGACCACGGCCGCGCTGATGCGCGGTCGTGGTCCATGTGCCTTGCGGTTTGGCGTGCGCAACAATCATGCGCACGTTAAGTTTTCGAAAATTTGGCCGTTAACAACAATAACGCCTGAAAAGGGCGGTGAACAGTGTTCGAAAGTGCCAGGGGACAAGCTACCCCGGAGCCTGACGAAGCTGGCGGGGGAACACGTCTAAGCGGGGCGTCAGATCCGGTTTGCTCGCCGATATTCATTCGCTGCCCGAAATGAAGTTCCCGGAGGCAAGCTGTGCGCGTCAACCTACCCATCCACAATGTAGAAACCAAGCTGCGCGAGGATCAATACCTGATCTCGCGCACGGATACCAAGGGCCGGATCGTCTATGCGAATCCGGCCTTTGTCGAAGTCAGCGGCTTTTCTCGAGAAGAACTCATCGGCAAGCCGCACAATATAGTGCGCCATCCCGACATGCCGCCCGAGGCCTACGAGGACCTGTGGGAGACCCTGCAGGCCGGAGAGTCGTGGCTGGGGCTGGTGAAGAACCGGCGCAAGGACGGCGGTTACTACTGGGTGCTGGCCAATGCGACGCCCATCGTCGAGAACGGCGAGGTCGTGGCGTATTCGTCGGTTCGTGTGCGTCCGTCCGACGAGCAGATCGAAATGGCCGAGAACCTGTATGCGCGCATCCGCGAGGGCGCGGCCAAGGGCGTGCGCATCCTGCGCGGGCGGCCCGTGCGGGCAGGCTGGCGCCGCGGCGTCGATGTGCTGGCATTTCCGTTCCGGCACAACGTCCGCAGCCGCATGCTGCGCCACGCGCTGCTGTCGTCCGGCATCATGGCCGGCGCGGGCGTCTACGGTTTGCGGGCCAATTGGGCGGAACTGAGCACCCTGGGCGCAAGCGTCGGCTGCGCAGCCATCGCACTGGGCGTGGTCGCCATTTTCGGCATGGGCTGGCGTTTGTCCCGGTCGCTGCTGGATCCGATGGTCGATGCGGCCAATATGGCGCGCCAGGTTGCCGCGGGCAACCTGACCACGCAGATCGTGGCGGATTCCGATGACGAAGTCGGCAGCCTGAAATTTTCGCTCGAAGTGATGCGCAAGAGCCTGATCGGGATCGCGCAAGACGTGTATCGCGGCATCGAAGGCACGACCCATGCCGCCGCGCATATCGCGCGCGGCAACCAGGAGCTGGCGGGCCGTACCGAGGGGCAGGCTGCATCCTTGCAGCAGACTGCTGCCAGCATGGAGCAACTGACCTCCACCGTGCGGCAGAACGCCGACAATGCCCGGCAGGCCAACCAACTTGCGGCCAGCAGCATGGAAGTGGCGCGCAAGGGCGGCGTGGCGGTCGGGCAGGTGGTGAGCACCATGCATGGAATCTCGGACAGTTCGCGCAAGATTGCGGACATCGTCAGCATCATTGAAGGCATCGCGTTCCAGACCAACATCCTGGCGCTGAATGCCGCGGTCGAAGCGGCGCGCGCCGGCGAGTCCGGCAAGGGCTTCGCGGTGGTTGCGGGCGAGGTCCGCAGCCTGGCGCAGAAAAGCGCCCAGGCGGCCAAGGAGATCAAGGGCCTGATCGAGGATTCGGTGGAACGCGTGACCGAAGGCTCGCAGCAGGCCGAGCAGGCGGGCGCGACGATGCAGGACATCGTGGCCGCCGTGCACCGTGTCACTGACATCATCGGCGAGATTTCGCAGGCTTCCCAGGAGCAGTCCAGCGGTATCGAGCAGGTCGATACCGCGGTGTCGCAGATGGATGTGATGACGGTGCAGAACACCGCGCTGGTCCAGGACCTGGGCGGCGCCGTCCAGCAATTGGGGAATCAGTCTGGCGCGTTGCGCGAGACGATTCGCGTGTTCCGCCTGGTCGGGCAGCAGTAAGAACAGCTAGGCGGCGCCAGGCGTCGCCTAGCCCCCCTGGGTCAACCGGGGCTTCTATTTGCCGGCAAGTGCGTCGGCGACCCGGCTCATCGCGGTAAGGCCCGATTCGAACAGCGATTCCAGGAAGGGCCCGGCATGCGGCAGTACGACGGTCAGGATCGTGACGCCGATGATGAGCGTTACCGGAAAGCCGACGGAGAACACGGACAGCTGTTGCGCGGCGCGGTTCAGGATGCCCATGGCCAGGTTGATGGTCAGCAGTGCGCAGATCAGCGGCAGCGCCAGCAGCAGGCCGGATATGAAGATGGTCTTGCCCCATTCCACCACGACCCCAAAGCCGTTCTGGTGCAGCTGGATCATGGCGACGGGTAATGTATCGAAGGAGCGGACCAGTGCGGCCAGGACCAGCAGATGGCCGTCCAAGGCCAGGAAAGTCAGCATCGCGATGATGTTGAACAGGCGCGACAGCACTGCGGTGTTGGCGCCGGAACCCGGGTCGAAGAATGAGGCGAACGACAAGCCCATCTGCAGGCCGACGAATTCGCCGGCGGTCTGAACGGCGGCGAACACCAGGCGCATCGTGAAGCCCAGCGCGATGCCGATCAGTACCTGTTGCATGACCATCCACAATCCGGCAAACGAGCCGGGCGCAATGGGGGGCACGGGATCCAGCGCGGGGCTGATCGCGACGGCCAGGACAAAGGACAGCCCGATCTTGACCTTGATCGGAATGAGCGATTCGGAGAATAGCGGTGCGGTGCCCACGAGCGCCAGGATGCGCACGAACGGCCAGAGAAACTGGCCGATCCAGCCGTTGAGCTGTTCGAGCGTGAAGGCGATCATGGGGAAACGTCCGGGGCCGGGCGGCGCGGGCCGCTCAGGACACCAGCATGGGGATCTGGCCGATCAGTTGCCGGATGTAGTCGACCATGACGCCGATGAGCCAGGGGCCCAGCAGCACCAGCACGCCGCACATGGCCAGCAGCTTCGGAATGAACGACAGCGTCATTTCGTTGATCTGCGTGGCGGCCTGGAAGATGCTGATGACCAGACCCACCACCAGCGTCACGAGCAGCAGCGGTCCGGCCATCGCCAGCACGATCTTCATCGCCTGGTAGGTCATGGTCATGACGGTTTCAGCGGTCATGGCGATTCTCCTCCAGGCGTTATTGATAGAAGCTCTGGGCGAGCGAGCCCATGAGCAGGTTCCAGCCGTCGGCCAGCACGAAAAGCATCAGCTTGAAGGGCAGGGCCACCGTCACCGGCGGCACCATCATCATGCCCAGCGCCATCAGCACGCTGGCGACGACCAGGTCGATGATGAGAAAGGGAATGAAGATGGTGAAGCCGATCTGGAATGCGGTCTTGAGTTCGCTGGTGATGAATGCGGGCACCAGGATGCGCAGCGGCACCTGCGACGGGTCTTCCAGGACGGGCTGCTTGGCCAGGTTGGCGAACAGCGACAGATCGTTTTCGCGCGTCTGGTGCAGCATGAAGGTGCGCAGCGGCGCGGCGGCGCGTTCGACGGCGGCCTCGAACTGGATCGAGCCTTCGGACAGCGGCTTGTAGGCGTCGGTGTAGATCTTGTCGAACACCGGCGACATCGTATAGAAGGTCAGGAACAGCGCCAGGCCGATCAACACATGGTTGGGCGGCGACATGGCTGTTCCCATGGCGCTGCGCAGCAGGCCCAGCACGATGATGATGCGGGTGAAACCGGTCATCATCAGCAGCGCGGCAGGCAGGAACGACAGCGACGTCATCAGCAGCAGGGTCTGCATGCTGAGCGAATAGGTCTCGGAGCCGTTAGGGCCGGGCGTGGCCGTCAGCGCGGGCAAGGTGGCCTGCGCGACGACACCCGCGGGGAACAAAGCCAGGCCCAGCAGCGCGGCGGCGCCGAGCAGGGGCAGCGCGCGGGAGCGGGCGCGGGCAGGTGTCGTGCTTGTGGGCAAACTCATGGGTGTCGCTTGGAGGGCGCGGCCGCGTTAGCGGCGCTTGAGCGCCTGGCCCAGCTTGGCCGCGAATGCGGCTGCGGGCAGGGTCGAAGCCTCCGGCAACTGGCCGGCGGGCAGGGTATGCAGGGTGTTGAGCTGGTTCGGGCCGACGCCCACCACCAGCCAGGTGTTTTCCACTTCCACCACCACGATGCTCTGGCGCGGACCGACGGGCAGGCTTGCCACCTGCCGCAGCAGGTTGCCGCCGCCGCGTGGCGTCAGCCCGGCGCGGCGCGCCAGCCAGGCCGAAACCAGGATGGCGGCCACGACCAGGATCAGGCCGACAATGACGCGCAGGAGAGCGGATTCGTCCATGGCGCCCGGGTCAGCGGCGGTTGTTCAAGCGGTTGATCCGCTCGGAGGGCGTGATGATGTCGGTCAGGCGGATGCCGTACTTGTCTTCCACGACCACGACTTCGCCCTGGGCGATCAGGTAGCCGTTGACGAAGATGTCCATCGGCTCGCCCGCCAGGCCGTCCAGCTCGACCACGGAACCCTGGCCCAGCTGGAGCAGGTTCTTGATGGTCAGGCGGGTGCGGCCCAGTTCGACCGTCAGCTGGACAGGCACGTCCATGATCAGGTCGATATCCGCGCCGGTGCCGCCAGTCGTGCCGGCCAGGGGCTTGAACACGGATTGCGCGGCGGGTTGGGCGGCGGCTTGCGGGGCAGATGCCGCGGGAGCGGCAGGCGCCGCCGCAGCGGGCGCCGGCGCGGCTGCGGGTGCCGCCGCGCTGGTCTGCTCGGCCATGGCGGCGGCCCAGTCGTCCTGGGGCTTCAGGCCGTCGGCTTGGGTCGGCGGGTTGGCGCGGGATTGTTCGGCGAGCGCGTCGGCCCAGTCGTCGGCCGGGGACGAGCCGGTACCGGGCTCGTTCTTGTCAGTCATGGTCAGAGGCCTCGTTGGATTCTGTATCGTGGGTAAACATGTTCTGTACGCGCAGCGCGTACTGGCCGTTGAAGACGCCGTAGCCGCATTCCATCAGCGGCACGCCGTCGACGCTGGCGACTATGGTTTCGGGCACGGTCACGGGCAGGATGTCGCCTACCTTCAGGCGCATCAGCTCGCGGATCGAAGAGGGGATGCGGGCAAATTCCGCAACCACGTCGATGTCGGCGCTGCGCACCTGGCGCGAGAGCTGTTGTGCCCAGCGCTGGTCCACTTCTTCGAGCGTGGTTTCCTGCAGCGGGCGCGTCAGCAGATCGCGCACCGGCTCGATCATGGAATAGGGCAGGCAGATGTTCAGGTCGCCGCCGGTCGCGCCGAATTCGATGTGGAACGAGGTGACGACCACCACTTCATTGTTGCCGGTGATGCTGGCGAACTTGGTGTGCATCTCCGAGCGCACGTACTCGAATTCGATCGGATAGACGGGGTCCCAGGACTTGCCGTAGCTTTCCAGGGTCAGGTTGAGCAGGCGCCGGATGATGCGCTGTTCGGTCGTGGTGAAGTCCCGGCCTTCGACGCGCGTGTGGTAGCGGCCATCGCCGCCGAACAGGCTGTCGATGACCAGGAACACCAGGTTCGGGTCATAGGTGAAGAGCGCCGTGCCGCGCAGGGGCTTCATCTGAATCATGTTCAGATTGCTCGGCACCGGCAGGTTGCGCTCGAAGTCCGCGTACTTCAGGATCTTGATCGAGCCCACCGTGATGTCGGCGCTGCGGCGCATGAAGTTCAGCAGCACATGGCGCATCTGGCGCGCGAAGCGCTCGTTGATGAGCTCCAGCGTCTGCATGCGGCGGCGCACGACGCGCTCGGGCGAACTCAGGTCGTAGGCGCGGGCGCCGGCGTTCTGGTCCGCGGCGCTAGCTTTGCTGTCGCTTTCGCCGGTGACGCCCGCCAACAGCGCATCGACCTCGTCCTGCGAAAGAAATGCCTCGTAGGCCATGCTTATTGCACCACGAACGCCGTGTACAGCACGTCGGTGACGTACTGGCCGTCCGGCAGGGGCGAGAAGGGGCGATTCACGGCCTGCTTGATGGCGTTGGCCATGTCGGTCTTGCCTTGCTGCGTCTGCACGCCGGTGGGCGATTGCGACGACAGGACCATCAGGATGCGGCTGCGCACTTCAGGCATGTACTTTTCGAGGCGCGTGCGGGTCTGCTCGTCGCTGACGCGCAGCGTCAGGCCCACGTGCATGATGCGCTCCGTGTCGGGATTCTGCAGCGTGACGGTGAAGGGCTCGATCGGCACGAAGATGGGCGCGGGCACGGCTACCGGGTTGGCAGGAGGAGCGACGAAAGTCGTCGGGGTCGCCTGGGGGCCTTGCGCGGCTTGTCCAGGCTCTCCGGGCTGGCCGGGTTGTCCAGCCTGGCCGGCCGGGACCTGGCCGACTCCAAGCTGCACGGTTGCGCTGTTCTGCGGCTGCATGCGTTGGGTGATGAACCAGGTTGCGCCGGCGCTGGCCGCGGCAACGATGAGCAGGACCAGGATTGCCAGCAAGGGGCGAAGAATGCGGCCCATGCCGCCGGAGCGGGAAGAAGGCGCGCCGCGCGCAGGCATGGGTGAAGGTTTGGAAGTCGCCATCTCGGAGTCGATGCGTGTTTTGCCGCTGATGAAAACGGGTTCTTAGTGGATGAAAGCATTCTGCCCCAAATGCCGCCTCCGCTTGGAGGCGAAAAACAGGGCGAAAGCCGTGTATCTCAAGCTATTGCTGCAGCGCCCGCAGGCGCGGCCAGAGGCGAGGCGCTTCTTTGTCAGGCGAAGGTGTCCACCAGCGCATTGGCGTTGCGCGGGGCCGTCACCGCGACGGGCGCTTCGGCCACGCTGTCGCCGCCAGCCTGGCCGCCGCCAGCATGGCGTTGCGAACCGTTGCCGCCTTGTTGCGCGAACTCTTGTTGGGCCGCCTGTTCGCCCACGCTGGTCTGGCCCAGCGAGATGCCGGCCTGGGCCAGCGCCTGCTGCAGTTGCGGGATGGCGGTTTCAATGGCCTGGCGCACCGAGGCGTGGGCCGACACGAAAGACGCGCTGGCCACGCCGTCCGCCAGGTTCAGGCTGACGCGCAGGGGACCGAGATCGGGCGGATCGAGGCGCAGTTCCGCAGTTTGCATGCCCTGGCGCGCGCTGTGGCTCATCATGACAACCTGTTGGCCGAGCTCGGTGCCCCAGTGAGTGCCGCCAACGGGGGTGGCGACTTGCAGCACGACCGGCACGACGGGTGCGGCGACGGCTGCCGGGTTTGCAATCGGCGCGGCGGCCGGGCGTTGGGTGGCTGCCGCGAGCGCCTGGGCCAGATGGTCCTGGGCGGAGGCGCCATGCTGCGGCGCCTGGAATTGTTGTTGACCGCTAGCCAGGATCTGGGCCTCGGCGTCGTCGGTTTGCTCTGGCATGGCGATGTGGCCGGCGTCGGGGCGCGCATCGCGCGCGGGACGGGGCAGTGCAACTTCCGCAGCGAGTCGCGGCGTTTCGGCCTTGGCGGGTGCGGCAGCGGCGGGGGCGCGGACCGGCGCTTGCACGGTGGCGGCTGCGTCAGTGCCGGGCTTGGCTGCAGCGGTGATGAGAGGCACGGCGATTTCGGCGTCGCGGGCGGCAAGCGCGGCGGCTGCCTCGGCCTGCGGGGCGGTAAAGGCGCCAGCGGCGGCGGCTGCGCCGGCGGCCTGCGCCGCGGGCATCGCGGGCGCGGCGTCGGCGGCATTCAGCGCGGCGGTCAGGACGGCGGCGCCGCTGCTCATCGCGGCGGCGGCTGCGGCGGCGTTGCCGCGCGCGAGCTGCACCTGTTCGGCTGCCTGGGCCGCGATCTCCAGTGCTTGCTGCGGCAGGATCACCACGGGTTGCGCGGCCGCGACGGCCAGTGCGCCTGCCTCGGCTTGCGCAGCGGTTTGCACCGCCTCGTCGATGGCGCCGGCAGCTGCGCCTTCGGCGCGGGCGGCGGGGGCGCCGGAAGTCTTGCCGTCAGCGGACGTCTTGGCGCCGTTGTTCGCGGGCCGCGAGTCGGCGGCCTGGTTGGGGCGTTGCTGCGCGGGGCGCTGCTGGGCCAGTACGTCTGAGAAGCTGGGGCCCTTCTTGTTAGCGGGCGTGGCCTTGGCGCCGAGCGCGTCGGCGATCGGGGAAGGCGCGGCGGGCGCGATGGCGGGCAGGGGCAGGGGAGCGTTCATCTTGGGCTTCCTGTGAGATATCGCTTAGTGCATGCCGGTCTGGCGTTGGACCAGGCGGGCGGAATATTCGTCGTTGGCGCGCTGTTCGCGGCGGGATTCCACCACGGCCTGGGCGCGCAGTTCGCGCTGCGCCAGGGCGTCGTAGGAGTTGAGCTTGCGCTTTTCCTGTTGCCAGTAGAGCCGGCCTTTGGCGAGGTTGTCGTCGGCCTGGCGCAACACGCCTTGTTGCTGGCTGATGGCGTCGTCCAGCGTGCTGATGAAGCGCTGGTAGTTGTGGCAGTCGCTTGCCGACATGCCGCTGGTCATCGCCTGCTGCAGCCGTTCCAGGTAGTCCTGGCGGTAGTCGTGCAACATGGACAATTGACGCTCGGCATTGGTGCGCTCGGCGTTGAGCCGGCCAAGCAGCCGCGCCGCTTCGTCGGTGCTTTCCTTGGCCAGGTTGATCAGCATGTCCAAGGGCAATTGGCTAGGCATAAGCGTTCCTCAATTCGAAACTGGCGCGCAACTGGCTGACGGCGGCTTCATAGCCGACGTTTTCGCCGATGTCCTGCTGCAGGAAGGCTTCCAGGCGCGGGTAGCGGGCGATGGCATCGTCCAATTGCGGATCGTTGCCGGCGGCGTAGGCACCCACTGCGATCAGGTCGCGGTTGCGCTGGTAGCGCGACAGGCTTTGCTTGAAGCGGCGCACCACGGCGAACTGCTCGGGCGTGATCAGCGAGGTCATGGCGCGCGAGATCGACGCTTCGATGTCGATGGCGGGGTAGTGGCCCGCTTCGGCCAGGTGGCGCGACAGCACGACGTGGCCGTCCAGGATGGCGCGCGCCGAATCGGCGATAGGATCCTGCTGATCGTCGCCTTCGGCCAGCACGGTGTAGAACGCGGTGATCGAGCCGGCCTTGCCGGACGGTCCGGGCGCGCCCATGCCGGCGCGCTCGACCAGCATCGGCAGCTTGGCGAAGACCGAGGGCGGATAGCCCTTGGTGGCTGGCGGCTCGCCGATGGCCAGCGCGATTTCGCGCTGGGCCATGGCGTAGCGGGTCAGCGAGTCCATGATCAGGAGCACGTCCAGGCCCTGGTCGCGGAAGTGTTCGGCCAGCCGCGTGGCGTAGGCGGCGCCTTGCAGGCGCAGCAGCGCCGACACGTCGGCCGGCGCGGCCACCACGACCGAGCGCGCCAGGCCCTCGGGCCCGAGGTTGTGCTCGATGAACTCCTTGACCTCCCGGCCGCGTTCGCCGATCAGCCCGACGACGATGACGTCGGCCTTGGTGTAGCGGGCCATCATGCCCAGCAGCACGCTTTTACCGACGCCGGAGCCTGCGAACAAGCCCATGCGCTGGCCTCGCCCGACCGTAAGTAGGCCGTTGATGGCGCGCACGCCGGTATCCAATACCGTATCGATGGGCGCGCGTGACAGGGGATTGATCGGCTGGGCAGACAGGGGCGCGAGTTCGGCGCCCGTGAGCGGACCCAGTCCGTCCAGCGGCCGCCCGGCGCCATCCAGCACCCGGCCCAGCAGGGCATTGCCCACCGGCAGGTGGCGGCCCAGCTGCGGCTTGGCGTTGCCGTTCAGTTCAGCCTTGCGCGGCAGCGGGATCTGGCGCTGGACGGGCGGTTCGCCAGGCACGACACGCGCACCGGGCGGCAGGCCGGAAATATCGGCCTGCGGCATCAGATAGAGGGTGTGGCCGTCGAAGCCGACGACTTCGGCGTCCGCCCAGTGGTCGTGGCCGCGGGCGATTTCAATGCGGGCAGCCGCCCCCACCGGCAGACGCAGGCCGGTCGCGTGCAGCACCAGGCCGGTGGCGCGCGTGATCTTGCCGCTGACCAGCCAGGGGTCGGTCGAGGCGGCGCGGATCGAGCCGATCTGCAGCTGGGTCTGCCAACGGTCGATGACCGGCACGGCGGCGGCGGGCGCGGCCGGCTGGCCGGGCAGGGGGGAGGCCGGATTGGCGCTCACACCGGCTCCTCCCAGGATACGTTGCGGCCCAGCGAGGCCGCGACGCGGCGCCAGCGTGTCTGCAAGGTGGCGTCGATGTCGCCGAAGGGCGTTTCGGCGCGGCAGCCGCCGCGCGAAATGGACTCGTCCGCCAGGACGCGCCAATGGCCTTCCTTGAGTTCGTCCGCCAGGTGCAGGCGGATCAGGTCGATGTCTTCGGGATTGGCCCACAAGCGCATCTGGCCGCCGGCGGTGGGATTGATGTGCAGCACGTCGCGCACGGCGTTGATCACGGTGTCGGGCTGCTCGGCGAGGGTGGTGCGCACGACCTGCTGGGCGATGTCCAGAGCCAGGGTCAGCAGACCCTGGCCCATTTTTTCTTCAAGCGAACCGAGGGATGCGGCGCAAGCCTCGACCAGCGCATGCAGGCGCTGCGCTTCGGCGGCGCCTTGTTCGCGCGCCTGAATGAGGCCTTCGCCATAGCCTTGTTCGCGGCCGGCAGCGAGACCGGCTTCGTAGCCGGCCTGTTGACCGCTTTCCAGACCGGCGGCGTGGCCCAGGGCACGGCCTTCCTCGCGGCCCTCCGCAAGCGCCTGGGCACGCAGTTGGGCCATCACCACTTCCGGGTCGGGGCCCGGATCGGGTTCGGGCTGGGGTTCCGGTTCAACGACCGCGGGCTCGTCGAACGACAGCATCTGCCAACGCCGCCAGGCGGCGCTGCGCGAGATGAGCGTCGTGGCGCCGCTGTCCACCTCAGACATAGGTGTCGTCTCCCTGGTTGCCCAGGACGATCTGACCGCTCTCGGCCAGGCGGCGGGCGATCTGCAGGATCTTCTTCTGTTCGGTCTCGACCTTGGACATGCGGATCGGGCCTTGCGCGTCCAGGTCTTCGCGCAGCATTTCGGCGGCGCGGCTGGACATGTTGCGCAGGAACTTGGCGCGCAGCTCTTCCTGGGCGCCCTTGAGCGCGACCATGAGCGTGTCGTTGTCGATTTCCTTGAGGATGAGCTGGATGGCGCGGTCTTCGACGTCGAGCAGGTTGTCGAACACGAACATCTCGTCGATGATCTTCTGCGCCAGGTCGTTGTCGCGCTCGCGCAGGCTGGCCACAACGGTTTCCTCGTCCGAGGAATTCATCATGTTCAGGATCTCGGCCGCGGTGCGCACGCCGCCCATCTTGCTGCGCTTCGCGCCCTGGCCGGCCAGGACCGAATTCAGGACTTCGGTCAGTTCGGACAGCGCTGCGGGCTGCACGCCGCCGAAAGTGGCGATGCGCAGCATGACGTCGTTGCGCAGGCGGTCGGTCAGCAGCGCCAGCACGCCGGCGGCGCGGTCGCGCTCCAGGTGCACCAGGATGGTCGCGATGATCTGCGGGTGTTCGTCGCCGATCAGCTCGGCCACGGTGTTCGGGTCCAGCCAGTTCAGCGCGTCGATGCCGCTGCCGCCGTCGCCGGCTTCCAGGATGTCTTCGATCAGGCCGGCCGCGCGGTCGCTGCCCAGCGCCTTGGTCAGCACGCTGCGGATGTAGTCGTCCGAACCCAGCGTGACGGCCATGAACTGGTCGGCTTCCTGGCGGAATTCTTCCAGCACCACGGCCACGTCGTTGCGCGTGACCTGCTTCAGGCTGGCCATCGCGCCGCCCACCTGCTGCACTTCACGGGCGCTCAGGTACTTGAAGACTTCAGCCGCGGCGTCTTCGCCCAGCGACATCATCAGGACGGCGCTGCGCGTCATGCCGTCCAGCGGCGTGGAATCATTTTTCATCTTTGCTCATCCAGGTGCGCAGAACCATCGCAACGGCGCGCGGATCTTTGGTGGCCATCGTGCGGGCGCGTTCCAGATTGTCCTGATAGCGGTCCACTTCCTTGGCGCGGGCCACGTCCTGGGCCTCGCGCGCCGCTTCGATGCGCTCGGCTTCAGCCTGTTCCGGATCGACCGGCGGGTACAGGTAGTCGCCCACCGTACGGCGCAACATGCGATACAGCCACAGTGCCAGCACGCCACCGACCAGCCAGGCCAGGATCGTCTTGAACAGCGAGATCATTTCCGGATCGCGCCACATCGGCACCGGCGGCGGGCCGTCGTTGAACTGGCTGTTGACCAGGTTGAGCGAGTCGCCGCGGGTCTCGGAGTAGCCCATGGCTTCGCGCACCAGATTGGTCAACTTGTTCAGTTCTTCGGGCGGCAGGGGCTGCAGTTCGCCGTCCTTGTCGCGGACGTAATTGACGACCACGGCCACCGACATGCGCTTGAGGTTGCCCACCGGTTGCTTGATGTGGCTGATGGTGCGGTCCACTTCATAGTTGGTGGTGGCGTCGCGGCGTTCGTTCAGGTTGCCGGTGACGGCCTGCGTGCCCGTTTGCTGCTGGGTGTTGGCGGGCTGCTGCGGTTGGCCGGGACGGGGCGGCTGCGGTTGCGGCGGATTGGCGATGGCGGCCTGCGGATTGGCCGGCGCCTGGTTCGATAGCGCGCCGGGCACGCCTTGCGCGGGATTGACGCCGCGCTGGGTCGAGTCGCTGGTCTGCTGGCTGCGCACGGCAGCCTGGCCGGGCTCCTGGTTCGGGCGGTAGACCTCGGAGGTTTCTTCGCGACGGGCGAAATCGACGTCCGCGCTGGCCTGGGCGTGGACGTTGCCCGGACCGACCAGCGGATTGAGGATGGTAAGAATGCGTTCGACCGCGCGCTGTTCCATTTCGCGCACAAAGCGCATCTGGTCGGCGTCCATGCCGCGGCCTTCGCCCAGCGGCGCCGACAGCAGGCGACCGTTCTGGTCGACGATGGACACGTTCTCGGCGGTAAGTTCGGGGACGCTGGAGGCGACCAACCAGGAAATCGCGGAGACCTGGGCGTCGCTCAGGCTGCGGCCGGGATGCATGTTCAGCAGCACCGAGGCGGTGGGCGCCTGGCGTTCGCGCACGAATAGCGACTGGCGTGGCATGGCCAGGTGCACGCGGGCATGCTGCACGGTGTGCATGGCTTCGATCGAACGCGCCAGCTCGCCTTCAAGACCGCGTTGATAGTTGATCTGTTCCGTGAACTGGCTGGCGCCGAAGCGGGCGTTGTCCATCAGTTCGAAGCCCACCGAGCCGCCGCGGGGCAGTCCCTGGGACGCCAGTTGCAGGCGGGCGTCGTACACGCGGTCGGCCGGCACCAGCACGGCAGTGCCGGTTTCGTTGTAGCGGTAGGGTACGTTCATCGCGCCCAGCGCCGTCACGATGGCGCCGCCATCGCGGTCGTCCAGGTTGGAGAACAGCACCTTGTACTTAGGTTCGCTGCTCCACATCGCCACGGCGACGATGATCGCGACTAGGGCTGCCCCCGCGCCCAGCAATATGGGCTTGGGCAGCGCGCGCACCTTCTCCAGCACGGGGAATTTCGTCAACAGCGACGAACTCAGGGTGGCCTGCTGGTTCATTGGCGGCCCCCGCTGGCCACGCGGAGCTGGAACTGGGACTTCATGTCTGGGTAGGGCAGATTACACATGCAACGTGCTTCTGGTCTGGGGAGAGCGTGGATTATTGCCCCTGAGACGTCCATCCCAATCGTCGAAAACGGCCGGTTTTTGGCGTTACTTATCTCCTATGTCCCCGACAACGCGAAAGTCGCCGCGGCCGCCCGGGATGCAGGCGGCCGCATTCGCGGAAATGTCGGGTTTTTTGGCGGTTCTTGTCGGCTATGAACCGGCGGGGTCGGGGTTACGCTGTGCGCAATATTGGTGTAATCCCAAACAGCAAGGAATCAGGTAATGGCTGTATCAGGCTTGTCCGGCATCGAAAACATGCTCCAGCAGATGCGCGCGGTAGTGAGCAAGGCGGAAACCGGTAACCTCGGCGCGGGTGAAATGGTCGGCCAGCCGGATGGCTTCGCCGCGGAACTTCAGCGTTCCATCCGTCGCGTCACTTCCGCCCAGAACGCCGCCACGGCCCAAGCCAAGGCGTTCGAACTGGGAGCGCCCGACATTTCCCTCAACGACGTCATGATCGATATGCAGAAGGCCAGCATCGGCTTCCAGACGGCGGTGCAGGTACGCAACAAGCTGGTTGCGGCCTACAAGGAAATCTCCTCGATGGCGGTCTGACTCCCGGTCGCCGGGGCGCGCTTGCGGCTTGGCCGCAAGCGCAGGCTGACATCAGGCGGGAACTTGCTGCGCATGTCCCCCGCCGCACGACATCAATTGCGCTGGACGCTCTTTTCCAGGCGCCAGACCACCTGTTGCAGCCAGTTTTCCTGGCGCGCATCCAGATTCAGGAAGACAGCCCCGAGGTGGCTGACCGGCGGTTCGCCGGTGAGCGAAACGTGCTTGGGCGCCGGTTCGTCAGGATCCGCGGATTGCTTCATGGGTTGTCCCGAGATCGGGTACACATTGCGCACCTCCAGGCTGGCGTTCAGCTTGCCCTGGGCGCCGAAATCCAGTTGCACGTTTTCCATCACCGTGCCGCGCTCCGGCAGGGCGGGGACCGCCAGATCTGCGCGCAGGCCCACGCCGTCCACGGAAATATCGCGTATCGTGAACGCGTAGGGCTTGTCGGCGGGAGAGGCTTGCCAACTGGCGCGGCAGACGTTGGCGGCGGCGATCAGGGAGGCGCGGAACATCTTGCGGCGCTGGATGCGGGCCAGGCGTTCCGGGAACGGTGAAACCAGCGCGGCGCTGCCATCGTCGAAATGAATGATCTGGGGCCGCTGCACGCGGAAGCGGATTTGCACGCCGCCATAGGCGGTGGCATGGAAGTGGAAGGTGGTGCCGCTCAGCAAGCCCATGGAGTCGGATTGCTCGAAGTCCGCGCCGGCGTAATCGCGCGGCCTCCAGAAGAATTCGCCGGCCTGCTTGTCCACGCCGAGGATCAGCACCGCCATCTCCCGGTCCGCGGCGTCGCGCACCAGGATGTGGCTGTCGGGGTGGGTCAGTTCGAACAGGGCCGAACGCATCTCGTCAGGCCGGGTCAGCAAGAACTCCGGGTCGCTGGCATCCAACACTTTGGTCTTCCTCAGGTAATAGGGTCAGGCGGGAGGGGCGGGTTCGGGGAACTCGCGCGATTCCAGGCGATAAAGCCAGGCCAGCAATTCTGCCACCGCTACATAGAGTTGGGGAGGAATATGTGCGTCCAGGTCCACCTGCATCAGCAGGCCGACCAGTTCGCGCGACTCGTGGACATAGAGGCCATTTTCCTGGGCGGCGCGGACGATGGTGTCCGCGAGCTGGCCGTAGCCCTTGGCGACGACGCGCGGAGCGCCGTCCTTTTCTTCGTAGGAAATGGCGACCGCCGCGTTGCGGCTGGCGTTCGGGTCCGATTCCGAATGGGGGGTGAGGCGGCTCATCAGATATCGGTGGGAATCTCGGGGCGGGGTTCGACCACGCTTACCGACAGATTGCTCAGGGTCAGGCCGGAGGCCAGCAAGCGCGAACGCAGCGCGTCCGAGGAGTCATTGATCTCGGCCGCGCTGTGCGGCGCGATGAGTTGCAGGACGATCTGATCGCCGGCCAGGTTCAGCCGGGCATCGACCAGGCCCAGCCGGGGCAGGTCCAGCTTCAGCCGCGTGGCCCAGGTCGAAACCGCCGACTCCGGATCGCCGCCGTAGGGGTCGCGCTCGACTTCCCATTCCATGGGCGCGCCGGGCCAGGCTTCGCCCTGCCAGGTCAGCGTCTGATTGGCCAGCACGTCCAGCTGCTGGCGGACCAGCACGGTCAGGTCCTGGTGTATGCCGCTGACCGGGGTGCCAGGGGCGGGCGAACTGGAGGCGCCGGTGTTGGGTGTGGCGTCGGCACCCGGGCGGCCGCCGGCGGCTGCGCCGGTCCGCGGTCGCGAGGGTGCCGCATCCTGCGCGGGCGGATTTTTGCCGAGTACGGCCTGCGGCTCGTTGCGCAATTGTTCCGGGGTGGCCCGGCCGAAGACCATGTCGGTCAGGTGGGACTCGTAAAACAGTCCGCTGCCTTGCAGCGCCTGACGCAAGGCCTGTCCCAGTGCGCGGGCGGAAGGTCCGCCAGCCGCCAGGGCGGCATGCGCCGCGGCTTCGGGTCCTTTGCTTGTGTTGGGGCTTGCGCCTGGCCCGGCCGGTCGGTCCTGTTTGGCGCCGGCCGCCGGGTCCTCGCCGTCGAGCGCCGTTGCAACAGAGGCGGCGAGGGCCGACGCTTGCTGGGCAGTGGCCTGCGCCGGCATCTGGCCAGGCACGGGCTGGGGTGTTTGCGCGCCAGTCTGAGCAGGTTGCTGGCCCGCCTGTGCTGCGGGCATGGCGGCGGCACCGGTGGTGGGTTGGCCCGGCTGAGCATTGGCGGTCCACAGGGGCGCGCGTCCCTGGACCGCTGGCGCGGCCTCAGGAAATTGGGCCAGCAAAGCAAGAATGGCGCGCGCCGTCGTGCCCAGTGTCGTGGGAGCCGAGGCCGTGGTGTCGCTGCTGGTGACCAGGCCGCGAGCGGCCAGCGCCAGCGCGGCTGCGATCTTGGGGTCGACAACAGTATTCTGGCGGTCGCCGCGGGCGCCGCCAGTTTGTATGCCTTGTCGCGGGTCGCGCGCCGATCCGTCAGAGGCGCCGGGCTTTTCCAGGTTGCCTGGCTGGCTGACCGCGTCGGGCCGGGCTCCGGAGACTTGATTGGCGCTGGCGGCGGACATCGTCGTGCCTAGCACGGCGTCCAGCCGCTGCACCAGGACATTGCCGAGTGCGGCGGGACCTACACTCATTCTTCAGACGCCTGCTGGTAACCGTAGGCGGACAGCAGGGTCTGCTGGCGTTTCATGCGTCCCAGCAAATCGCCCAGGCGGGCCAGTTGCGGAAGCGCCAGATCGCGGGTGAGCGCATCGTTTTCCAGGATGCGCACGAGCAGATCGTACTTCATGGTGCGGCCGGCTTCGTCCAGCGGCGCGGAATGCTCGATCTGGCGCAGGCGCTCCACCAGCTCGCAATATTGCTGTCCATGGACCATCGCTCCATCCCAGTCGCCGGCTTGGGCGGCCGCTAGCATTTCTCCCGTGATGAGAGCGATCTCCTGGTAGTTTTCCAGGATGGGGGAGGTGTACTGGGTCGTGGACGTCATGGAAATCTCGGGCGGTCGATGGCTGGCTGGGGTATATGCGACGCCATCAAGGCTGCATGCCCCCGACAGGGCGATCAACGGATGTTTGCCAAGCCTCGGCCAGATCGGCCAACAAGCGATCCGCCGTTTCGAGCGCTTCCGGATCTGCCTTCAGATTCGCCATCAGCAGCGTGCGGACTATGTAGTCGTAGAGGCGGGCGAGGTTTGCGGCAATTTCGCCGCCCGCCTCCATGTTCAGTCCGGTCTTCAGGCCTTCATCGACGATCTTGATAGCCTTCGAAATGGCGGCTCCCCGTTCAGTGATTCTGCCTTCTTGAAGGTGCAGGCGCGCCTGTCCGATTGCCGCCCGGGCACCCATGTACAGCAGGGAAATAAGCCTTTCGGGGCTCGCGCCCAGGATCTGTGTTTCCAGGCCTATTTCTGCGTAGGAACGCACGGAATAAGATCCGGTGGGGCGGCGGGCAGCGTAGGTCATCAATACATCTTCTATAAATTACTTGGATTTGCTCATGGCCGCGAACTGCTGCGTCAGGTAGTTGGCCGTGACTGTCTGTTGCGATACGAACTTGTCCAAAGCTACGAATTGGGCGCGCATGGCGGCCATGGACGCTGCGCTGGAGGCCTTGGCTCGTGTCAATTGGTCTTTTACGTCTTTAATGGATTCGTTCAGGCCATCTTGGCTGAGCTTGATCGAGCCGTTGCTGCCCAGGGCGGCCTTGGTGGCGACGTCGAATTTGGCGGCAAGACCGTCGGCTGAGGTCATGAGGCGCTTGACGTCTGCGGGATTGGCAGCCAACGCCGCGTCCAGTTCCTTTTGGTCGAGCTTCAGTTGACCGGTCTTGGGATCCATGCTGATACCGAGATCGGCCAGCGAGCTCACCGCGCCGCCCTGCGTGAAAACCTGCAAGGCGCTAGACATTGCGGATTGGATGCCACGGGTCGTGCTATCGCCGGTCAGGGCCTGATTCGTTTGGGCGGTGATATCGAAGGCAGTCAGTTTCGAGATCGTGCTTTGCACCGCGTTGTAGGCGCTGACGAAATCCTGCACCGCCTTGCTAGCGACGCTGGTGTCGCTTTGCAGTTTCAAGGTGACGACCTTGTTGGCTTCCGTCTTTGCTGTCAGGTTCAGCGTAACGCCGTCAATTGCGCCAGAGATATTGTTGCTGCCGCTCTTGATGGTGATGCCGTTAACCTCGACCTCGGCGTCGGCGGCTGCGGTTTGCTGTGTCAACTGGCTGCCCGAGCCCGAGTTGTAGCTCAGAATGTTTTCCAGTTCGGGAGTGCCGGTAACTGTGATGGACTTTACCGATGCCTGCACGCCAGTATTCTTTGCGCTGAGCATGAGGTAACTACCGGATTCATTCGTGATGATCGTTGCGCGCACCGATGCCTTGTCATCGCTATTGATTGCTTTTGCGATGCCATTCAGCGACGTGTCGTCCTTCAGGTCGACCGTGTGCTTTTCACCGTTGGTGAGCTCAATTTCAAATGAACCGGTAGCGCCATTCGAAGCTTTGCGATCCGTGACCATGCCGGATTGCAAGGTCTGCGCCGCCGCCAGGTTCTTCACCTTGATGGCGTACTCGCCCATGGTGGCGCCGTCTTCGCCGATGGTCGCGGTCAGGCCGTCGCCTACGACGGTGGGTTTGACAGCGTCTAGCGTGGACGCCTTGCCCAACGCCGCTGCCGCCTTCTGCAGGGCTTCAACCGCGCTTTGAATTTGGCCAAAGGCGCTTACACGGGCTTCGTAACTGGCTTGGCGATTCGTGTAGAGGCTTAGCTTCTTGTCCTCGGCCGCCTGCAGATCGGTCAGGATCTTTTCGAGGGGCAAGCCGGTGGTCGAGCCGAGGTTGGTGATAGAGGCCATATGAAATTCCTTCCTAGCGATGCGATTTTGTCAAAAATACGGTGTCGGCGATTGGCCGGGTAAGGGCATTAGGCGGGCCTAATTCGACGCTTCCATGGTCGGCCTGCAGGACGGCGGCGGGCGACGCATGAAATCAGGGCCGAATCAGGCCGTGGTTTTGATGCCGTTTCCTTGCATGTTCACGATCATTTTGGCGATTTTGAGCAGGGTTTCGCTGGGGATCGTGCGTATGACATCGCCCGATTCCGCGTCGATCACCGATACCACCACCTGGTGCACGTTGGGGTCGATCTCGAACTGGAGCTGGGTAGACCAGGCTTTCATCTGGTCGTTGATTTCGTCCAGAGCCTTGTCCAGGGGTAGCTTCTGCGAATCGGACTGATCCGACGTCGCGCTGTCCGAAGCCCCGTTGTTCGTTGCGGCGGCCGTGGGCACGACGCTCACGGCGGGGTCCGGCGCGAGCGGCGCGGGAGCGACCGGCGCTGGTGCAAACGATGCAGGGGCTATGGGGGTTACGGCCATGATCACTCCAACGGCGATGTGGGCGTCTCGGAGGAACGCGCTGTTTTCAGGGAATTCTCAGCTACGATTACGGCAGGCCCGCAGGGAACTTTAGCCACCGGCGAGCCAGATGTTTCACGTGCTAAACAGTTCGGACCGGGTAATGAGTGTCAAGACGGCGCTGCGAGTCATCGAAATCATCGAAACCTATGCCCGCGAAAAGCGCGCGCTGCCGCTATCGGAGCTGGCCCGGCTGCTGGATGTGCCGGTATCGAGCTGCCTGGCCCTGATCCGAACCCTGACCGGCCTGGGCTATCTGTATGAAACCGGGCGGCGCCAGGGCTATTACCCGACCGGCAGGCTGCTGGCCATGGCGCAGCGCATCGCCCGCGCCGACCCGGTGCTGGACCGGGTCTATCCCAGCCTGACGGAACTAAGGGACGCTACCCGCGAAACGGTTGTTTTCGCCAAGCTGAGCCAGGATGGCCGGGTGGTCTACCTGGATGTGCTGGATTCGCCACATACGATCAGATACGCGCCGGTTGCGGGTGAATTCAAAGACGTTCATGCAAATTCGCTGGGAAAGGCGTTGTTGTCCCTGCTGGACGCGCCGGCTCGCGACGCCATGCTTGCGGACATGACCATGACCCGCCATAACGAGCGCACGCTGGTCACGCGCGAGGCGTTGCTGGCGGACCTTAAGCTGTCGCGCCAGCGCGGCTGGTTCATGAACAGCGGCGAGTCCATTGCGGACGTGGGCGCGATCGCCTGGCCGGTCACGCTGTCCGGCGAGCACTATGCGATTTCGGTGGGCGGGCCGATCTACCGGATCGAGCCGCAACAGGAGGCCTATGCGCGCATCCTGCGCTCGGCCTGCACCGCGCTGGAGCAGCAGGCCTGACGGGCAGGCCTGCGCGACCATTGAACGGCGCCGCTCAGTAGGACTTGGGCAGCCCCAGCACTTTTTCCGCAATGAAGCACATGATCAGCTGCGGGCTGACCGGCGCAATGCGGGGAATGAAGCTCTCCCGCAGCAGGCGCTCCACGTGGTATTCCTTGGCGTAGCCCATGCCGCCCAGGGTCATGACTGCGGTCTGGCAGGCGTTGTAGCCGGCCTCGGCCGCCAGGTATTTGGCGGAGTTGGCGTAGGGGCCGCAGGGCTTGCCCGCGTCGTACAGGCTGGCGGCCTTGAATACCATCAGGTCGGCGGCTTCCAATTGCATCCAGGCCTGGGCCAGCGGGTGCTGGATGCCCTGGTTCTGGCCAATGGGGCGGCCGAACACGGTGCGTTCGCCGGCGTACTTCACCGCCCGCTCCAGCGCGGCCCGGCCGATGCCCACTGCTTCGGCCGCGATCAGGATGCGTTCGGGGTTCAGGCCGTGCAGGATGTACTCGAAGCCCCGGCCTTCTTCGCCGATGCGGTCGGCCACCGGGATGCGCAGGCCGTCGATGAAGAGCATGTTCGAGTCCACCGCCTTGCGGCCCATCTTCTCGATTTCGCGGACTTCTATCTTGCCGCGGTCCAGGTCCGTATAGAACAGCGATAGGCCCTGGGTGGGTTTGTCCACGTCTGACAGCGGGGTGGTGCGCGCCAGCAGCAGCATCTTGTGGGCGACCTGGGCGGTCGAGATCCAGATCTTGCGGCCGTGCACCACGTACTCGTCGCCCTGGCGCACGGCGCGGGTGCTGAGCTTGGTGGTGTCCAGCCCGGCATCGGGTTCGGTGACGGCGAAGCAGGCTTTCTCGCGGCCGGCGATCAGGGGCTCGAGCCAGCGGCGGCGCTGCTCGTCGCTGCCGAAGACCACCACCGGGTTCAGGCCAAAGATGTTCATATGGACGGCCGAGGCGCCGGTGAAGCCCGCGCCGGAGGCCGCGATGGTCTGCATCATCAGCGCCGCCTCGGTCATGCCCAGGCCCGCGCCGCCATATTCCTGCGGCATGGCGATGCCCAGCCAGCCGTCGCGCGCCAGGTCGGCGTGCAGGGGCTCGGGGAAGCCGCCTTCGCGGTCGCGCTCCAGCCAGTACTCGTCGGGATAGCGTTCGCAGATGCGGGCCACCGCGTCCCGCAGCGCCAACTGGTCGGGGGTGAATTCAAAGTCCATCAGTCGTTTCCATCCAGGGTGATGCCGCGGGCCGCCATGGCGTCGATCCGGGCAGGGTCATAGCCGGCCTCGGCCAGCACTTCGCGGCTGTGTTGGCCCAGCCTGGGGGCCGGGCGGCGTATGGAGGTGGGGGTGCTTTCGTACTTGCCCAGCGGAGCGGTCGTGCGGATCGGGCCCTCGCTGGGATGGTCCATGGCCCGGATGAAGCCGGTCGCAGCCAGATGCTCGTCCTGCAGCAGGTCGTCCACGGAGTAGAGCGGCGAAGCGGGAATATCCGCTCGCGCCAGGTCTTCCAGCCAGTCCTGGCTGCCTCGGGCGGCAACGACGTCGGCGACAAAGGCGTAGACCTCGCCGATGTGGGCGGCGCGCGCGCCGTGGGAACTGAAGCGCGGATCCCGCGACAATTCGGGCCGGCCGATCAGGTCGAAGAAGTTGCGCCAGTGCTTGTCGTTATAGATCAACAGGCTGATGTAGCCGTCGGCCGTGGCGTAGGGGCGGCGATGCGGCGCCAGCAGGCGCGCATAGCCGGTGGGGCCCAGCGGCGGCTCGAAGGTGGCGCCGCCGAGATGGTCTCCCAGCACCAGGTGGGCCATGCCTTCGAACATGGGGATTTCCACCTGCTGGCCTTGTCCCGTGCTTCGGGCGTGCAGCACCGCGGACACGAGCGCGATGCCCACGTGCAGTCCCACCGCCCGGTCGGCCAGAGTCAGCGGCGCGTAGCGCGGCACGTCCCCGCTGTGCTGGGCGTAGAGGGCGGCGATGCCGGTCTGGCCCTGGATCAGGTCGTCGTAGGCGGGCCGCCCGGCGTAGGGGCCGGCCTCGCCATAGCCGTAGGCGCCCAGATAGACGATGCGCGGATTGCGCGCCGCCACCGCCTCGTAGGACAGGCCCAGCCTGGCCATCGCCTGCGGGCGGATGTTGTAGAGCAGGGCATCGCAGCTTTCGGCCAGTTTCAGGCAGGCCGCAAGCCCCTCGGGCGTCTTCAAGTCCAGCACCACCGAGCGCTTGTTGCGGTTCAGGTGCAGATAGATATGGCCCATGCCAGGGTTGCGCATGGGGCCGACGGCCCGCATGTTGTCGCCGGCCGGCGGTTCGACCTTGATGACGTCCGCGCCCAGGTCAGCCAGGACCTGGGTGGCATAGGGGCCCATCACTACCGAGCTCAGGTCCAGGATGCGCACGCCAGCCAACGGGCCGCCGGGAGTTTCGGATTGCGGCCGTTCGCTCATTGCTGCTCGATCCCCGCGTCGCGGATCAGCTTGCCCCACAGGTCCAGCTGGGCGCCGACGAACTGGGAGAACGCTTGCGGCGTGCCGGAGAAGGCATCGAACCCCAGGCCCGCCAGGCGCTTTTTCACGTCGGGCTTGGCGACCACCTGATTGATCGCGGCATTCAGCTTGGCCACGATCTCCGGCGGCATGCCGGCCGGGCCGAAGTAGCCGTTCCAGGAGTTGAGGTCGAAATCCTGCACGCCGGACTCGGCCATGGACGGGAGGTCCGGGACGATGGCGCTGCGTTCGGCGGTAGACACCGCCAGGGCGCGCAACTGGCCCGATTGCACGAAGGGCAGACCTGAAGCCAGGTCGGTGAACATGAAATCGACCTGTCCGCCGACCACGTCGGTCAAGCCTTGCGGCGTGCCTTTATAGGGCACGTGCAGGATGTCGATCTTGGCGCGGTTGGCCAGCGTGGCGCCGGCGACGATGCCGGTGCTGTTGCCGCTGGCATAGGTGATGCGGCCGGGACGCTGGCGCGCGTCGGCGACCAGTTCGCCCACGGTCTTCCACGGCCGCTTCGGGTTCACCACCAGGATGAAGGGCAGGTTTCCGCCGCGGGCGATGGGGGTGAAGTCCTTGACCGGATCGTAGGGCACGTTCTTCATCAGCCAGGGGGCGGCGGAATGCGAGGTGTTGGTGGTGACGAACAGCGTGTAGCCGTCCGGCTTGGCGCGCGCCACATAATTGGCCGCGATGGTGGCGTTGGCGCCGGGCTTGTTTTCGACCACCACCTGCTGGCCCAGGATGTTGCCCAGCTCGGCGCCGAAGATGCGGCCCACGGCGTCGGTGCCGGACCCGGCGGGAAAGGGGACGATCAGGGTGATGGGTTTGGTGGGGTAGTCGGCGGCGTGGGCGGCGGGGCTGGCGATCAGCGCCGCGCCGCTGATGAGGGCGGCGCCCAACAGGCTTGGGGGTCTCATGGGTTTGTCTCCTGTGTGCTTGGGGTCCAGGCGCGGTTTCTGCGTCCGCTGCCCGGGGCTGCGCCGCGTCAGGCGGCTGGGGGTGGCGCCGGAAAGCCGCGTATCACGCGGTCTGGGGATTCTTCATAAGGGGGGGTGTAGATCACCAGCAGGCGCGCGGGCTCGTCGCTGGTGACGGTGAAGACGTGCGGAATGTCGGGAGGGAAGTAGCAGCAGTCGCCCGGACCCATGTCGGCCCATTCGTCCTGCACCTGGGCGCGCGCCGTGCCGGACAGCAGGTAGCAGACCTGTTCGATGCCGGGATGGGCGTGCGGCAGGGCGCCCTTGCCCTTGTCGATGACGCCCAGCAGCACCTCCACGCCCCGGGAGCCGACGGTGTCCGGGCCGATCAGGCGCCGGTTCAGCGTGCCGGTGTGGTTGGCGGGGTGGTAGCCGGGCACGTCGGCCTCGCGCACCAGCCAGGCGGGGGTCTTGTTTTGCGTCATGCTTGATCCAATAAAATTTCCATACGTGAAATTATTTTTATGTATGAGAAAAATAGTGGCAAGCGTTTTTTCGGTGGCGATACCTTGCCGCTCCCTGGGGGATTAGGGAAAACACCGTGCGTGGACTGCTAAAATCGAAGGCTGACCTCACTTACGGCCCTGTCATGTCTTCTGCCCGCACGCCCGACGTTTCCGCCACCCTGTCCGATTGGCTGCAGTACCTGGAATCGATCCACGCCACCGCCATCGACATGGGCCTGGACCGGGTGCGCGAGGTAGCGGGGCGCCTGGGCCTGGAGCTGTCCGGCGTGAAATTCGTCGTCGGCGGCACCAATGGCAAGGGTTCCACCTGTGCCATGCTGGAGGCGATCCTGCTGGCGGCCGGCTACAAGGTCGGGCTGTACACATCCCCGCACCTGATCGACTTCAACGAACGCGCCCGCATCAACGGCCAGATCGCTACCGACGAGGCGCTGATCGCCCAGTTCCAGGCGGTCGAGGCCGCGCGCGGCGACGTGTCGCTGACCTACTTCGAGTTCACCACGCTGGCGATCCTGCGGCTGTTCTCGCAGTCGAAACTGGACGCCGTGGTGCTGGAAGTCGGCCTGGGCGGGCGGCTGGATGCCGTCAACATCATCGATGCCGACTGCTCCATCGTCACCAGCGTGGACCTGGACCATACCGACTGGCTGGGCGATACGCGCGAAAAGATCGGCTTCGAGAAAGCCCACATCTATCGCAGCGGCCGCCCGGCCATCTGCAGCGATCCCATGCCGCCGCAATCGCTGCTGGACCACGTCAAGGAAATCGGCGCCGACCTGTGGTTGTTCGGCCAAGACTTCAACTATTCCGGCGACCGTCAGCAATGGGCCTACGGCGGACGCGAACAACGCCGCAATTCCCTGGCCTATCCGGCGCTGCGCGGCGCCAACCAGTTGCTGAACGCCTCGGCCGCGCTGGCGGGGTTGGAGTCGGTGCGCGACCGTCTGCCGGTGCCGCAGCAGGCCGTGCGCCTGGGGCTGTTGCAGGCGTCGCTGCCGGGCCGCTTCCAGATCCTGCCGGGCCAGCCCGCGGTCATCCTGGACGTGGCGCACAACCCGCACGCCGCGGCGGTGCTGGCGCAGAACCTGGACAACATGGGTTTCCATCCGTACACGCATGCGGTGTTCGGCATGCTCAACGACAAGGATCTGGCCGGCGTCGTCGCCAAGCTCGGCACGCGCATCGACAACTGGTACTGCGCCGGCCTGCCGGGTCCGCGCGGCACGCCTGGAGAGGCGTTGGCCGAGCAGGTCGCGGCGGCGCTGCCGCCTGCGCCGGCGGATGGCGAAAAACCGGGCATCGCCGCCTACGCGGATCCTGCCCAGGCCTTTGCGGCGGCGCGCGAACGGGCAGGGGAGAATGATAGAATCGTGGTGTTCGGCTCGTTTCTCACCGTAGCCTCGGTTTTGCAGGCTCTGGGTCGCAAGGCATAGGCAAATCGGGCCATTCGCGTGGTGGCGGCCCGCCGCCGTATTGCCGCAAGGCGCCGCAAGGAATTCTCCTCCATGGGTTTTTTCAAACGCAAAGATCCTGCCGACCAGGCGCAGCCCTCCAAGCGGGCGGCAGTGCCCAGCGAGGTGCAGGCTGCGGAGCTGCGCGGCCGCGCGCGGCGCAGGCTGGCAGGCGCCATCGCGCTGGTGTTGGCAGCCGTCATCGTCCTGCCCATGGTGCTCGATTCGCAGCCCACGCCCGTCGACGACAACATTCCCATCAGGGTGCCGGAACGCAATACGCCGTTCCAGCCGCAAGTAAGCGAGCCCCAGGTCGCCGTGCCGCAGACGCCCGCGCCGGGCAGCGTCGCGCCGACGGATCCTTCGGCCATCCCCACGCCGCCTCCAGTCACGTCGGTGCAACCGCCCGCCACAGTGACGCCGCCCGCGACGCAGCCGGCGACTCCGCCCGCGGTCGCGGCCGTCACGCCGCCCAAGCCCGAGCCCAAGCCGGCCACGCCGCCCAAGCCTGCGCCCAAGCCCGATACCCGTTCGGACGACGGCGCGCGCGCCCTGGCCCTGCTGGAAGGGCGCCAGGCGCCCGCCGCTACGACGCCCGCGCCCAAGCCGGCCGCCAAGGGTAATTTCGTGTTGCAGATTGCCGCCTACACCACGTCCGAGGACGCCCAGTCGCGGCGCGGCAAGCTGCACCAGGCCGGCGTGACCAACGCATTCGTCGAACAAGCCACCATCAATGGCAAGCAGCAGTACCGTCTGCGGGTGGGGCCGTTCCCCTCGCGCGAGGCGGCGCAGGCGGCCCAGGCGCGGTTGCGCACCCTGGGCTATGACAATGGTTTCATCGCCGCCCAATAGTGACCGGCTTCGACTTCGTCGTGCTGGCCATCCTGGTGGTTTCGGGTGTGCTGGGCTTGGTGCGCGGCCTGCTCAAAGAGGTGCTGTCGCTGGTTGCCTATCTGCTGGCCTTCGTGGCCGCGATATGGTGGGGGCCCACGGTCTATGCCTGGCTGGAGCCCTATATTGAAACGACGCTGCTGCGCATGGGAGTTTCGTACGCCGCGGTGTTCATCATCGTGCTGCTCGGTGTGGGCTTGGTCAACATGACGCTTGCCGCCCTGATCCGCAGCACCGGACTGAGTCCCGCCGACCACGGCCTGGGCGGGATGTTCGGGCTGGCCCGTGGCCTGCTGATCGTGCTGGCGCTGGTCGCCGCCGCAGGCTACACGCCGCTGCCGGAAGAGCCGTGGTGGAAGGACGCCATGTTTTCGCATTCGGCCATCGAGGCCATCAAACATATCAAAACGTGGCTGCCGCCGTCTTTGGCGACTTGGCTGCCGTATTGATTAGCTTCAAATCAACCAGGAAATCTCACCATGTGTGGAATCGTAGGGGTCATCGGGCGCGGGCCGGTCAACCAGCTGCTCTATGACAGCTTGCTGCTGTTGCAGCATCGCGGGCAGGACGCCGCGGGCATCGCGACGTCGCAAGGCAACCAATTCAATATGTACAAGGCGCACGGCCTGGTGCGCGACGTCTTCCGCACGCGCAACATGCGCGCGCTGCCGGGTACGTCGGGCGTCGGCCAGGTCCGCTATCCCACCGCGGGCTCCAGCGCCAGCGAGGAAGAGGCCCAGCCGTTCTACGTCAACGCGCCGTTCGGCATCATGTTGTCCCACAACGGCAACCTGACCAACTGGCGTGAACTGCGCGAATCGCTCTACCGCGTCGACCGCCGCCACATCAACACCAACTCCGATTCCGAAGTCCTGCTGAACGTGCTGGCGCACGAGCTGCAATCGGCCGCCAGCGGCGTGTCGCTGGACGACGACGCGATCTTCCGCGCCGTGTCGGCCCTGCACAAGCGCGTGCGCGGCGCCTACGCCGTGGTGGCGCAGATTTCCGGCTACGGCTTGCTCGCCTTCCGCGATCCCAACGGCATCCGCCCGCTGTGCATCGGCCGCCAGGAAACCGAAGAGGGCGTGGAATGGATGGTGGCCTCGGAATCCGTGGCGCTGGAAGGCAGCGGCTTTGCCTTCGTGCGCGACGTCGAGCCCGGCGAAGCCGTGTTCATCGACCTGGACGGCCGCTTCGTCAGCCGCCAGTGCGCGGACAATCCGCAACTGGTCCCCTGCATTTTCGAGTACGTGTACTTCGCCCGTCCGGATTCGCTGATCGATGGCGTGTCGGTGTACGACGCCCGTCTGCGCATGGGTGAGTACCTGGCCGACAAAGTGGCTCGCAACATGCGCCTGGGCGACATCGACGTGGTCATGCCGATTCCGGATTCCTCGCGTCCCGCCGCCATGCAGCTGGCCGCGCGCCTGAACCTGGACTACCGCGAAGGCCTGATCAAGAACCGCTACGTGGGCCGCACCTTCATCATGCCGGGCCAGGCCGTGCGCCGTAAGTCCGTGCGCCAGAAGCTCAATGCCATCGGCATGGAGTTCAAGGGCAAGAACGTGCTGCTGGTGGACGACTCCATCGTGCGCGGCACCACCAGCCGCGAAATCGTGGACATGGCCCGCGCCGCCGGCGCCAACAAGGTGTACTTCGCCTCGGCCGCTCCCCCGGTGCGTTTCCCGAACGTCTACGGCATCGACATGCCCACGCAGAGCGAACTGATCGCCACCGGCCGCAATGACGAGGAAATCGCCCGCGCGATCGGCGCGGACTCGCTGATCTACCAGGACCTGCACGACATGCAGCAGTCGGTCCGGGACATCAATCCCAAGCTGTCGCGCTTCGAGGCGTCGTGCTTTGACGGCCAGTACGTCACGGGCGACATCACCCCCGAGTACCTGGCCCGCCTGGGTCAATCCCGCGGTGAACCCGGCGAGGAAGGCGGGGCCAGCGGCCTGCAGTTCAACATGGGCTACGCGGCCAGCGACGCCTGACGCGTCTGTCTGATGGCAAGAAAAATGCCGTCCTTCGGGACGGCATTTTTATTTCTGGGCGCTTGCCCTGGGATATCAGGCCGCCGCCTTCCACAAGGTTTCGCGCGTGGCTTCCAGGTGCGTCAGATACAGCCGCAAGTCGAACTCGTACTGGTGATACTGCGGCTCCATGCGCAGGCACAGGTTGTAGAAGGCCTTGTTATGGTCCTTCTCCTTCAGGTGGGCCAGTTCATGCACCGTGATCATCTTCAGGAATTCGGCCGGCACGGTCTTGAACAGCGTCGCCACCCGGATTTCATGCTTGGCCTTGAGCTTGCCGCCCTGCACGCGCGAGATATAGGTGTGTTGGCCCAGCGCGTGCTGGATCACGTGGATCTTGCTGTCGAAGGCGACCTTGTTGATCTGGTCGCCGTTGCGCATGTGGGCGTTCTTCAGATCCGTCACGTATTGGTAGAGCGCGCGGTCGGTGCGGACCTCGTGCGGGCCGGCGGGGTAGCGCGCCAACAGCGCCGCGCCCAGCTTGCCGTGGTCGAGCAGCTTTTGGGCTTGGGCGAGCAGGGATTCCGGGTATCCGGTCAGGTATCTCAGGGTGGACATGATGAAAGCAGGCGGGGGCGTCCAAGCATCCGTCCGGCGCTTGGATGCCGCCCGCGGGCGGCGCCTGGAAGTGTTACTGCGACGCGCCGCGCCGGAACACGACAGGCAGCGCCATGAAGAAAATGATGACGAAGAGCGCCAGGCTCCACAAGGCGTACTCGATGCCCAGCACTGGCACCTTGGCGTCCATGCAGGTGGCATAGATGCCGAACAGCGACGGCACGGCGCTTTCCAGGCCGATGCCGGTCATGAAGCGGTCAGCGAAGGTCTGGTCGCAGGACAGCATGTTGGCGGCCACGCTGTACTGGTACCAGGCCGCGGCAATGCCGCTCAGGGACAGCAGCGCGGCGAGCGCGCCGCACAGGCGCGTCAGGGCGCGTCCGCCGCCGAATCCGCCCACTAGCGCGATGACGCCGATCACCAGGTAGATCAGGCGCTGCATGACGCACCAGGCGCAGGGCGGCATGTCGAAGACGTGCTGGGAAACCAGGGCGAGGCCGACGGCGCCGAAGCAGAAAAGGGCGATCAGGCGGAGCAGGCGTTCTGAGCGAGAAGTCATTGTTGCTTTGCAAGGGTTGGAAAAGGGGCCGGACGGGGCGTCCGGCCAGGCTTAGGCCTTGGGAATCGGAATTGGTTGCATCACTTGCTGCAACACGCCCAGCAGCAGTTCGCGCGAGCCTTCCCAGAAGATCTGCACGCCCAGGCACAGCATGATGAAGGCCGACAGGCGCATGAACACCGCGGTGCCATTGTCGCCCAGGCGGTGCAGCATCTGCGCGGCAAAGCGCAGGCAGATGTAGAGCGTCACCGACACGACAATGATGCCCGGGATCGAGCCGCCCAGCCGCAGCAGGCTCAGCACATGGTTCTGGTCGCGCAGCGACACGCCCACGGTGATGGCCGCGGCGATGGATCCGGGGCCGCAGCTGATGGGGAAGGTCAGGGGATAGAACGCGCGGGCCTTGGCCATTTCCGGGGTGAAGGACTCGGCCATGCGCGCCACGCGCTCGGTGTCGGCGTCGGGCGAATTCACCAGCCGCCAGGCGCTGGCGATCACGAGCATGCCGCCGCCGACCCGCACGATGGACAGCGAGATGCCGAAGAAGCTGAGCAGCACGTTGCCGGCCACCATGGCGACGATCAGCATCAGGCAGACATTGATGGCCACGCGCTTGGCCAGCACCATCCGGGTGGCCGATGACGCGCCCTCGGTCAGCGACAGGAAGATCGGCGCGATCGCGGGCGGATTCAGAAATGGCAATAGGGTGGCCAGCGCGAAAAAGAAGCTGGTGCCGAATACGCGCAGATAATCGTTTAGCTCCATGGGGAGGGCATCGCCTGGCCGAAAACCGGAATTGTATGCGGTCCGGGCGGCGCTGGCGATGCCAGGGCGCTGGTGCTCAAGCGGCGCGCTGCTGGGCTTCCTCGCCCGCCAGGGCGTCCAGGATGTCGCGCTCGAATTGCATCTGGCTGCGCGGGCGGGCCAGCGCCGAGCCGTCGACGATGAACACGTCCT